>NZ_JBQEPK010000037.1:0-63383 GCF_052045615.1 Methylobacterium sp. 22177 | reverse complement strand
CTCAGCGTCCGTAGATGTCCTCGACGCGGATGATGTCGTCCTCGCCGGTGTAGGAGCCGACCTGGACCTCGATCAGCTCCAGCGGGATCTTGCCCGGGTTGGCCAGCCGGTGCATCGACCCGATCGGCAGGTAGACCGCCTCGTTCTCGTGGACCAGCACCACCCGCTCGTCGATCGTCACCTCGGCGGTGCCGCGCACCACCACCCAGTGCTCCGCCCGGTGGTAGTGCTTCTGCAGCGACAGCCGCCCGCCCGGCACAACCTGGATCCGCTTCACCTGGAAGCGCTCGCCGATGTCGATCCGCTGGTACCAGCCCCAGGGCCGGTACATCCGCAGATGCGCGTCCGCCTCCGGCTCCCCGCGGGCCCGCAGCGCGCCGACCAGCTCCTTCACTTGGCCCGAATGCGCCTTGGAGGCCACCAGCACCGCGTCGGGGGTCGAGACCACCACCACGTCCTCCAGGCCCACCACCGCGGTCAGGCCCTCGCCCTGGCTGTGCACGAGGCTGTTCTTCGTGCCGATCAGCGACACCCGGCCGCGCACGGCGTTGCCGGCCTCGTCGTGGTCCAGCACCTGCCAGACCGCGTCCCAGGTGCCGACATCCGACCACGCGAACGACACCGGCAGCACGCCGGCCCGGGCGGTCCGCTCCATGACCGCGTAGTCGATCGAGATCTTCGGCGCCTGGGCGAAGGCCGTCGCGTCGAGGCGCACGAAGTCGAGGTCGGTCACCGCCGCCTCCAGGGCCGCGCGCGCGGCCGCCAGCACCTCGGGGACGAACGCTTCCAGCTCGGCCAGCATCAGGTCGGCGCGGAACAGGAAGTAGCCCGAGTTCCACAGGGCGCCGTCGGTGATCAGCGCCTCGGCGCCGGCCCGGTCGGGCTTCTCGACGAAGCGGGCGACGCGGGCCGCGCCCGGGGCCTCGGCGATCGGCTCGCCGCGGCGGATGTAGCCGTAATCGGTGGCCGGCCGGTCGGGCTCGATGCCGAGCGTCATCGTGTAGCCGGCGCGCGCCCCGGCGGCCGCGCGCTGCACGGCGTCCACGAAGGCCGCCGTGTCGGGCACGACGTGGTCGGCGGCCATGATCAGCACCACGGCCTGCGGGTCGCTGGCGGCGGCGTGCAGGGCTGCGACCGCCACGGCGGCGGCGGAGTCGCGGCCCTGCGGCTCGAGCAGGATGTCGGCGGAGAGACCGAGCTGGTCGCGCTGCTCGGCGACGATGAAGCGGGCCTCGGCCGAGGCGATGACGGTGGGCGTCGCGAAGACGGTGGCGTCCGACACGCGCGCCAGCGTCGCCTGGAAGGTCGAGCGCTCGGCGTCGACCAGCCGGGCGAACTGCTTGGGCATGCTCTCCCGCGACGCCGGCCACAGCCGCGTCCCCGTCCCTCCGCACAGGATCATCGGGTGGATCTGGATCGAAGGTCGGGACATGGCGACGTCTCCCGAGAAGGCTCGGCGGGGTTGGCGTGGCCGAGCCCGCCCCGCGCGGGTGCGATGGACTCTCGGGCGCCGATTTCAGGATCTGCCCTTACCGTCGGGCCGGGACCGGAACAACCTGCGCGCATTATCCGCGCGTCGACGGGCTGGCTCCGTGCAGCGGGATGGTTATCTCTGGCCTGACATGAACGGACCCGCCCCCACCCCTCAGGCCGTCGACCCGGCGCCGTCCCCGCGCCGGATTCCCTCGGTCGAGCGCCTCGTCGGCGGCGCGCCGCCCGCCGATCTCGAGAGTGATGGTCTCCTGGCTTCGCGGTTTTCCCGCGCTTTGCATGGAACGGTCGCGGCGACGGGGATGGCACGAGCTGGTTCACCGGGTGGATGATCCTGTCCTCATCCCAGCCGGGCTGCGCCATCGAGCGCGTCATCCTGAACGACGGTCATCTTGTCGTATTTGCCCAGGCGCGGCGTGTGCATGGGCGTTGCCCGACCTATGGCACGACCAGCTCTGCCATTCACCGCCGCTATGAACGCCGTCCAGCCGATCTGCCAAACATCGGTCAGCCCAACGCGCAGGCCGAAGGGCAGATCAGCCGGCTGAAGATGCTTAAATGCGTTATGTACGGCCGCGCCAGCTATGGACTGCTCCGCCGCCGCGTACTCCTCGTTGCCTGATCCACGTAAAGTGCGGGAGAACCGCGAAGCCGATAGAGGATCACTCACGCGATCAGCTCGCATCAGCCTGCCACCCGCCCCTCACCGCCCCGAGGCAGGATTTTAAACCTGTTGCTGCCGACTCGGGTTTCATGTGATACGCATGTGATAGGTGCGCCCCGTCCCTGCCACGCATTTTTGAGAGCAGTTAATTGTCATTTTGACAAATTAGGTCACTTGACTGGAACCCATTCTCCGATCGATCGCCGAGTCTGCTGTCGTAATGCAAGTGCCAGACATATCAATTTTTGGATCTATTATTCACCTTGATAATCAATTCGCCATTGTACAGATCCCGATGATTGGATCATGCGCAGTACCACTTGAAATTCGTTACCCGAAGGCTGTCGATCTTTTTGCGTGGTCATTTACCGGGTTTTCAGGACAAAAAATTACGGATCCAGGTTGTATTCTTTTTTTGGCCTCCCAGAATACAGATGGTTTCTCCGATTTATCCTCAGTATCGCTGCGCACACATACAGGCGACAGACACGTTATTTTAAATCCAATATATGCACCTGTATCGTACGATAAAATTTCTATCGCTGCAATGGCTTTTGTTTCCGCACTAGGATCAAAGAGCGTCCCAAAATTCGATGCGTTGATGCCTATACTAAAGCCAGGACTAGATGCGATCCTCACCAAGACAGAATCAAACGATTTAGATATTAGACGCGGCTATTCTGCCGATACTTGGCTTGTGAATAAAATTGACTTCGTTCCGGATTGCATGATCTTGCGGTCGCCGGCCGGCTACGCCTGCAGCTCGCTCAGCGCCGTTCGGTTCCAAGCGTCGCGCCAGGCGGCGGTCGCACTCACGACGGCCATTCCGCTGAATGCGCACCGCGCCGACGGCGCCATCCTGAGCGGGAACGGCCGATACGCGGCGGCTCGCGTGATCGGAGCGATGTGAGCGCATGGCGATCGAGGGGAAGCCGGCCGTCCTGGTCGTGACACCCATGCCCGCGGCACCGATGAGCGCCGGCAATCGGCGACGGCTCTCGGCGACCTGCGAGGCGCTTCGACGGGGCGGCTTCGCGATCGATCTGGCCTATCTTCAGCACGAGGATCAGATCTATCGCCGCTTCGGGCAGCATCCACCGACGGATGTGGCCGCGATGGCGGCTGCCTTCGATCGCGTCTTCTGCATCCCGGCCGCGACGCCGATCCCGCTGAAGACTTGGACGGGCGGTTTCACGATCGATGCCTGGTGCCCGCTAGAGCTCGACGAATTCGTGGCTTGGTATTTCGAGAGGAATGCCGACACGTGCGCGATCGTCGTCAATTACGTGTTCCTGTCGCGGTGCCTCGAGGCGGTACCGGACGGGGTGCTGCGTATCATCGACACGCATGACCGTTTCGCGGACCGGCACCTCCAATACCGGCCTTTCCGCGCCGAGCCGAATTTCTTCTATACGGACCGCGCGTCGGAAGCCGCCGGCCTGTCGCGCGCGGACATGATCCTCGCGATCCAATCGGCGGAGGCCGACTATTTCCGCGGCCTGGTCGATCGTGACGTGTACCTGCTCCCGCCGGTCTTCGCCGAGCGCGCGAAGTTCCGGGCACCCGGCCGACTGACCCGGTTCGGCTTCATCGGCCACGGGAACGATCCCAATCTCTTCTCGATCAGCAAATTCGCTCACGGCTGGGCGGCGTCCTGGCGGCCGGACCTGCCCGTTCTCGTCATCGCCGGCGAGATCTGCGGGAGCCTGAACGGACTTGACCTACCCGGCGTCCAGCTGACCGGATATGTCGACGCGGTCGAGACCTTCTACGCGGGCATCGACGCGGTGGTCGCGCCGATGCTGATGGGAAGCGGTCTCAAGATGAAGGTCGCCGAGGCGCTGTCGCTGGGTCGGCCGGTGATCGGCACACGGATCGCGTTCGAGGGCTTTGACACCGACCATTCCGCTCATCGACTGGACGGTGTGGCCGATACCGTCGCGGCGATCCTGCGCCTCTATGACGATCCAGACGCCCTCGCTGCGCTGACCGCGGCCTGCGCGGATCTGCTCGCGCGCTACAACGCCAAGGCCGCGACCTGCGAGGCCGCGTGGCTGAACGCGATGCCGCGTGGTCCGGCCCGACGCACGGGCCTGCCCGCTGCGAGAGCGCCGGACGTGTCGACCACCGTTGGAGCGGGAATCATCGTGCGGGAGGAGCGCTCCCTGCGCTCCCTGCCGATCGCGGACGAGAACGGCGGCATTCTCGTAGCGACCGAGAATCCCTCACCCGCGGCCGCCCGCGACGCGGGCTACCCGTCGGAGCGGCGGCGCTGGTTCGTGAGCCCGGAACCGGACGCGAGCCTGCCGTCCGCGGACCCGGCTCCGGCCCTCCACGGCGGTCCGATCATCCTCTCGCCGGAATGGATCCACCGTCGCTCTCTCCCGCGACCGGCCCGCGAGGCGATCGCCGGGTCTCTCGGCGATGCCCAAGCAGACTGGACAGCGGACGGTCGCCTGATCGGGTACGAAGCCGACGGGCTGACGCTGGTCACCTGCGTTCCGAGTTTCCTCGTCGCGCGGTCGCGGGCGACCGCGGCCTTCCTCCTCGGGGACGGGGCGGGGGCACGGGAGTTGCGGTTGACTCGCACCGCATCTCTGGCGCGCTCCCCCGGCCTCGCCTTTGCCGCGACGCGAGGCGAGCTGACACCCGTGCCCGCCAGCCTCACCTTCGAGCCCCTTGAGATCGACGGATCCGCACCACCGATTCCGGCAGCGCGCGAGGTGCCGTCCCGGCCGAAGGCGGTGCTGTTTCTCAGCGACGACCTCGTGGGCCTGATCCGCCTCGCTCCGGCCCACAACCCCCGCCTTGATGCCCAGTGATGAAGAAACTCGAGGCGGTTGATCCGCATTACGGAAGGCTGGCCGCGATCGCGGAGGCGCGCCTCATCGGGAACGCCATCGCGCGCAACGGCCTCCGGATCGCCTTCCCGCCGGTCGCGGCGCCGCTCGTCTCGATCGTTGTCGTCTCGCTCAATGCCCGCGATCTGCTGACGCTGACGCTCTATCGGCTCGCCACGCAACAGGCTTTCGCGGGCGCGTCGTTCGAGCTGATCGTCGTCGACAACGCCTCCGACGCGGAAACCCTGAATGTGCTCGACCTGCTCGACGGGGCCACGGTCATCCGCAACGCGGAGAATGTCGGTTACGGCCCGGCGTGCAACCAGGGGGCCGCAGCAGCCCGCGGGCGCTACCTCCTCTTCCTCAACCCCGATGTGGAACTGATGCCCGGCGCGATCGGCGCCCTGGTGTCCCCGTTCTCGGACGCGACCGTCGGCATCGTCGGAGCCCACCTGGTGTTTCCGGGGGGGTATCTGCAGGAGAGCGGCGCGTTCTTCCGCGACGACGCGCAGATCACGCATCCCTACGGCCGCGGGAACGCGAACCCGCTCCTGGCGGAGAGCACGTTCCAGCGCGAAGTCGGCTACGTCTCGGGTGCCGTGCTCATGGTCGAGCGCGCGCTCTTCGAGGAGCTGGGCGGCTTCGACGACCTCTTCGCCCCGGCCTATTTCGAGGACACGGACCTGTGCGTCCGCTGCCATCAGGCCGGGCGGCGCGTCGTCTACCAGCCTCGGGCGAGCGCGATCCACTTCGAGAATGCCACGACGCCGGTCCGCGCCGACGTCGAGGCGCTGATCGATCGCAACCGGGTCCGCTTCCTCGAGCGGCACCGGTCATGGCTGTTCCCGCATGCGGGACCGCGTTTCGGCGATCGCACGCACAACGCATGGGCGCTCAAGGTGCTCTACATCGACGACGGCGTGCCCCATATCGACCTCGGTGCCGGAATGCCGCGGGCGAACTACATCGTCGCCACCATGGCTCGGCTCGGCTATCAGGTGACCGTCTATCCGGTCTATCGCGCAGATCCGGAGATCGCGCAGCGGTACCGCGACCTCCCCGACACCGTCGAGATCCTGGACGCCGAGGAGGGTACGGGGCTCGCGCGGCTGCTCGACGAGCGGCAGGAGCACTACGACGTGCTCTGGGTCAGTCGCCCACACAACATCGATCTGGTCTGCCAGATCTTCCAGAACCGGGACATGGCGCTGCGCGATTTCGCGAGGAGCCGCATCATCTTCGATTCGGAAGCCCTGTTCTGTCTGCGGGCCTTCCTGGAGGGGACGCTGCAGGACGGGTACGGCTTCGGCGCGCACTTGGCGGCCTCCGCGCGCCGGGAGACCCGCAACTTCGCGCAGGCCGACCACGTCGTCTGCGTCTCGGAGGCGGAGGCGCGCCTGCTGCAGTTCCACGGCGTGAGCAACACCGCTGTGCTCGGCCACGCCTTCGCGTCGCAGCCGGAATGCACCACCGATCGCGACGGCCGCAGCGGCTTCGTCTTCATCGGGTCGCTGGAACACGAGAATTCACCGAACGTCGATTCGCTGATCTGGTTCCTCGACACCGTCTGGCCGGACGTCCATCGCGCCCTGCCGCGGGCGCCGTTCACCATCATCGGACAGGTCACCCCGGATCTGCGCACGCGCCTTTCGGCACCGAACGTCACCGTGATGGGGCGGGTCCCGGATCCGGCGCCGCTCCTCGATCGGGCGCGCGTCTTCGTCGCCCCCACGCGCTTCGCCGCCGGGATGCCCCACAAAGTCCACGCTGCCGTGGCGCAGGGGCTCCCGTGTCTGGTCACGCCGATCCTGGCGGAACAGCTCGGCTGGCCAGAAGGCTCCGGATACCTGACGCGGGACTGGCGCGACCCGGACGCCTTCATCGCCGGGCTGATCCAGCTCCATGAAGATGCCGAGACCTGGCGGCGGCTGCAGCGCGCCGGGCTGGCGCAGGTGGCGCGGGATTGCTCACCCACGGCCTACGCGGAGAAGCTCCGCTCCCTCTGCGAGGCGCCGGTCTTCGCATGAGCCAGCCATCCTTCAAGCGGGCCGCGGTCCGGACGATCTCGACGGCGTTCCGGCGCGTCGTCATCGGGCGCGTGCCGGGATTGTTCGACGCGGCCTACTACCTGAAGCACAACGGCGACGTGGCGGCCTCGGGCATCGATCCCTACCTCCACTACGTCTGGCGCGGCGCTTCCGAGAACCGCGATCCCGCCGAGGACTTCGACACGGCCTTCTTCCGCAACCAGAGCGGCAAGACCCGCCTCGATCCGGTGCGGCATTATCTGCGGTTCGGCTCCGCCGCCGGGCTCGATCCGCATCCTGGATTCAGCAGCACCTCCTACCTGATCCGCTACCCCGACGTGACGGCCTCGGGTGTCAACCCGCTGCTGCACTACCGGACGAACGGACGGCGCGAGGGCCGCGTGGCGCAGCCGTCGGCGGCCAAGACCATGAACATCTCGGCCCTGCGCTCGGTACCGTCCCGGCACCTGCGCAGCCTGCCGGAGGAGGGCCGCCCCTTCTCGATCACGCTGCTGCGCGCGTTCCAGACCGGCGACACGTTCGAGTCGGTGAAGCGCTACTGCTTCCTCCTCAAGCTGACCCATGACGAGATCGCCCTGCTCGTGAGCGCGTTCGACACGATGCCCACCAGCGGCCACGCGGCGATCACGCTGGACGTCCCGGCCGGGGTGGGCACGCGGGGCGAGGCGGAACCCCGCGACGCGCGACCGAAGCTCGACACGGTGCTCTTCGCCTTCGAGCACTGCTACGTGGCCGCGCAGGGCGTCAGCCTTCGAATTAAGTACGCAGAACTCCGGCTTTGGGATCTACGAGAACAGGAAGCCCGGGTCGCGGAAATTTTTCCGGCGGGCGCCGTGGAATTCCGAATTTAAGTGGCTCCCTACCCGGGGAATAGTTCGGCCAAACGCCTAAATCGCCTCAGGATGGAAGCTTGTCAGCACGGCAACTTCTACACGCGTTAAACATACAAGCTTCGCGTGTGCACGGACGGCGTAGCAGTGACGCTCTCGACGACGTCCGTCATCAATGGATTAGGGGCGTGACGAGCGCGACGGGGCGGCCTCAACGAACGGCGTACTCAACCGCGACGAGCGTGCTCAGGCCCTCTTCAAGCGGGGTTCGCGGCTGCCAGCCGGTCCGGTCCAGGAAGCGCGTCGAGTCGAGCATCTTGTAGGCCGCGCCCTGGAACGAGCCGGGCGGGCTCACCAGGGGAACGGACCAGTCGAGCGCGGCCAGGGCCGCCCGCGCCACCGCCTCGACGGTGACGGGCGTGTTGGCGGCGCAGTTGAGGATCTCGTTGTCGAACGCCCGGTCGGCCGCCAGGATCGCGTCGATCTGGTCGTCGACGTACAGCACCTCGCGGACGGTCTGCGGGTTGCCCCAGACCTCGAACTGCTCAGCGCCCGCCGCCTTCTCCCGCACGGCGCGGTCGAGCAGGGCGCCGACGAAGTGGCTGCGGTCGGAGGCCTTGTTGTCGTGCGGTCCGTACAGGGTCGCCAGCACGCAGTGCAGGAAGGTCAGGCCGTACTGGTGCGCGTAGGCCGCCGAGCCCGTCGCCAGGACCTGCTTGGCGAGCCCGTAGCCGATCACGGACGGATGCGTCGGTCCCTGGCCGAACCGCGCCTCGGGGAGCGGCTCCGCCGATTCCGGATAGGTGCAGGACGAGCCCGTGGAGACGAGCTTGGCCTGCGGCTGGAACAACCGCCAGGCCTCGAGGACGTTCAGGTGGACCCGGGCGTTGATCGCCAGGAGTTCGCCCTGGATGTCGTACTGCACCGCGCCGGTGCGCTGGCGGGTCACCACGTGGAAGATCCGGCCGGCCGGCGGCGCCGCGCGCAGCGCCCGCTCGACATTCGCCCAGTCGGAGAGGTCGCCCGCCGCGCGGCCGATCCCGACGACCTCGCGGCCCTCGGCCCGGAGCCGCGGGACGAGGTTGCGCCCGAGGAAGCCGTCCGCCCCGATGACGATGTCGCGCTCAGGCCCCGGCATGGTCAGCCCCCCCGCGATAGGCCTCGCGATACCACGCGATCGTCGGCCGCAGCCCGTCCGCGAGTCCCGTGAAGCTCGACAGCCCGAAGCGCTCCCGCAGCCGCCGGTTGGTCGAGCGGCGGGCGAGCACGCCGTGCGTCGCCGTGTCGGGGGCGTGCACGGGCCGGTCCTCCCCGGCCACCTCCAGGATGGTTCGGGCGAGGTCGAGCAGGGTCGTGGTCTCGCCGCGGCAGAGGTTGAGCGCGTCGCTCGTCTCCCGCATCTCCAGGGAGCGGGCGAACACGTCGACGACGTCGCCGACGTAGATGAAGTCGCGCTCGACCAGCGGGTTGCCCTTGATCTCGAAGCGCTCTCCCGGTGCCAGCGCGCGCATCACGAAGGCCGGCAGGACGTGCGCCTTGCGCGGATCCGTCGAGTCGTGGGGACCGTAGGGGTTGCTCAGGCGGAAGCTGATCGTGTGGATGCCGTAGCGCTCGGCGTGGAGGTCGGCGATCACCTCGGACCAGCGCTTCGACCAGGCGTAGAAGGCCTCGTTCCGGTTGGGCGGCGCGTTGAGGTCGACAGCCTGCGCGTCGTCGAGGGGATCGAGGGCCGCCGGGTAGACCGCGACGCTCGAGGCCGCGCGCACCTCGCGGATGCCCTTCGTCAGGCAGAACCGGTAGAGGCGGTTGGCGATCTCGGCGTTGCCGGTGAGCAGGTCGCTCTGCGCCGTCTCGAACTTGTCGGCGTCGTAGCGCTGCGCGGCGACGTTGACGACGATCGCGTCGGCGGGGACCGACAGTGCCTCCAGGGCGTCGAAGCGCGCGGCCTCGGTCGCCCCCGGCACCGACTGGCCGGAGGGGCTGACCGCGATCAGCCGCGGCACGCGGCCGGCGAGATGCGCGACGAGGTTGCGGCCGACGAAGCCCGACGCACCGACGACGACGACGGTGTCGGGCAACGCGGACAAGGGGAGGATGGCCACGCTCAGACCGCCTTCGGCAGGTCGGCGGCGGTGATCACCTTGAGTTCCGGCACCGGAACGATGAAGGCGCCGCCGTTCTCGAGGTAGCGGCGCTCGCGCGCCAGGAACTCGTCGATGAAGTTCCAGGCGAGCACCAGGTAGGCGTCGGGCGCGGGCACGCTGCCCTCCTCGACGATCGGGATGCGGGCGCCGGGGATCAGGCGGCCGAACTTCAGCGGATTCTTCTCGGCCGCGACCTGGACCAGCCGCGGGCCGATGCCGAAGGCGTTGAGCAGCGTCGCGCCCTTGGCCGGGGCGCCGTAGGCGTGGACCGTCTTCCCCTCGGCGTGCATGCGCTCCAGCAGGTCGAGCAGCGCCGCCTGCAGGCGGCGGACGTTCTCGGCGAAGCCGACATAGGTCTCGAACTTGCCGTAGCCGCGGGCCTCCTCGTCGGCGCGCATGCGCTTGACCGCGTCGCTGACCGGATGGGCGCCGGGGAAGCCGACATGCGCCTCGAGGGAACCGCCATGGACCGGGACGACGCTGACGTCGAAGACTTCCAGGCCGTGGCGCGCGAACAGCTGCTCCAGGGAGCGGAGCGTGTAGTAGCACAGGTGCTCGTGGTAGATCTGGTCGAAGGCGGTGTTCTCGATCATGCCGCCCAGGTAGATCGCCTGCACGACGAAGACGCCGTCCGGCTTGAGCAGCGTGACGATGCCCTTCACGACGCTGTGCAGCTCCTCCAGGTGGAAGAAGACGCCGGCGGCGGTGATCAGGCTCGCCGGCCCGTCCTGCGCGCGGACGATCTCGGCGGTCTCGGCGTTGAAGAAGCGGTTCAGCGTCGGCACGCCGGCGGCGCGGGCCAGTTCCACCACGTTCGAGGCGGGCTCGACGCCGCAGCGGCGCAGGCCGAAGGGCTCGTACTGCCGCAGCCACGTGCCGTCGTTGCTGCCGATGTCGACGACGAGGTCCTGCGGCCCGAGGCCGTACCGCTCCACGAGACGGGCCGCCGTCTGCCGGAAATGCTCCACCAGCGTCTTCGTCGTGCCCGAGACGTAGGGGTAGTCGCTGAACATGCTCTCCTTCGGGATCGTGTGATCGATCTGGACGAGCGTGCAGTCGTGGCAGAAGCCGGCGCGCAGGGGAAAATGCGGCTCGCGGCGGTCCGCGAGTTCCGGCGGGATCAGGCGGTTGCAGTGCGGCTGATCGGTCAGGTCGAGAAACAGCTCGACATCGCGTCCATCGCAGACGCGGCATGCCATGGCGAGTTTCGTTCCCGTCATCCTACGACCTGTGACATCCGCGGCGCGAGGCTCTACGACCCCGCGAGGCTTATCGGCTGAGCCAGGGCAGCGCAACGCGCGGTCGCAGCTCGATCGAAGTCAGAGCCGAAAGACGAGACAGTTTTGCCATCGCGCATGTCCCTCAGCGGCGAAGATCCACAATGACCGTGGGGGGATATCCGCAAGCACAAACCCCGGGTCCGCAGAGAGCAATGATCTCGACACTGAGTTGGACAGTCCGCAAATCCCACCACGTCATGAAGGATCGCTGGCTCGGCCTCCGTGCCGACGACTGCGTGACATCGTCGGGTCACATCGTCGATCCCTATTACGTGCTCGAGACGCCGGACATCGCCCTCGTGCTGGGCATCGACGCGGCCGATCACGTCATCCTCGTACGCCAGTACCGTCACGCCTATGGCGGCCCGAGCCTGGAGCTTCCGGGCGGGGCCATCGACCCCGCCGACCCCGATATCCTCGCGGCCGCCGAGCGCGAGATGCGCGAGGAGACCGGCTACATCTTCGCGGATGCCGAGCACGTGGTCACCCTGAATGCGGATCCGGCCCGCTACGCCAATCGCATGCATCTCGTCCGCGCGCGCCTGACAGCGGCCGGACCGGCGCAGCCGGATCCCGACGAGGACATCGCCGTGCTGCGCGTACCGCGGGCCGAGGCCTTACAGCTTGCCCAGTCGGGCGCCATCGTCGGAGCCGTGCACGCCGCCATGCTCCTGATCGGCCTGTCCGACACAGGATGATGTCCATCACCGGATTGTGGATCGAGCGATCGAACCGCTGACAAGACCCGCGCGTTCCGCCAATACAATTAATTGTCGGTTAAAGAGCGGATCCAAGCGTGCCCGAGTACGACATCAAGATCGTCGATCCGCGAGATCGGAAAGCCGCGGACGCGGAGCGCGAGACTCCGCCCAAGCGCAAGCTCGACTGGGATCGCGCCATGCGCGAGGCCGCGGAAGCGGAACTCTCGATCCAGTCGCACGACTGAGCGTGCCGGACGGCGAAGCGCGCCCCGGCGAGGGCCCACCCCTCCTGGGTCCCTTCCTACCCCGTCAGCGCGACCTCTCTCAGGAAGGCGAGCAGGTCGTCCGACCTGAAGTGGTGCACGGCGAGCCCCGCCGCACGGCCGGCGGCGAGATCCGTCTCCTGATCGCCGACCAGGAAGCTGCGCGCGCAGTCGATGTCCCAATGGGCCATCAGGTCGAGGATCATGCCGGGCTCGGGCTTTCGCCATCCGTGGACCGCCCTGTAGGCCTCGACCGTCCCGTCCGGATGATAGGGGCAGTAGCGGAGATCATCGATATGCGCGCCGGCCTCGCGCAGATCGTCCCGCATCCAGGCGGTCAGACGGGCGACGTCGGCCTCGGTGTAGAAGCCGCGGGCGACCCCCGCTTGGTTCGTGATGACGAACACGAAGTAGCCGGCATCATTCAGCGCGCGGACGGCATCGCGCGCGCCCGCCATCCACTGGAACCGGTCCACGGAACCGACATATCCGTGGTCGTGATTGAGAACGCCGTCCCGATCGAGAAAAGCGGCGGGCCTCTTCCGACGGGCCGGGATCTCTTCCTGGGCGCGGGCGTAGCTCTCGGGCACGCCGATATCGAGGAAGTAGCCGTCGTGGACCACGCCCACCACGCGGCCCTCGGCGACCAGCGCGGGCAGGACGTCCCGTTCCAGTGAGCAGGCCGGCGGCAGGCCGGTCAGCGCGTCGCGGCGCACCAAGTAGACGCCGGCGTTGACGAGACCGGGACCCGGCTCAGGCGGCCGCTCGAGGAAGGCTGTGATCCGGACGCCGTCGAGGAGCGCGACGCCGTAACGCGCGGCGTCCGGCACCCGACGGAGCGACAGGACCATCGCCGCATCGGGGTGACGCGCCGCCATAGCGGGCAAGGACAGTAGGTTCACGTCGAACCACGAGTCGCCGTTCAGCAGGAGAAAGGTCTCGTCGGCCTCGGGAAGGACGTGCACGACGGCGCCCCCGGTCCCGGCCTGCTCCGGCTCGACCGAGACCCGCAGCGTCATGCCGAAGCGTCGCGCGACCGGGTTGTCGGCGGCGTAGGCGCGGATCTTCTCGCTGTGGAAGGAGGCCAGCAGCACGATCTCGGTGAAGCCGTGGCGGCCGAGCTCGAACAACAGCAAGTCCAGGAACGGCTCCCCAGCCACGGGGAGCAGCGGCTTGGGCATCGCCGAGGTCAGCGCGCCGAGGCGCGTGCCGAAGCCGCCGCACAGGATCATGGCTTGCCGGACGGGGCCTCCACCCTTCCACTCTGGCTCGGTCACAGGCCGTCCCTCACGCTGCCGTCCCGCGCGGGAACAGGCTTTCCTCGACGAGGCCGCAGACGATGTGCGCGGCGGTGATGTGGATCTGCTGGATCAGCGGTGTGGCGTCCGACGGCGCGTGCAGGCAGACATCCGCCCGCTCGGGCATCGCCCCGCCCGTCGCGCCCGTGAAGGCGACGACCCGCAAACCCAGGCCGCGGGCCGCGTCCATCGCCTTCAGCACGCTCGGCGACCGCCCCGACGTGGAGAGCGCGAGCAGGACATCGCCCGGCCGCCCGAGGGCCAGAACCTGCCGCTCGAACACGTGCTCGTAGCCGTAATCGTTGCCGATCGCGGTGATCACCGAGGTGTCGGTGGTCAGCGCCACGGCCGCGGCCGGCGCCCGGTCGTAGTTGAGCCGCGAGACGAACTCGCCCGCGATGTGCTGCGCGTCGGCGGCGCTGCCGCCGTTGCCGATCGTCAAGAGCTTGCCGCCGCCGCGCAGGGACGCGGTCACGAGATCGGCGGTCTCGGCGAGGGTCGCGTGGAAGCGGGAATCGTCGAGGGCGGCCTGGAAGGTGTCACGGGTCCGCGTGAGAAAATCGACGATCGCGCTCATGATCACCTCGGTCCGTTCCCGCGTCGGCCGCCGTGTCGGGCGGACCGGCGGCGCGTTCGCTGCAGGCCGCCCATCCCGATCAAACGTTGGCGAACCGCGAGTTGCGGATCATCCGGAAGCCCTTGATCAGTTCCTTGATGCCCCGGTCGAGGTCGAAATCGGGGAACCAGCCGGTCGCCTCCAGCTTCTCGTTGGACACGATGTAGTCGCGCTTATCCGGGTCCTCGCCGATCGGGGCCTCGACGTAGACGAAGTTCGGAACGTGCGCCTTGATGCGCTCGCAGAGCTCCAGCTTCGACAGGTTGGCGCTCGACAGGCCGAGATTGTACGCCTCGCCGCGCATCCGGTCGAAATTGTCCATCGCGTGGATGAAGCCTTTGGCGACGTCGCGGATGTGGATGTAGTTGCGCTTGAAGTGGCCCTCGAAGACCAGGAGCGCCCGGTCGGTCACGGCCCGGTGGGTGAAGTCGTTGACGAGGAGGTCGAGCCGCATGCGCGGCGCCATGCCGAACACCGTCGCGAGACGCAGGCTGACGCCGCGCCCGCTGTCGAGCACGGCCTTCTCGGCCTCCACCTTGGTGGTGCCGTAGAGCGAGATCGGCCGCAGGGGTGAGTCCTCGGTGCAGAACTTGCCGGCCTCGCCGACGCCGTAGCCCGAGTTGGTCGTCGGGTAGACGATCCTCTGGTCGCCGCCCGCGCGCTGCGCCAGCGCCACCACGGCGTCGCGGTTGAGCGTCGTAGCGCCGATCGCGTCCTCCTTGCACAGGGGCGCGCCGACCAGGGCGGCGAGGGGGATGAGCACGTCGTGCTTCGAGATCAGCTCGTCCAGGATGCGCGTGTCGCGCGCGTCACCCTTGATCGGCTCGAACGTGTCGTACTGGCAGGCCGAGAACAGGTCCGGGGCGCCGGACTTGAACGTGTCGAGCACCGTCACGTGATGCCCGCGCTCCAGCAGCATCGGCACCAGGATGGTCCCGATGTAACCCGCGCCGCCGGTGATCAGAATTCGCATCGTTGCCTCTCGTCGCGATGGGTCCGCGGCCCGGCTGCGGCCGGGCTGGGGCCTGTGAGGACGCCGCTCAGCGTGTCTGGCGATAGATCAGGGTGGACCCGTCGACGTCGATGCCGATCGGAACGACGGACAGCGGCGCGACCCGCTCGATCAGGGCCGGAAGCCGATCGGGATCGATCAGAGCGAGGAAGAAGCCGCCCCCGCCCGCGCCGCACAGCTTCGCCCCGTACGCCCCCGCCGCGGTGATCGCTTCGAACAGATCGTCGAGCACCGCGTTCGAGACCTCACGCGACAGGGTCCGCTTGATGCGCCACGAGGCGGAGAGCATCTCGCCGAGCTGCGCGAGCCAGCCGCTCGTTCCCGCTTCGAGCAGAGAGACGCATTCCTCGACGAGGCGGTAGAGTTCGGACAATTCCTTGTCGATCGCGCGCGCGCGCGTCACGGCGATCTGCGCGGCGACCGTCGTCGTCGCGCGCCGCGCGATGCCCGTATGAACCAGCACCATCGACGCGTTGAGTTGCTGAATGGCGGCAGAACTCATCTGAACGGGCGAGATCCGTATGGCGGAGCCGCTGAAATCGAACCGGTTGATCCCGCCGAAGGCCGCGTGCAGCTGGTCCTGGACGCCGACGTTCTCGCGCAGGATCTCGCGCTCGACGTGTATCGCCTTCTTGGCGAGTTCGATCTTCGTAGGTTTCTGATTTTGAATCGCGTATATCGTTCTCAGAAATCCCACGGTGAACGCTGAGGACGAACCGAGACCGCTACCTGCCGCAGGCAAATCGGAGATGATGCTCATATCGAGCCGTCGATTGACGTCAAAATATTTGAGCACCTCTCGCACCACCGGATGCTCGATCTCGTCGATGTGCCCGCAGTGCTCGACGCGGGAGTAGCTCAATCTATAATTATAATCCTGACATCCTATCAAATCCAGCGCAGCTATGATGATGTACTTGTCAATAGCGGCACCGACGACCGCTCCAGGCGCCCGCTCAAAATATTCCGGGTAATCTGTGCCGCCGCCGAACAAGCTTATTCGAAGCGGCGTCCGAGTCACGGTCAGCATGAAGATATTCCGCCGCTCCTATCCGCCCAGGCAGATCTCAGACGCACAGCCCCCACGCGAAAGGCGACAGCGCGCGATCTATCGATCCATATCTCGACTCTATCAACACATTCTTGTGCGCGGGTGACATATTTTAGCGCGGCATCGAATACGGCCTAGCGAGGCGCCATATCGCCACAAATATCTCAATCACATGCATTGACCTGCACACAACGAATATAGTCGACCTTGGATTAATTCAGCGACGCACGGAATTCCTCTGAACTGATGACGGTCCCCAGAAGTTGCCTCCGGGAGATCTTTCCCGCATTCAGCTGGGCAGACCAATGCCGCAGCGCATCGTCCTCCGCGTCCCGTCCTAGAACGATACGGTACAGATCCATCACGAACGGCATGGTGTGCTTCCCCGACTGCTGCTGATCGAAGGCACCGGATTGGATGTACTCGACAAGCAGCAGCGAACGGCTTCGCCCGCGCGGCGAACTTGTGATCACGTCGCAGATCGCGCGGCTCAATTGAGGGGGCCACTCGTCGAGGTTCTGGCGCAGAAAGGAGGCCACGTTCCCGATCGCCTCGATCTCATCGACGGCCACGAGGTGCCCCAGTCGCCGCGTTTCGGCGACACGCTCCGACAAGGCAATCGTCAAACTGACCACGTTCGTGAGATCGAGACCCTGCGAATGCATCCTGACCACAGCCGAAACTTGGAGGTGAGCTCGTAGGACTCAATGCTGGGATCATGGTTAAGAGAGGGTAAACGGTATTGCGCAGAGGCGCGTGCGGCGCTTTCGTGAAGGATCCCGTGCGCGAGCCCGGCTCCCGTCGCGGGACGTTGTGATGGACGGCGTTTCGCGGCATCAGTGATCGATCCCAACTCAATCGACACTGACGGAACCGCCGTGAGCAGCCTGAGATTCGGTACGAGTGGCTTGAGGGGTCTGGTGACGGACCTCGTCGGAGGGCCGGCCTACGCCTATGCTACCGCGTTCTTCCGCTCCATGTCGGGCGAAGCCCCCCGGGCAGTCGTGATCGGGCGGGACCTGCGCGACAGTAGCCCGAGCATCGCCGCGACGGTGGCGGATGCCGCTGCGGCAACGGGCTTCACGGCGATCGAATGCGGCGCCCTCCCGACACCGGCCCTCGCCCTCGAGGCGATGCGGCGCGGCGCCTGGGCAGTCATGATCACGGGCAGCCACATCCCGGAGGATCGCAACGGACTCAAGTTCTACCGGCCCGACGGAGAGATCACGAAGGCGGACGAGGCCGCAATCCTGGCCGCCCTGGACCGCGGCGCGCACGCCGGCGTGTCGGCGGAACGGACCCCCGCCACACCCGAACCCCGCGCCCTGGCCCGCTACCAGCACCGCTACATCGACGCATTCCCGTCCGAGATGCTGGCTGGCCTGCGCATCGCGGTCTACCAGCAGAGTTCCGTCGCCCGAGATCTCCTGGCCGATCTGCTCACCGGCTTCGGCGCACAGGTCACGACGATCGGCCGGTCCGAGACTTTCGTGCCCATCGACACCGAGGCGCATCGGCCCGAGGATATCGCGTTCATCCGTGACGCGATGGCCTCGGGCGATTTCGACGCGCTCGTGACCACCGATGGCGACGCCGACCGGCCTCTCGTCGCCGATGAGGCGGGCCGGATCGTGCGTGGCGACGTGCTCGGCCTGATTACGGCACGCTTCCTCGGAGCCGACGCGGTCGTGGTGCCCGTGACGGCCGGTTCGGCGCTGGAGCGTTCCGGCGGCTTCAAGCAGGTCCTGCGCACGAGAGTGGGCTCGCCCTACGTCATCGCCGGCATGGAACAGGCGCGGCGCTCCGGTGCGGCCATCGTGGCGGGCTTCGAGGCGAATGGCGGCTTCCTGCTCGGCTCGGACATCGCACGCGACGGCAGGACCCTCCCGGCCCTGCCGACGCGCGATGCCATGCTGCCGATCCTGGCGACACTGGCCGCGACGCGCGCGGCCGGCACCTCGCTGGCCGACCTCGTGACCTCCCTCGATGCGGGGGAGATGGCGAGCGACCGGCTCCCCAACACGCCGTCCGAACGGAGCAGCGCCTTCCTGGGCCGCTTGCGCGAGGAGGCCTTCCGGGTGTCGTTCCTCCGACCGATCGGGGCGCCGGAATCCATCGACGAGCAGGATGGGATCCGGATCGAGCTGGACGGCGGGCGGACGATCCACTTCCGAGCTTCGGGCAACGCGCCGGAACTGCGCTGCTACGCGGAGGCCAAGTCGGCACGGGAGGCCCAGGACCTCGTCCGGTGGGGCCTCGCGGCAGCCGCCACCGCCATGGCCGAAGCGATCTAGAGAACAGGGATTGCCGTGCCATCTCAATAACCGGTCCACCTCGGTGGCTGTGATCACGGAAGGCCGCTTCCACTTGACGCCGAGGTGTCACCAACCGCGTTCCGAACCCGTCCCCTCCCGGGCCTGTTGAGCTACCGAATGCCGAAGAATCTCGCTCACGACATTGACACGAAGTTCATTCGTCAGATCCAGCAGCAACAGATCGAACTGTCGCTGCTGCGGGCCGAACGCGACAGCGCCGTGCGCGACCGCGATCTGGCCCAGGCGCGGTCCGAAGGCCATACGAAGCTCATCGACGCCTTGTTGGAGAGCCTTCGTCCCTACGGGTTCAGCCGTAAGGGGTTCCTGTCCGCTATTCGTAAGGTGGCCCAGACCATCCCCGATCACGGCGTTGATTCGGTTCAGCACACGGTCCTGTTCGACGGCTCAAATCGGATCCTGCAGACGCGGCACGGCGCCTCGATCCGCCCGTTCCAGACCCGCCCCATCGATCCCAAGTAACAGGTTGAGCAGAGAGCCATGGATGTCGAGCTCCTGACGGTGTTCAATGCACTGGTCAATCTCAGGGATAATCTCGAAGCGCCGCCGCATATCGTAAGCTCGGAGCTTGATTTCCTTTCTTTCGCGGCAAAGAGAGCGCCCCTTTCCAACGCGCAGCTTCTACAGGATCTTTGGGCGCTGTACGAATTGAATGAGAAGCGGAATGGATATTTCGTCGAATTTGGTGCCTGCGATGGTATAAGCCTGAGCAATACGCTTCTTCTCGAGAAGGCGTATGGCTGGCAGGGCGCTCTCGCCGAGCCTGCCCGCGCTTGGCATGCGGCATTGTATGCGAACCGAAACTGCTACATCACTGACAAGTGTGTTCACAAGACCAATGGCATCGAAGTCTTGTTCAATGAGGTTGATATCGGCGAGCTGTCTGGGATGGATGAATTCGCAGCAAGCGATTTTCATTCTCAATTTCGTCAAGAGGGTCGACAATACTCAGTCCAAACAATCTCGCTGGACCGTTTTCTCTCGGAGGCGCGGGCTCCGAAGCAGATCGACTACATGAGCATCGATGTGGAGGGCGGAGAGTTCGACGTCCTGGAGAGCTTCGATTTTACAAGCTACGACATCGCGCTAATAAGCGTCGAACACAACTTCTCCGACAGCCGCGACAAGATATATGGCCTTCTGACCAGGCTCGGCTATCGCCGACGATTCCGGCAACTCTCTCTGTTCGATGATTGGTACGTCCGACCTGATCTGGTCGCAGCATCGACCTAACGGAGCCGGCATGTCAGCACACACCGCGATCGAGATCCTCGACTCGATGTTCGACCTTTTTAAGCAGATGGGTAGCGGGATCGCACTCGACTTGCACTGGCTAGAGATCGCCCAGCGCCTTCACCGTGTACGCGCCGAAGCGACTTGGTCGGGCGATTTGGATTTTGTCGCCACCAAGCTAAAGGCTCAAGCTGCCTATTATGCCACGACCTACAGGCAGCCCAACGGGTCCGAGCATATGCGGCGACTCAACACCGAGAGACTCGAGGAGGTTGTCAAATGCTACTCGATCCTACGGGCACATCTCGAGCAACAAATTCCGTTAGCTCAGCATGTCTAGACGTGCAATTTAAATCGAAAATTGAGATCGGTCGTAAGTCGATCAAAGCCGGCGAAATTAGAATGAGAACATACGTTTAGCGCGAGCCGGCATGACAATATAAATGCGCGCCCAATTTAACGAAGGCCTATCAATATGGAATATTTTGGCGCAGACGATTTCGACAATTGATCGTTAATTCTAAAGATTCCAAATTTTTGCGCCCTATCAATCAAAATTGCATGTCTATCTTTGGTGCGTGAGCAGAACGCAATCAATATTCAATTATTAATGAAATTGACATCAGCTCGGTGGCTGAGAACGCTGCCTGGCTGGCGGACTATTCGGCGGAGCAGGCAGGCTTGCGCATGAGCTCGTGGCAGAGCAGTTGAAAAATTATCCCTCTCTATCACCAAATACGGCGCTGCGAGGTTGCAGACAGACGCGGAGCGATTTTTGGTCGATGGTCCGACCAGAACTATATGCATCACCTGCGCAAATCTCAGTACGCGCGATGACGATGCAATCGAATCTGAATAGTGCAGCATGGCTCGCCGACTACAATGCATCTTCCAACGCACAGTCCATGGCTTGCCCGAGCGAGTGCTTGAGCTTCGGCCTAACGCGAAGCTGCAAGCATTGCAGTTTATCATAGCCAGGACGATCTGGCCGCAACCATCCGGGTTTTCTCCCGCCGCAACAGCCGCATATCTGGCGTGGCCAGACCCATTATCGAAGCGCATGCCACATAGATTTTGAAATCAAACTCAGAATTGGCTCGGGGAAGGATGCCTAGCGTGGTCGCCATTTCTGGCCTCTCCTGATCGAGCCGCCTCAGCTTGGATGTATCCAAGGACTGTCATTAGTCCAGCGGGCAGGCCCGGAGTGATTGCCTCCCACAACGCGGATCTTTCGGCGGCATCAAGATTCATGTTGGGACGGAGGCGAAGCTCACCGCTCTCTGCACAATGCTCAACGGCGACGATCCTACCATCGGTCAGCGCATCGATCCCGATCGCGATAGCGTTGAGGGCGTCGTCAACCTTAGCTCGGGCCTCCGCCATGATCCCTTCTCTTTCCGCTGCCATCCCAGCAACGAACCGAGTGATCTTCTCCTCTGCGATTTCCAGCCGTCGCTCGCGGGCATCCAGAACTGCCCGCTCTTCGGCGAGATCCCGCGCCGCTATGGCCTTGGCCTCGTCGCGAGCCGCATCTACCAGCCGGCCGTAACGCTCTGGATCGAGGTGCTCGGCGGGCTGATCGACCTTGCGCGTGCCGCGATGAAGCGTGCGATCCAGAGTCTTGGCGGCGTGAGCTGCCCATGAAGTCTGAAGCGCGCCGAACGCGGTTGGGTCCTTTGGATGTAGAGCACGGTGCGCTTCGAGCGCGGCCGTCACCGACACGATGGTGACATCATCTTTGAACCGATTTAGCTTTGCAGCGCGGGTCGGCGCGGCCACGATGTCCACGACCCCGCCGCCCTTCTCATCGAGATCCTGCCGCCAGGCCACGATGCAGGGCCTCCCCCCGCCAAGTGCTCGCTGGACCCAGTCCACAGCTTGTTGAGCCAACTGAACGTTCCGCGTGTTTTGGGGATCGTGCAATTCGCCGACTTCAGTGATCCAGCCGGGGCTGACGCTCACGAGGACGTGGAGACCGATCGGCGCGCGTCCGTATAGTCGGGCACCGTTTGCTTTGAGGAAGCCTTCGAGCGCCTTCGAGAGATCCAGCGGGTTCTCCGCATAGTCCGATCCCGAGCGGTTGAGCGGCGTTCGAGCCGGGTCCACACGCGCCTTGCTGCTGGGATCAAGCCGCAGACCGTGCGACGCGATGCGGGCTAGCTCACTGCGGTCTCGGATACGTTCGACACGGACACATGTGAAATGTGTCATGGTTCGCGCCCCCTGGCCTGTTCGTTTCTCTAGCTTGGCCAGGTGCGACGAAAATCGCGATGGTCCCTGATGAGTCGTAACCTCAAGGGTCAGCGTCGGACCTCGTTCATGAGCACCTCATGCTTGGAGGGATCGCTCCTGGGCAACATCCCCCGTCCGATGCGAAGCGGAAAAATTTTATCCCAATCCCGAGCGGGTTCAGGGATAGGTTCAGGACCCACTAGGGGACCTAGTGAGCGCCATGGCCGAGGTCACGCCGATCTAAATTTTTCGCTTCCGATTTTCATCGCCGTCAGCGCCTATCCTCCCGGCATACCGCGAGGTCCCAACCATGGCTGCCGGAACCTTCAATTTGAAGCGCTTCTTCGTTGCGAAGGCAGCGGCGTTGCAGGAGGCTTCCCGGATTCTGAGTCCACGCGGAGAGGGCGCCCGAGCTTCGATCACCATCCTTGGCGACACCATTGGATATGCCGCTGATCTCGACGCGCGGGTCCATGAGGCTCGGACCGTGACCACGAATGGCGTCGTCAAGCGATTGCCGGCCCACATGAAGGTCGCAACTGTCGATATCGGCCCGGCGCTCGACGCCAGCACGGGCGGCGAACTATCGCCATCCACGATTCGCGCCTCGATCCTGGCACAACACGGGGAAGCCGCCCGTGCGGCGATTCTCCACCGTGATGGGCCAGAACCTATCGTCGTAGTCATGCTCGAACCTGAGGATCAACAGTTCCGTGCACGCCGAGCATTCGATCCCTTGTGGCGTGAGACTTCTGTAAAGGTCGGTGTTTCCGGCAGCGCAGTTTGGCAGGCTGGCGGCGTCGGGGAAAAAGTGTCTCAAGGGAGGATCCGAGAGGGCTCAAACGAATCTAGAGAAGAAATCTCGATATCAGTTGCAATCGTTAATGATTACGAAAATTCATCAGAAATAACTAGAAGTTACAGTCTCGATGATTGTGCAATCTATTCGCAACCTATTCAGCACGGCAGAATGCACGATCATTGCAGATTCCCGGCTCATGCGGGTGCCAGAATAGAACCGGACAGCGATAGACCCTCCCCGGCAATCGATCATGTTAATCTACTGTCGCACAGCGAGAGTTTCGCGCGCATTGACAACAGCCTCGACCAAGCGAATCAGTCGCCTGACCGAGCCGCCTCGCCAGGACCGTCGAAGCAACGCGATCTCCTCGCCGTCGAGCGGCGCAATGAAGGCGGGAGCGAGCTCGTGATCGGCCGCGATTCCTGCCAGGACCGGTTCGAGCAGAGCATCGAGATCTGCGTGGCTCG
Source organism: Methylobacterium sp. 22177 (assembly GCF_052045615.1). NCBI lineage: Bacteria > Pseudomonadati > Pseudomonadota > Alphaproteobacteria > Hyphomicrobiales > Methylobacteriaceae > Methylobacterium > Methylobacterium sp. 22177. Next base: position 40,078 of record NZ_JBQEPK010000037.1, on the reverse strand, counting down.
GGGCCGGCATTTCCAACACGCGCAGGCGATCAAGCAGAGGGGCGGGCAAGTTGCCGATCTCATTACCAGTGGCCAGCCACGAGACGCGGCTGATATCAGTCTCCGTCTGGAAACAAGGGTCTTGGTAGGTTCGGGCGGTTTCCGGTTCGAGCATCGAAAGCAGGGCATCCCAAAGCCTACCGTGATCCGAACGGGTTGCGGATTTCTCCAGTTCATCAATCTGCATCAGCGGGTTGGCACTACCGGTCCGAGCTACCGCCATGATCGGATGCGCCGGTTCCGAGGTCGCCCAACGGCGGTCGAGGCCACCCAGCGATGCGCCGGCGTCGCGCGTCGCATCGACGCGCCACAACCCCAGCCCGAGATGGAAGGCAATCCTGGCGATGAGGCGGGTCTTGCCGGCTCCCGGCGGGCCGATCAGCAGGGTCGGCCGGAACGTGGTGTACTCACGTCCGATCAGGTCGGCCAGAAGCCTGTCGATCGTAACCTGAGCGTAAGGAAATTCGAAGACGAGCCGCGTGCGCACGGCTGCGAGATCCGGCACGGCGACCAGCGGGAGCGGCTTGCCGATGATGTGCTCATAACCGCGGGCGATGGATTTGCCGCGGTCACTCCCGGTCTCCTGGATCGCCGGAACGACGAGGACGTGGCCTTTGGGCACTTCCGCGGGTGGGGCATCGGCATCCGGCAGCTGTGGCATGGTGTCGACGGTCGCCGCCTTCTCGCGCCGGCGCGCCTCGCTTTTTTTGACGAGCTGAGCCTCGATCTTCTTCCATCTGCGCCGCTCCCGCGTCGCCGCGCTGTCTGCGACGGGTCGTGTCAAGACCTCCCCGACGGGCACGAGCGCGTGGACGAGTGCCACGTCGCTGGCGAAGGCATCATCGGCGCCACAGGCCAAGGTGGCAGCAGCGGCGATGGCGCTGCTCGTCTTCTCGGAGAACGTCAGAAGCGCGTCCGTGAGCGCGTCGTGCCAAGCTGCCTGCAGCGCGACAGCGAGATCGGTCGCGCCGGCAACGTCCGAATCGGCACCCTGCCCAGCGACGCGTCCGATAGTGAGGCGCGTCTGCGCCTCGGCCAGCGCTGCAACCCCTTGCCGGAGGTCGAGAACCGCTTCGCGTTCCAGCCACAGGGGCTGGGCCAAGCGCGCTGCAGCTCTGCGATCATCGCCGGCGCAGGACAACAGCGTCGCGACATCGGCCAACGCCCGCGCCACAGGCTGATCGTGCTCCACGGCCCGCACGTCGAGGAACCGGATCAGAGCGGATCGTCGGGCTATCCATCGACGGTCACGCCACAAGCCGCCCTCCGAAGAGGCCGCAGCGATCCAGGCGGAGACCAGCGCCTCGGCATCCGGGGCGAGGGTGGTGATCTCGAGGGCGAGTTCAGAACAGGCAGAATCCACGCGCAGATCCTGTGCAAGGCAGGCGCGCAGGCGGCGCGGAAGCATCGGTTCGAGCAGGCGACGTGCCCCCTCGGGATCGATCTGCAGGGCAGGCGGGGTCGAAGAGAACGCCATCGGCTTCCTCCCTCTCAGCGGGCGACGCCGACGCGTTCGGAACCGCGGCGCGGAACGGAGCACCAAGCCCGAGCGAGGCAGAGCACCTTGAGATCAGCCCGGCGTCGGGCTCGCCGCCCGAGCACGTGCACGAGCAGGTCGACGCAGGAGCCGTCACCCCGTACGGCGCAGAGGCAGATCGCCGACATCGCCGGATCGAGGCGCCCAGGAAAGGCGACAGCCTCGGCGAGAACTTTGAGCGCGATATGGGTCGCAGCCGCTGGATCGCCCCGGCAAGCAGCGGACCAGTCGGGTGATGGCAGGGGCTGCGTGGCATTCAGGGCAGCGGACAGGCGGCACTGCGCCGCCATATCGAGCGCCTCAGGGGCGAGCACGCGCCACCAGGACAGCGGCAGCGAGAGGCTGGCCGCGTCAGTTGTGTCGGAGGGGTGGGCATCGGGGTCACGAGCGAGTGTCATTGAGACAGACCTGGAGAGCGCGCCGGCGCGCAGACGCACGGTGCGGGATTGATGGAGAGCGAGATGGACGCATCAGGTCGCGGTCGCGACCCGATGCCAGCGTGGTGCGATCAGGGCGCGAGCGGCCCGGGCGAGTGCGGGTGTTTGACGTTCTCAGGAACGGCGAGGCTCGCCAACGCCATCGTAAGAAGGTCCGGCACAGCCGCGCGCAATCGGGCTTGAAGCGCCGCCGTCACAGTCTCGAGCGCTGCCAAGACCGGGGTCGCGAACAGCTGATCTATGGCCGGTCCGCTCACCGTAAGGTCGTCGCCGTACCCGGCCCGTCCATAAACATCGATCAGCACCGCGCGGATCTGCGCGACCTCATAGCCGAGTGAGGCCAGAAACGAGCGGCCCTGGACCTGCGCGCACCGAAGCACCCATTCGACTTGGTGTATTTTCCTAGCCTCGTTTTTCCCGGAGCCTCTTTTGACCTCGGCGATGATGGCTCGGCTCTCTTTCCGGTCGACGACGATCAGGTCGAGAAATACCGACTGCGCGACGGCGCCCGCGAGTTCAATCGAGGTCTGGTTGAGCTGGGCGACGCTGCTGGCGCGGACTAGTTCCTGGGTCGGCACGGTGATCGGCATAGCCACGTTGCGCAGCACGATGTAGCGCCCGCTTCGCTCGAGGACGTCAGTGATGGACGCCTCGATGAGAGACCCGTGCCTCTTGACCATGGAGGCCAGCACGGAGCCGAGTTGCGACAAGCCTGGTCCGAGCAGGGGATCGGGCACGAAGGTCGCCCGGAACGCGCCGTTGAGCGCTGCCTCGGCCGCGGCCATCAGTTCGGGTGCGCAGATCTGCGGGATCGCGGGCTGAACGTGGCCGCAGCCGAGGGCCGCGGCGCTCCCGAGCGGGACGGTGATACGGCTGGTCGGCGCGGAGCTAGGCTGCCCACGCGCGGACAACCGCTGTCGGCCGCCGCGCTGGGCGGCGGGGTGGGGAACGATCGTCATGGATTTTTTCCGTCCAGGAGACGCCAACCCGCGCGCGCCTCACCGAATGGCAGGGCGACGAAGGGGCTCGTTTCCGCGGCCTCAGGCCTGCGGCGACGAAGGCGTCAGGATTGCGGGATTGCGAGCGGACGCTGAGGCACGGCTTATCGCGTGCCAGCGCACCCTCAGACGATCAGGCGGGTTGCCGGGACGGAGGGTTGGGACTGCCCGGATTTCATGCATCGGGCCAGTTTCGCCAGCGTCGTAACGCCGGTAGGGAAGATCGCAGCCATGGTCTCGGTATCCTTGTCCGATACTGATCGTGGTCAGGCCGGCACTCGGTGCTGCTAACACCGGTGCCGGCCGCCCTCTGCTAAAGAGCGGCGCGGCGGGTGCGGGCGGTCTGCCAGGGACGAACGTGGCGCGGATCGGCGCCTTTGAGAAGGCCGCAGATGCGGCAATATGATCTCAAGGAAGCCCTTCCTCTCGTGATCGTTAACGGAAGCCTGGCGCCCTTTTCCTTGTTGCGGGTGAGCGCTTCACATCGCGTGATCGCCTAACGGCCGGATGGCAGGTTGTCGCCAGCAAAGTCTTGCACACTGCGCCGATCTCACGGATCCGCACAGATCAACCTGGCCGCATTTGCCTGTGTGACCACATCAGAGACACAGCGGATGCCATGCTGTATCGCCGCGGGATCATTGTGAGCGGGTATGTGGCGAACCTCTAAGTACAACCGCATTGAGGAAATGCACGTGTTTCGGTCAGGGCAGAGCGGCTATATGCCCATCGGCCTTTTGGTCTTCGAAGGTGGCTCCTCGCGGCGCGTCGGTCGTTTTGCCTATAGCTCCGACTATCTAGCTTCAGAAGGACGCAAGCCAATTGACCCCATTGGCCTGCCGCTCGAAAACAAATGGCGGCCTGCGGCCCTGGGAGAGGTCCATCTGGCCTTTCACGATGCCGGCCCCGACGGCTGGGGCAAAGGAATCCTGACACAGGTATTCCCAGAACTGGAACTCGGCATGCCGGAATTTCTGGCTCTGGGCGGGCTGTCGCGCACTGGCGATCTGGCCTTTGGCTCAACGCCCGAGGCTCCCGAGAGGTGGAAACCCAGAGCGGACGCGGCGCTTGAATTAGTCCAAAGCGAAGACGTTCTCGAAGAGGTGCTCATCGCAGCAGAAAACTATGAAGGAGGCGACGCGTCGGCGGACCAACTCACTCAGCTATTCATGCATAGCTCGGACATTGGAGGAGCTCGACTGAAGGCGCGCATTCGGATTTTAGATAAAGAATGGATAGCTAAATTTGCCGCGTGGGACGACAGGTTCGACAATCCTAGGGCTGAAGCGGTTTGCCTCGACCTTGCTGAGGCTGCAGGCCTTCAAGTCCCGGAACGGGAGCTTCGTGTCGTGAACGACAGGCCGGTCCTTCTGGTGTCGCGTTTTGACCGATCCTCGGCTGGAACGTGCTTGTCTTACCTCAGCGCCGGCACTTTGCTGGGCGAGCTCGCTTATGGTTATGCGACAAGCAAGATCTATTTGGACATCGCGGAAGCCGCGCGCCGTATCGGTGTGCACCAGCCGGAACGCGAGATGTTTCGCAGGCTCCTGGTTAATGCCTATCTCCGGAACACCGACGATCATTTGCGCAACCACGCTTTCATCAACGATGGGACCGGCTGGAGTCTTTCACCGGTGTTCGATGTTGTCCCGCATCCTTCAGGCACCAAGTATGTCTATGCCCCAGTTCCCGGTATCAGCCGGGAGTGCAACCCGAGCACCGCATTCGCGACCTACACAAAATTTGGCCTTTCCGCTGCCGAAACCAGCTTCATTCTCGAAGAAATTCATGAAGCCACCTCACGCATCCCAGATTTTTTCGACGCCCGAGGCGTGTCGCGACGGGATCGGGAAATACTTTTGGCATGCTTCGGCTCGCTAACTAGGACCGTCGCGTCTCAATGAAATTCCACGCCGTCAAATTGGCGCCACGCCCCAAGACAAAACGGAACAACTAGACGGAATTTTTCACACCTGAGAGGCACAACCGAGCTGCAAATTACATGCACCGCGAATAATCAGGAATCGATTTAAAATTTCCATCAAAATCATGTGGCCAATTAATATGCGATCTTCAAAGACGCTTGGATCGCCCACCCGAACCGATACGTTTTCTTTAGAACTGGGCCTATGCAATTATAGGCGCACTTTCTCTGCATATAGACCTTGCAGCGGATTTAAATTCATGCGCGCAAACCGAGAAACTAGCGATCTAGGGCGCGTGCATTCGAAAGACAGATATAGCTTATGCCAGTCTACAATCTAAATCTCTGCGCGACTCGTAACTTTATCCAAATTATGACGATAGACTATGCGCAACGCGTTGAACCTGCTGGTAGCGCCGGTGTCTGTAACCTCTTCGAATTAAGCGGCTCGCGTGCCGACCACGTCGCGCCCGTGCGCCTGATCCATGATCTCGCCGATCCGTTCGCCGACGGCGACGGCGATCTCTACCGAGGCCGCCCCTTCCGAACCCTGCCGGCAGATCCGGGTCAAGACGTCAGTCACGCGCTGCTCCATGACGCCAAGGATCGCCGCGGCCGCCTGGGGCTGCGCGCCGCGCAGGACCGCCGCGAGGTCGCAATAGGCGTCGTGAAGAAGCTGCAGCGTCAGCCGATCGACAGCCTGTTCATCCTCCGCCGACAAGGCTCGCATCACGCCCCTCTCAACGTCCCGCGCTTGACGCCGCCGGCAGCCTTGCCCCGATACATTAACAAGGAGTGAAGAACACCGTCGGTCGGCAGGGATTAGCTAACTGTCCCGGCAAACGGCAAGGACGGCCACGTGACGCGACCGGCATGGAACTTTGCGGCCCGTCGGTGGGTCAACGCCGCAGCATCCCTCAGCGCGAGAGCTTATCAATGCGCCCCGTCATCGCCAGGCTCACCGCCACGAGCTTCGGTCTCGCTGCGATCGCTGCGACGCCCGCCCTAGCCCAGGTGCAGCAGAACAACCCAAACGCCGCCAACCAATCCATGGAAACCAGCGGCCAGATCCGTGCCCTGCGCCAGGAGCAGACGACTCAGGGCAATACGCTGCGGATGGACATCCAGCGGAACCAAGCCGCGACGCCCGCACCGAATACCGGGCCGAACACCGTCGGCCCGACCGGGGGCACCGGCGTCATCGGCCGCTGAGCGGGCAGGCCGCGCCGGACTACACGTCCGGCAGGGGCCGCCCCTTCACGACCACCCGCGGCCACCGCTCCAGGCCGATCGGCATCAGCACGGCGATCTGCGGCGGCACCGCGGCGTCGCCGAGCAGGCTCTCGAGGGAGATCCGGCAGGCTTCCTCGAGCTCGCCGCGCGTGCGCGCGCCGGAGGTCTTGATGTCGGCGATCAGGAGCGCCGCGATCTCGTGGGCAAAGGCGTCGCCGTCCAACATGCCGGACTCCCGCTCCGTGTCGGGTCAGCATAGGCCTCTGTGGATCGTCCGGGCATCAGCACAGAATTGCGTATCCACATACCGATTGCGGATACGTTGTCGCGTTCCGATCGCGGTCACGGGTCGGCCACCGCGCGCCGGTGCGCCTCGCCGCTGCCGGGCCGTCGCCCGGCGGATGGCGTAGGTCGGGCGAAGGGCAGACGCAGACCGGCGACCGCGGGGTAGATTGCCGGCAGCACCACGAGGGTGAGCAGGGTCGCCGAGATCAGTCCGCCGATCACCACGGTGGCGAGCGGCCGCTGCACCTCGGCGCCCGCGCTGGTGGACAGCGCCATCGGCAGGAAGCCCAGCGCCGCCACCAGGGCCGTCATCATCACCGGGCGCAGCCGCATCTCGGCCGCCCGCGTCGCCGCCGCCCGGGGTCCGAGGCCGGACGCCTCCAGGTCCCGGATGTAGCTCGTCAGCACGACGCCGTTCAGGATCGCGATGCCGAAGGTCGCGATGAAGCCGATCGCCGCCGAGATCGAGAACGGCATGTCGCGCAGGGTGAGGGCCAGGATGCCGCCGGTGGCCGCCACCGGCACGTTGAGGAAGATCAGCCCGGCGAGGCGGATGTCGCCGAACATCACCACCAGCAGGACCAGGATCGCCGCGAGCGCCGCGGGCACCACCACGGTCAGCCGGGCGGTCGCCTCCTGCAGGTTCTGGAACTGCCCGCTCCAGACCAACGCGTAGCGCGGCGGCAGCTTGACCTGCTGGTCGACCGCAGCCTTGGCGGCGTCCACGAAGCTCTGAACGTCGCGGCCACGGACATTCGCCTGCACGGAGATCCGCCGCTGCAGGCGCTCGCGGCTGATCTGCGCCGGACCGGAGGCCACATCCACGCTGGCGACCATCGACAACGGCACCATCATCCGGCTGCCCGCCTCGCGGCCCGGATCGCCATTGCCGGACCGGCCGACCGGCAGGGCGCGGATCCGCTCGATGTCGCTGCGGTCGGCAGGATCCAGCCGGACCACGATCTCGGTGATCGAATTGTCGTCGCCGTAGACGACGCCGCTGGTGCGGCCGCCTATGCTCTCGACCATGTCGAGCACGTCCGACACGTTGATGCCGTAGCGGGCCGCCCTGGCGCGGTCGACCTGGATCGTGAGCGCCGGCATGCCGGCCTGCGCCTCGGCCTTCACGTCCGCCGCCCCATCGACCCCGGAGACCGCGCGAACGATGGCGTTGGCCGTATCCTTGAGGACCTTCAGGTCGTCGCCGTAGAGGCTGATCGCCACGTCGCCGCGCACGCCCTCCAGCAGGTCGTCCATGCGCATCTGGATCGGCTGCGAGAAGGCGTAGGCGACCCCCGGCACCTCCTCCTTGAGGCGCCTGTCGAACGCCGCCACGAGGCCCTCTTGCGTCTCGGCGGTCTTCCACGTGGCCGGATCGGTGAGGGTGATGAAGCTGTCGGTCGATTCGACGCCCATCGGGTCGGTCGGGATCTCGGCGCTGCCGGTGAGCGAGACGACGCGCTTCACCTCCGGAAACGATTTCAGCACCCGCTCGATGCGGGTCACCGTGGCGAGCGAGGCGGAGAGATCGATGCCCGGCAGCTTCTCGGAGGTGATGACGATCGAGCCCTCCGACAGCTTCGGCAGGAACTCGCCGCCGAGCCGGGTCGCCAGCACGCAGGAGCCGGCGAACAGGGCGAGCGTCGCCAGCACGGTCATCAGGGCGTGCCGCTCGGCCGCCTTCAGCAGCGGCGTGTAGACGGCCCGTACCCAGTGGACGAGGCGCGTCTCGCGCTCGCCGACGCCGCGGCCGGAGAGGAAGATCGCGGCGAGCGCCGGCATCAGCGTCATGGTGACGACCAGCGAGCCGGAGAGCGCCAGGATGACGGTCAGCGCCATCGGCACGAACATCTTGCCGGCGACACCCTCCAGCGCGAGGATCGGCACGTAGACCAGGATGATGATCGCCACCGCGAACATCACGGGCTTGGCCACCTCGGCGGCGGCGTCCCGGATCAGGTCCTGGGGCGGCCGGTCCGGTTGCTCGCCGCGGGCGCGCAGGACGTTCTCGACCATTACCACGGCCCCGTCGACGATCAGGCCGAAATCGATGGCGCCGAGGCTCATCAGGTTGCCCGACAGGCCGAGCAGCCGCATGCCGGCGAAGGCCATCAGCATCGCGAGCGGGATCGCGGCCGCCACGATCAGCCCGGCGCGGAGGTTGCCCAGCAGCAGCAGCAGGACGACGATGACGAGCACCGCGCCCTCGAGGAGGTTGTGCTCCACGGTGCGGATCGTGCGGTCCACGAGCGCGCTGCGGTCGTAGTAGGGCACGATCTCCATGCCCGGCGGCAATTGCGGGCGCAGGTCGTCGATCGTCTTCTTGACCTGCCCGACCACCGCGCTGGCATTCTCCCCGAGCTGCATCAGCGCGATGCCCACGACCGTCTCGCCCTGCGCGTCGTGCGTCACGGCCCCGAGCCGGACCTTCGGCGCCTCCACCACCTGTCCCAGCGTCCCGAGCGTCACCGGCACGCCGCCCGGGCCGGTAGCGACCACGATGTTGGCGATGTCCTCCGGCCCCTTGGCGAGGCCGAGGCCGCGGATCGTCTCCTGCTGGTCGTTGTGCTCGATATAGGCGCCGCCCCGGGCGGCGTTGTTGTCGGCGAGCGCCGTGAAGACCTGGGCGAGGCCGACGCCGTAGCGGCGGAGCGCGTCGGCCGAGACCCGGACCTCGTAGGTCGGCATCTGGCCGCCGTAGATGTTGACGTCGGCGATGCCGGGGGTGAGCTTCAGCTTCGGCGCGATCGTCCATTGCAGGGTGCGGCGGAGCTGCATCGGCGTGTAGGCGGGCCCGCGCAGCTCGAACTGGTAGATCTCGCCGAGACCGGTCGCCATCGGGCCCATCTGCGGGTCGCCGATGCCCGCCGGCATCATGCCCTTGGCCGCCGGCAGGCGCTGGAACACCTGACTGCGCGCCTCGGTGATCGACATCCCGTCCGCGAAGGTGACGTAGACCGCCGAGACCCCGGCCCGCGAGGTCGAGCGGATCCCGGTCAGGCTCGGCGCCCCCGCCATGGCGTTCTCCACCGGGAAGGTGACGAGCCGCTCGACCTCCAGCGCGCCGAGCCCCGGCGACAGGGTCAGGATCATCACCTGCTTGGGTGAGATGTCGGGCACCGCGTCGATCGACAGGCCTTCGAGGTTGGCCACGCCGCCCGCCGCCGCGGCGAGCGCGATCATCAGGACCAGGAACCGGCGGCGGACCAGGAGGGCGAACCACGACCGCATCGGGAGCCTCAATCCGTCGAGCCGAGCAGGCTGCGCAGCAGGATCGCCTTGAGCCCGAAGCTGCCCTGCGTCGCCACGCTCTCCCCGGCCGCGACGCCGCTCTGCACCTCGACCCAGTCGGAGCGCTGGATCCCGAGTTTGAGGGCGCGCCGCTCGAACCGGTCCTCGGCCACGCGCACGAAGGCGATCGGCCCCTGCTCGGTCTGCTGCACCGCGGCCGCCGGGACGGTGATCCCGTCGCGGCCGAGATCGGCCGCGATCGTCACGGAGACGAACATGTTGGCGCGCAGCAGATCGCCCGGGTTGTCGAGCTCGATCCGGGCGGGCGCCGTGTTGGTGCTCGGATCGAGGGCGGCGTTCACCGAGCGGACGCGGCCGTCGAGGGGAGCCTGGCCCGGGATCGGACTCTCCACGGAGGCGGTGTCGCCGGCCTTCACCCGCCCGAGATCGGGTCCGTAGAGGTTGGCCAGGACGAGGATGCGGGTCGGGTCGGCGACCGTGACAGCGTCGCGGGTGGTGTCGACGACCTCGCCCAGGGTCACGCCGACGCTGGTCACGACGCCCTGTATCGGGGTCACGACGGCGCTGGTGCCCGGGGCCGCCCCCTCGGTCGGGGCGAGGCGCTGGTACTGCGCCCGGTACATCTCGGCGTTGGCCTGGGCCGATTTCACCGCCGCCTGGGCCTTGGCGAGGTCGACCTGCCGCCGCTCCACCTCGGCCTGCGCGACGCCGCCGAACTTGAGCTGCTCCTGCCCGCGCTTGAGCTGCAGCGCGGCTACCGCCTCGGAGGCCTGCGCCTCGCCGAGGGAGGCCTGCGCGGCGAGAAAGCCGTTGCGCGCGTCGAGGAGGCCGGCGGCGTCGAGGGTCGCGAGAGTCTCGCCCGCCTGGACCCGGTCGCCGGGCTGGACCGCGAGGCTCAGCACCCGTCCTTGCGTGCGCGGCTTGAGATGGGTCACCCGCCGCTCGTCGAAGGCGACGGTGCCGGGGACGCGCAAAGGCAGCACGATCCGGCGGGTCTCGGCCGTCCCGAAGGCGAGGCCGATCCGTTTCTGTCCCGCCGCGTCGAGGGTGACGCGGTCGGGATCTGCCGGCGCGGCGTCGGCCGCGCCGGTCACGGGCGGCGCCGCGGGTGCCACGCCGAGCCGCTCGCGGAGCGCGTCCCGATAGACCCAGCCCGCCGCCGCGAGGACGACGAGGACGAGGGCCAGCCAGACCCGCGCGCCGCCGCGGCGGCCGACGTCGCGGGCCTCCGCGGCGCCGGCCGCGTCCGGCTCCCGCCTGGACGCTGCGCCCGCGTCGGCGCGCCCGGCGTCGCGGCAGTCGACGTCACGGTCGCCGGCATCCGTCTCGGTGGTCAGCGCCATGGGCACGACCGCCGGGATTTCCTGCCGCCGGCGGCTCCCCCGGGCCGCCGCGCGCGCGCTCTCGTGCCGCGCCCGCTCACGCGTCGAGGCCCGGCCGGAGCACGTCCTCGGTCACGAAGCGGCCGGTCTCGACCTCGCGGACCACGACCTCGTAGCCCGCGCCGCGCATCTCCTTGAGCCGGTCGAGGGTGACGTAGGTCCCGGTCTCGACATCGTAGAGGCGGCTTCCGGCGTAGCGGTTGATCAGGCGCCGGGGGCGCCGCTTCCTAGGCATGCGCCGCCATCCGCGCGAGGGGCATGCGGCCGCGAGGCGGGCAGGGGCGGCGGGACCGGGTCGGCATCGGGGGTATCCGGCAGGCGCGCCGTCCGGCGGCCGAGGGGGGCGCCGGTACGGGATAGAGTCATTCCAATAAAGGGGGCCAAGCCGATGCGGTGCCATTAAATTCGGGTTCATGGTGGCCCGCCCGGGGCGATTTGCGCGGCGAAGTCCGGCACAAGGGAAGCGCGTCGGTGACCCGCGTCGGGGCATCGGGGCGGGGCATCGGGGCGAAGCACGCACCGAAGCGGGGGCCGCGCGTGGCGAAGCTGCTGCTGATCGAGGACGATTCGGAGACGGCCGCGGACGTGCGCGACGACCTGCGCGGGCGCGGCCACGACGTCGTCTGGACCGCGACCGGACCGGACGGGGCCCGGGCGGCCCGGGACGGCGGCTGGGGCGCGATCATCCTCGACCGGATGCTGCCCGGGCAGGACGGCCTGGGCGTGCTCCAGGATCTGCGCCGCGACGGGGACCGGACCCCGGCCCTGGTCCTGAGCGCGCTGGGCGACGTCGACGAGCGGATCCGCGGCCTGCGGGCCGGCGGCGACGACTACCTCGCCAAGCCCTTCGCGCTCGGCGAACTGGCGGCGCGCATCGAGGCGCTGCTGCGGCGCCCGGTCGACAGCCGCGAGACCGTGCTGCACGTGGGCAGCCTCGCGATCGACCTGATCGCCGGCACGGGCCGGCGCGGCGCCCGCGACCTGGAGCTGCTGCCGCGCGAGCTCAAGCTCCTCGAATATCTGATGCGCCGCCCCGGCCAGATCGTGACCCGGGCGATGCTGTTCGAGGAGGTCTGGAACTACCGCTTCACGCCCAAGTCCAACCTGATCGACGTCCATGTCGGGCGCCTGCGCCGGAAGCTGGAGGCGGCCGGCGAGCCGCCCCTGATCCACAGCGTGCGCGGCACCGGGTTCACGCTGTCGCCCGATGCTTGACCTGCCCCGCCCGGCCGACCTGCTGCGCTCCACCGCGCTGCGGTGGGCGCTCGGCATCGCCCTGTGGTCGGCCCTGCTCGCCCTGGCGATGTTCGCCTTCGTCTACTGGCAGACGGCCGACTACCTGCGCGAGGAACTCGCCGAGACGCTCCGGCTGGAGGTGCGGTCGGCCGCGGCCGACCCCGCCGCCGCGGCGAACCGGGTCGACACGTGGATCGCCATGGATGTCCACGCCACCCATTACGGCGGCTTGTTCGCCCCGGACGGGGCGCGCCGGGTCGGCAATCTCGGGGCGATCCCGGATCGCCTGGCGCGTGACGGCGACGCGTACCGGGTGAGCGCGACGGTCGACCTCGCCGGGCGCCGGCTCCAGGACGAGATCTGGGCGGCCGCGCTCAAGCTGCCGGACGGCAGCACCGTGGTGATCGCGCACGACACCGACGAGATCGACCGGGTGCGGGCCACGACCCTGCGCGCCCTCGGCCTCGGGCTCGTCCCGACCCTTGCGCTCTCCCTGCTGGGCGGCCTGCTGCTCACGAGCCGCGCCCGCCGCCGCCTCGCCGCCACCGAGGCCGCCGTGGCCGAGGTGATGCGCGGCGATCTCGGCAAGCGCCTGCCGGTCGGACCGCGGGACGACGAGTTCGACCGGCTGACCCGGACCGTGAACCGGATGCTCGACGAGATCGAGCACCTCATGGGCGAGGTCCGCAGCGTCGGCGACGCCGTCGCCCACGACCTGCGCACCCCGCTCACCCGCCTGCGCGCCCGGCTCGAGCGCACCCGGTCCCAGGCCCGAACCGTCGCGGAATTTCACGAGGCCATCGACCAGGGGCTCGTGTGGATCGACCAGACGCTCGCCATGGTCACCGCCGTCCTGCGGATCGGCGAGATGGAGGACGGCCGGCGCCGCGGCGCGTTCGCGCGAGTCGATCTCGGCGAGGTGGCGGCCGTGGCGGTCGAGTTCCACGCGCCGCTCGCCGAGGAGAAGGACATCGACCTCGCGCTCGCAGCGCCGCCGGGGCCGCATCCCGTCCACGGCGACCGCGACCTGTGCTTCGAGGCCTTCTCGAACCTCCTCGACAATGCCCTGAAGTTCACGCCGCCCGGCGGCCGCGTCGCGGTCGGATTGCAGCGCACCGAGACCGCGATCGTCGCGACCGTCGCCGATACCGGCCCGGGACTGCCGCCGGGGGAGCGCAGCCAGGTGTTCCGCCGCTTCTACCGCGCGGAGGCGGCGCGCCGGACCGCCGGCCACGGCCTCGGCCTGAGCCTCGTGGCGGCGATCGCCGACCTCCACGGGGCCCCCGTGACCATCGCCGAGGCGGCGGGCGGCGGCTGTCTGGTCACGCTGCGCTTCCCGCCGGCCGGCGCCGATCTCGAGGGGGCGGCGGCGCGATGACCGCGGCGCGGATTGCCGCCGTCCACCGCGATTCGCACCCATCGGCCTCGGCCGGAAAACCGCGAAAGCCGCGGTTAAGGCTCTCCATGCCAGAGCGCGGCGACGAAACGCCGTCCGCGGAGGGCCGATGAACGTCTGGCGACGCGTCGCCCCGTGGTTCCGCTCGGCGCGCACCTGGATCGCCCTCGGCATCCTGGCCCCGCTGGGCATGGTCGTGACGTCCGGCCTGATGCTGGCCGACCTGCGGCGTGACGCCTGGGCCAGCGCGGACCAGACATCCTGGAACCTCCTGCAGGTCCTCGAACGCGACATCGCGCGCAACATCGAGATGTACGATCTCTCGATCCGCGCCGCCGTCGACAACCTGAAGGTGCCGGGCCTGACCGAGGCCGATCCGCGCCTGCGCCAGCTCATCCTGTTCGACCGCGCCGCGACCGCCCGCGACATGGGCGTGATGCTGATCCTGGACGAGCGGGGCGACGTCGTCGCCGACATCGCGGCCGTCCCGCCCCGCAAGGGCAACTACGCGGATCGCGAGTACTTCCAGGTCCACCAAGCGAGCGCCGGGCTCGGCCTCTACGTCGGGCGCCCGATCGTGTCGCGGCTGAACGGCGAGCGGATGCTGCTGTTCAGCCGCCGCATCGACAAGCCCGACGGCAGCTTCGGCGGCGTGGTTCTCGGCACCGTGAAGCTGTCCTACTTCACGCACCTGTTCAGTGAGATCGACCTCGGGCCGGGCGGGGCCATCAACCTATACCTGACCGACGGCACCCGCATCATGCGCTATCCCTACGTGGAGGCTGACATCGGGGCGAACATCGCGCAGGCGCCGACCTTCAGGCGATTCCTGCGGGACGGGCGGGGCAGCTTCGTCAGCGTCTCCGTGCGCGACGGCGTCGAGCGGAGCTACACGTTCACGCGGATCGGGACCTTGCCGCTGATCCTGAACGTCGCCCTGTCCACGAAGGACGTGGAGGCGGACTGGGCCGCGAAGGCGGCCATCATCGGCGGCATCGTGCTGGCCCTGTGCGGCCTCACGATCGCGCTGTCGCTCCTGTTCGGGCGGGAGCTGCGCCGCCGCGAGGCGCTGAGGGCCGAGATGGCCGCACTGTCGCGCACCGACGCCCTGACCGGCCTGCCGAACCGCCGCTGCTTCGAGGACGCCCTCCGGCGAAACCTGGACGCGGCCCGGCGCGACGGTCAGCCCCTGTCGCTGCTCATCGTCGACGCGGACCATTTCAAGCGCTTCAACGACCGCTACGGGCACCCGGTGGGCGACGCGATCCTGCAGGGCTTGGCGCGCTGCCTCGCGGCGAGCGTGCACCGCCCCCAGGATCTCGTCAGCCGCATCGGCGGCGAGGAGTTCACCCTGCTCCTGCCCGAGACGGACGAGGCCGGCGCCCTTCGGGTCGCCGACACGGTCCATGCCGAGGTGGCGAAGCTGACCGTCGAGTCGGCCGGACTCGGGGCGGGGACCGTGACGGTCAGCATCGGGCTCGCCTCCGTGCGACCGGGCAGCGACCGGAGCGCGCCCCTGCCGGACCCGTACCGGCTGGCGGACGGCGCCCTGTACGAGGCCAAGAACGGCGGCCGCAATCAGACCCGCAGCGTCGCGCCCCCGCCCCCGCGGGGAGCCCTTCAACTGGTGCGGACGTCCTGACCCGCGCGCCGGCGCGCTTTCGCGGAGCGCTTTGACGGAATCGACACGAACTCCGTGGTCTCCTGGGCGGGATGGCGGCCGGCCCGGAGAGGGCCCGACGTCGTCGCGTCGGGACGAGGCGGGCGGGTGGCGACCCTCCGTGCCGCGGACCTGCGGAGCGCGCGCGGATCCGGTGGGGTCCGGCCCGCAACCATAGGGTAACGAGGATGGACGACAGACGCGCCGCGCCCCGCAGACGGACCCTGCTCGAGGGCCATATCGAACTCGCCGGAGGCGGCGTGATCGACTGCACGATCCGCAACATGTCGGACGGGGGCGCCCGCCTCAGGGTCGTCAGCGTGATCGGCGTGCCCGACGCGTTCGTGCTGGCCTACGGGGCCGACGGCCAGCGGCGGCCGGCGCGCGTCACGTGGCGCCAGGAGACCGAGCTCGGGGTCGCGTTCGGCGACGCCTGACGGGCGGCGGCCGAGGCTTCCACGCCCACCCGTGTTGAGGGGCGGATCGGATGGGCGTGGAAGGCCAGCGTCCGGCTGGTGACCCACCGATGCGGCGACAGGGTTAACGCTTCGTTACCGGGCCGCGGGGTCCGCGCGCCGCGCCTGGAGCGTCTCGGCGATCACCACGCCGGTCCGCAGGACGTGGCGATGGGCGACGGATCCGGCCGCGGCGGCGTCCCGCGCGGCGAGGGCCTCGAACAGGTCCCGGTGCTCGCGCGCCGATTCCTCCCAGCGGCTGCCGCTGGAGAGCGCGCGCAGGCGGGCCCACTGGGCCCGGGCCTGGAGCGGCGCGTGGGCCTCCGCCAGCGGGCGGTTCCGGGCGGCCGTGACGATCGTCCGGTGGATCTCCTGGTTCAGGGCGAAATAGGCGTCGAGCACTTGGTCCCGGTGCATCCGGTCGAGCTGCGCCTGCTTGCCGCGCAGCAGGTCCATCAGGTCTTCGGAGATCCGCGGCGCCGCGAGTTCGGCGGTCAGCCGCTCGATCCCGGCGAGCGCCTCGAACAGTTCGAGGATCTCCTCCGGCGTCCAGTCCGGGACGCGCGCGCTGCGGTTCTGGTGCAGCTCGACCAGCCCCTCCGCCGCCAGGAGCTTGAGGGCCTCCCGCAGCGGGGTCCGGGAGATCCCGAGCGCCGCGGAGAGGTCCGTCTCCACCAGGGTCGCGCCGGCCGGCAGCGCGCCGCGCACGATCATGTCCTTGAGCCGGGCCGCCGCCTGCGCGTGCAGCGCGGTCCGCGGCACCTGCGCGGCCGGGACGACCAGGGCCTTGCGGGGCCGGCCCCGGCGGCGTGCCACCACGTCCATCGATCCTCCCGTTCCACCGCGCCAGCCTAGCGCGTCCGGCCACCCGATCGGTGATCCATTTTTTAGCCTGTTGCGGTGTCATATCATGCAGTTGCGCAAATTGCATGCAACATGCAGAAAATACCTTGTCGCCCGTCCGGGCCTGTCGGATGCTCGGTGCATCGGGGATGGATGCGATGGAACGACCGAACCGCACGACGCGTCTGGGCATGCTGACGCCCTCGTCGAACAGCGTCCTCGAGCCGGCCACCGCCCATCTGCTGGCCGGGCTCGCGGGCGTGAGCGCCCATTTCGCCCGCTTCCGCGTGACGGAGATCGGCCTGTCGCCGGCGGCCCTGGACCAGTTCGACCCCGAGCCGATCCTGGTGGCGGCCGACCTGCTCGCCGATGCCCGGGTCGCCGCGATCCTGTGGAACGGCACCTCCGGCGCGTGGCTCGGCTTCGACGCGGACGAGCGCCTGAGCGCCGCGATCACTGACCGGACCGGATGCCCGGCCTCCACCGCCGCGCTCGCCTTCCGCGACCTGTTCCGCGCCCGGGGCTTCCGGCGGATCGGCCTCGTCACGCCCTATACCGGCGACGTGCAGCGCCGGATCCAGGCCAACTGGGGCGCGGCCGGTCTCGACTGCGGCGCCGAGCGCCATCTCGGCCTGTCGGAGAACTTCGCCTTCGCGGAAGCCGGTCCGGAGGCCATCGCCGGCATGGTCCGCGCGGTGGCGTCCGAGGGCGTCGACGCGGTGGCGATCGTGTGCACGAACCTCGCGGGCGCCGCGCTCGCCCCGGCCCTGGAGGCCGAACTCGGCGTGCCGGTGGTCGATTCGGTGGCCGTGACCCTGTGGAAGGGCCTGGACCTCGCCGGCTGCCCGACCGCGCACCTCGCCGCGCACGGCCGCGCCTTCGCGGCGGGCGGGGAGGGCCGTCCGTGAGCGCCGGGACCACCCTGATCCTCGACGGGATCACGCAGCGCTACGGCTCGGCCCTCGCCGTCGACACCGTGACCCTCGACATCAGGGGCGGGGAACTCGTCGCCCTGCTCGGGCCCTCGGGCTGCGGCAAGACCACCCTGCTGCGGGCGGTGGCGGGCTTCCTGAAGCCCACGGAGGGGCGCGTCATCATCGGCGGTCAGGCGGTCGACCACCTGCCGCCGAACCGGCGCACCGTCGGCATCGTGTTCCAGAACTACGCCCTGTTCCCCCACATGAGCGTCGCCGACAACGTTGCCTACGGCCTCGCGGCGCGGGGCGTCGGTCGGGCCGAGCAGAGGGCGCGGGTCGCCGAGATGCTGGCGCTGGTGCGGCTGGAGCACCTCGCCGGGCGCTACCCGCGGGAGATGTCGGGCGGCCAGCAGCAGCGGGTGGCGCTGGCCCGAGCGCTCGCCGTGCGCCCGTCGATCCTGCTCCTCGACGAGCCCTTCGCGGCCCTCGACAAGAACCTGCGCCTCGACATGCAGATCGAGATCAAGCGCATCCAGCGCAGCGCCGGCACCACCACGCTGATCGTCACGCACGACCAGGAAGAGGCCTTGTCGATGGCCGACCGGGTCGCCGTGCTCAACGCCGGCCGGCTGGAGCAGTTCGCCCCCCCGACCGACGTCTACGACCGCCCCGAGACGCTGTTCGTCAACACCTTCGTGGGCACGGCCAACGTCCTGCACGGCCGGCTCGCGACGGAGCCGGGCGGCGCCCGCGTGGTGGCCCTGGAGGCGGGCGGCCTGCTCCCCGCCGCCACGTCCCTGCCGGACGGGACCCGGGTCGCCGCCTGCCTGCGACCCGAGCACGTCGCCTTCGCGGAAGAGAGAGCGGGGTCCGGGGACGGGGAGGGGCTCGACGGCGCGGTCGAGGTCGGCCTGCCGCTCGGCGCCACCCTGGTCCACGAGATCCGCCTCGACGGCGGCGCCCGCCTGAAGACCGCCGAGCCGCGCGCGGCGGGCGCCCGGCCCCGGCCGCCCGGAACCCGCGTGCGCCTGCGCCCGACCGCCCCCGAGCGGGTCAGCGTCTTCCCCGATCCCCGCCACTGAGGCCGCGCCCGCCGCAGCCGCGCCAGTCGACACCGAGCCAGGAGAGCCGACCATGACCCTGCACCGCCGCAGCCTCCTCGCCGGCGCCCTGACTCTCGGCGCCGCCCAGGCCTTCCCGGGCCTGTCCCACGCGCAGGCGCGCAAGCTCGTCTTCGCGACCTTCACGGGGAGCTGGGAGGAGGCGCACCGGGCCGTGCTGGTGCCGGCCTTCCGCAAGAGCTCGGGCGGCGACGTCATCCTCGATCCGATGCTCTCGGTCGACCAGATCGCCAAGGTCCAGGCCGCCCGCGCCAACCCGCCGATCGACGTGATGCTGCACGATCCTGGCCCCGCCCTCACGGCCATCGCCCAGGACCTCGTCGAGCCCTACCCAACGGCCCAGTCCGCCCATTACGGCGACCTGATCGCCGACGCGCAGGAGCCGATGGGCCCGGCGCCGTTCTTCCAGATCGTCGGCCTGACCTACAATCCCGAGAAGGTGAAGACGCCGCCGACCTCCTGGGCCGACCTGTGGAAGCCCGAGTACAGGGGCCGGGTCGGCATCACCAACCTGAACTCGACGCTCGGCACCGGCTTCCTCGTGGAGATCGCCCGGATGCACGGCGGCTCGGAGACCGACGTCGAGCCGGGCTTCAAAGCGCTGGAGGCGCTCAAGCCGAACCTCGCCGCCGTCGCGGCCAACCCGGGCGCCCTGGCGGCCCTCTACCAGCAGGAGCAGGTCGACATCGGGCCGGGCAACTTCAACGCGATCCAGATCCTGAAGGCCCGGGGCGTGCCGGTGGAGTTCGCCGCGCCCAAGGAGGGCATCATCGCCTTCAAGACGACGATCCACATCGTCAAGAACACCCCGGTGAAGGAGCTGGCCTTCAAGCTGATCGAGGCCGCCCTGTCGCCGGAGGTGCAGGCCAAGCTGATGCAGAGCCCCTACCTGATCGTGCCGACCAACCGGAAGGTCGCGATGGAGGGCGAGGTCGCCAAGGTCCTGGCGAAGGACGCCGAGGAGCTGAAGCGCAAGTCGGTGTTCCAGGACTGGGCCGCGATCAACCGCGGCCGGCCGGCCTGGATCGAGCGCTTCAACCGCGAGATCCGGGTGTGACGGCCGGGCCGGCCATCGCGGCGGCGGGCCCGGTCGCCGCGCCCCTCCGCCCGGGCCGCGCCTGGACGGCGGCCTACGACATCCGCCTCGCGCTGCCGCTCGGGGCGTTCTTCCTCGTCTTCTTCCTGGCGCCGCTGGCGCTGCTGCTGCTCGTGAGCTTCTACGCCGATCCGGCCATGACCCGGTTCGGCCTCGACCAGTACGCCCGGTTCCTGCTCGACCCGTTCTCTCTGCGGGTGCTCGGCGCGACCCTGTGGCTCGGCGCCGAGGTCACGGCGCTGACCCTCCTGCTCGGCCTGCCGCTGGCGCTGCTCCTGACCTGGGCGCCCGGCCGGCTGCGCGGCCTGCTGACCCTGATCGTGCTGCTGCCGCTGCTCACGAGCGTGGTGGTGCGGACCTTCGCGTGGATCGTGATCCTGGGGCGCCAGGGCATCGTCAACGCCGCGCTCCTCGGCCTCGGCCTCACCGACGCGCCGCTGAAGCTGCTCTACACCGAGGGCGGCCTCGTCCTGGCGCTGGCGCAGGTGCAGCTGCCGCTGATGGTCCTGCCCCTGGTCACCGCCCTGTCGCGGATCGACCCCAACCTCGCCGACGCCTCGGCGGCGCTCGGGGCGGGGGCGTGGCGCACCTTCGTGCGGGTGACCCTGCCGCTCTGCCTGCCCGGCATCGTGGCGGGCTGCCTGCTGACCTTCGCGGCGGCGATCACCGCCTTCATCACCCAGTCGCTGATCGGCGGCGGGCAGATGCTGTTCATGCCCATGTACCTGTACCAGCAGGCCTCATCGCTCAACAACTGGCCGTTCGCGGCGGCGATCGCGATCGTCTTCCTCGTGGCGGTGCTCGCCTGCGTCACGCTCCTCAACCTCGCGGGCCGCCTGTCGCGCGGCTACGCGCAGGCCTGAGGTCACCTGGAGGTCACCGGGAGGTCACCATGCGGACGAGCCTGCGGCGCGATCTCGACTGGTTCAGCTTCCACGGCGCCGTGCTGCTGCTCGCCGGGCTCTGCCTCGTCCTGCTGGCGGCGCCGACCGTGATCGTCGTGGTGGTGTCGTTCACCAGCGGCTTCTCCCTGCGCTTCCCGCCGCCCGGCTACGCCCTGCGCTGGTACGCGGCGCTCGCGGAGGCCGAGCAGTTGCAGGCCGCCGCCTGGAACAGCCTCGTGGTGGCGGGCTGGACGACCCTGCTGTCGGTGGTTCTGGGCACCGCCGCGGCGCTCGCCATCGCCCGGTCGCGGCGGCTCTCCGCGCGGCTCCTCGACAGCCTGTTCCTGTCGCCGCTGGTCCTGCCGGCCCTGGCCTTCGGGCTCGCGGCGCTGATGCTGTTCAGCCTCGCGGGGATCCCGGTCTCGCCGCTGACCCTCGTCCTCGGCCACACCGTGGTCTGCGTGCCCTACGTGGTCCGCACCACCGTGGCGGCCCTGTCGCAGATGGACCCGGTGCTCCTCGAGAGCTCGACCTCCCTCGGCGCTTCGCGCCTCTACACGTTCCGCCGGGTGACCCTGCCGCTGATCCGGCCCGGGATCCTGGCCGGGGGCTTCATCGCCTTCATGGCGAGCTTCGACAACGTCCCGGTCTCGCTGTTCCTGCGCGACGCCGCCACCGACATGCTGCCGATCCGCATGTGGCAGGACCTGGAGGGCCGCCTCGACGTCACGGTGGCGGCGGCCTCCAGCCTGCTGATCCTCGCGACCGTGGTGCTCGCCGCCGTGATGGAGCGGGCCGCCGGCCTGTCCCGCCGGATGGCCGGCTGAAGTGCCCGGAGCCCTCGCATGCGGATCCTGCTCCTCAACCCCAACACCTCGGCGGCGATGACCGCGCGCATGGCCCGGGCCGCCGCGGCGGCGCTCGCCCCCGACGCGCACATCACCGCGCTCACCGCGGCGACGGGCCTGCCCTACATCGCCAGCCGGGCCGAGGCGCAGCTCGCCGGGGCGGCGGTGCTGGAGACGCTGGCGGCGCACCATTCCGGCCACGACGCCGCGGTGATCGCGGCCTACGGCGATCCCGGGCTCGTCGCCGCGCGGGAGCTGTTCGACCTGCCGGTGGTCGGCATGGCCGAGGCCGCGATGCTGACCGCCTGCCAGCTCGGGGCGCGGTTCGCGATCGTCACCTTCGCGCCCGCCCTGCTGCCCTGGTACGAGGACGCGGTGGCCCTAGCCGGCCTGTCGGCCCGCTGCGCCGGCCTCCACGCGGTGCGCCGGCCGTTCGCGGCGGTGACCGAGGTGCAGGACGAGTTGCGGCCCGAGATCCTGGCCCTGGCCGAGCGGGCGGTCGGGGAGGGGGCCGACGTCGTGATCCTGGCCGGGGCGCCGCTCGCCGGCCTCGCCGCGACCCTGCGGGACGCGGTGCCGGTGCCGCTCGTCGACCCGCTCGCGGCCGCCCTGGGTCAGGCGCAGGCCCTGGTGCGGCTCGGGACGCGGCCGCCCCGGGCCGGCCGCTTCGCCCGGCCGCCCGCGAAGCCCGCTACGGGCCTGACCGGGCCGCTCGCCCGCTGGATCGCGCATCGCGAGGAGGAGTCATGACCCGGATCGACGCGGCGGGCCCGCTCTGGACCCTCTCGGCCGCGGCCCTGGGCCGCCGCTACGCCGCCGGGACGGCGAGCCCGGTCACGGCCGCCCGCGCCTGCCTGGAGCGGGCCGAGGCCGTGAACCCCACGCTCAACGCCCTCGTCGCCGTCGATCCCGAGGGCGCGGAGCGCGCCGCCGCCGCGAGCGCGGCGCGCTGGCGGGCGGGACGCCCGCTCGGGCCCCTCGACGGCGTGCCGCTGACCGTCAAGGACAGCCTGAACGTCGCCGGGTTCGCGACCGGCTGGGGCAGCCGGCTCTACGCGGGGGAGGGGACCGCGCGCGCGGTCGACCGGGACGAGACGCCGGTGGCGCGGCTGCGCGCGGCCGGGGCGGTGATCCTGGGCAAGACCAACGTCCCGGAGCTGACCGTCCAGGGCTACACCGGCAACCCGGTCCACGGGGTCACCCGGAACCCGTGGGATCCGGCGCTGACGCCCGGGGGCTCCAGCGGCGGCGCCGTCGCGGCCGTGGCCTCCGGGATCGGCCCCCTGGCGCTCGGGACCGACGCGGGCGGCTCGATCCGCCGCCCCGCCTCCCATACCGGCCTCATCGGCCTGAAACCCACCGCCGGCCGGGTGCCGCGGAAAGGCGGGCTGCCGCCGATCATGCTCGACCTCGAGGTGGTCGGGCCGATGGCGCGCACCGTCGAGGATCTCGCGGCGGCGATGCGGGTCCTCGGGGCGGCCGACCCGGATTCCGTCGCGCCGCACGGCTTCGGCCCGTTCGGGCGCGAAGCCGTGCCGGAGCGCCCGATGCGGATCCTCCACGTCCCGGCCTTCGGGACGGCCCCGGTCGATCCCGAGATCGCCGACAGCGTCGCCGAGGCGGCCGGGCGCCTCGCCGGCCTCGGCCACCGGGTCGAGACCGGCCGCTTCGACGCGGCGACGGCCATCACGGAGGCGTGGCCGGTCCTCGGCCAAGCGGGCATCGCGTGGCTGATGCGCGCGCATCCCGGCCGCAACGACGACCTGGGCCCGGACATCCGCGCCCTGGCGGAGGCCGGGGCGGCCCTCTCGGCGGCCGACCTGTTCGACGTGCAGCGGATGGCGCTGGCGCTGCGCCGGGACCTCGCCGCCCTGTTCGCCGGCCACGACCTGCTGATGACGCCCGCCGCGGCGGCGCTGCCCTGGCGGGCGGAGGACACCCATCCGCCGCGCATCGCCGGGGTGCCGGTGGGGCCCCGCGGCTCGGCGACCTTCACGGGCTTCGTCAACGCTGCGGGCTGTCCGGGGATCTCGATCCCTTGCCGACCGTCGAGCGCCGGGCTGCCGATCGGGTTCCAGCTCGTGGCGCCCTGGGGCGGCGACGAGACCCTGGTGGCGATGGCGGCGGCCTACGAGGCGGCCCATCCCTGGCGGATGGTCTGGGAGGGCAAGGCCCCGTGACCGGCCTGTCCCTCCACGCCGTCGACGCCGCCACGGGCCGGCCGGCCGAGGGGATGCGCGTGCGCGTCCTGACGGCCGGAGGACGGCGGCGGGTGATCGCCGAGGGCCGCCTCGGGGCGGACGGGACCCTCGACCATCCGGTCGTGCGGACGCGGCTCGAGGCCGGGCTCTACGAGGTCGTGTTCGTCATCGGGGACTTCGTCGGGGCCGCGGGGGAGGGGTTCCTGGAGGAGGCCGCGATCCGCTTCCGGCTCGACGACCCCGACCGCCACTGCCACCTGCCGCTGAAGTTCACCGCCTTCGGCGTGGCGCTGTTCCGAGGCTGCTGAGCCGCGGGCCGCCCTTGGGACCGGCCCGCCCTGCGACGGCGCGGCCCGGCCGCCGCCCTCCCCCGCGCGGTGACCGGAGCCTCCGGAGGGCCTAGACTCGGCCCCGTCGCGGCACGCGCAGGAGGAAGCCGATGCGGGTTCAGGCGATGACGATCCCGGCCGCGGCCGGCCGCGCGCATCGCGGCGCCCCGCCGGCGCGCCTGCTGCTGGCCGCGCTGACGATCCTCGCGCTTCCGCTGGCCTTCCTCGCGGCCGGGCGGGTCCCCGCGGCGCCCGTCGACCCCGACCTCGTGCGGGTGATCCGCTTCATGGCGCTGCTCAAGGGCGGCTTCGCCCTGGCGGCTTTGGCCGGCTGCTTCTGGCGTCTCGGCCGGCCCGCCGGATGGCGCAGCCTCGTCTACGTGGCCGGACCGCCGCTGATGGCGCTCGGGGCGGCCGGCCTGTGGTCCCTGCGCGATCCCGGGCCGGCGGCGCTCGGCCTGCATCTCGGCCTGTTCGCGGTCCTCGCGGCGGCGCTGACCGACCGCGAAGCCCTGCCCGACCGGCGCCGCGCGGCGCGCCGTCAGATCGTCTCGTAGGCGAACAGGACCGCGATCAGCGTCAGGCCGATCAGCCCGATGACGAAGCAGACGTCGGCGCAGCGCTCCAGGCTGACCGGGAGGTCGCCGCCGTCGCCCAGGCGGATCGACAGGTACGACGCGATCGCGCTGACCAGGAACAGGATCGCCGTCAGGGCGGCGGCCTCGTCGACGTGGCTCGGCCCGATCCAGCCCTCGGCGATCTTCACGAGGCCGATCAGCGTGGTGCAGACGCCGACCATCGTGCCGGCACTGGGGAGGATGTGGCGCGACAGGCTATCCTCGCCGGATCCGGTGGCCTTCCGCCTTTCGGCCATGCGCTCCTCGTACAGCTCCGCGCCGGCCGATGGCCCCCTATACCGCGCCCGTGGAGGTTCGTCATGAAGCGCCCGCTCACCACCAGCTTCTCCGCGCCGCCGCCGGAGCAGGCCCGCCCGCCCGAATCGGCGCCCGCGGCGTCCTGGCGCGACGTCGCCCCGCTCGCGGCCGCCCTGATCGCCACCCTGGAGGCGATCGAGGCCGGGCCGAAGGCGGGACCGGCGATGCGGGCGCACCGCTCCGCGATGCGCCGCCAGGGCGAGGCGGCCGCGGCGCTCGGCGGGTCCGAGGCGCTGGAGGCGGTCCTCCACCAAGTCGCGGACGCCGACGCGGCGCGGGCCGAGCGGCGCCTCGCGCTCGTCCGCGAGGCCTGGACCGGGCTGCCCGGGGCGGGGGCGTGAGGGTTCGTCCCCCGAAGGAGCGCGGCGCCGGCCGATGGAGGATCACGCCCCGGGTCGGCGGAATCCATGCGCCCTGATCGACACAGGTCTTCGATTCTGGCAGGTCTGCCCAGCGTCACGCCGTTCCCGGTCTGATCCGTCCGAACCGCGCGGCGCGCAGCCGAGCCGCCCGGCCCCGGCGCCTCGGTCGACCCAGTCAGAGAGCCGTTCGATGCCGCTGCCGCTCGTTTCCCTGATCGTGCCGACCTTGAACCGTCTCGAGTTGCTGGCGCAGACCCTGAGCTCCGTCTCGGCGCAGGATTACGGCAACCTGGAGCTGATCATCAGCGACAACGCCAGCACCGATGCCACGGGCGCTTTCCTGGCGCAGCTCCGGAACGATCGGCTCACGGTCCTCACCCGGTCGTTCACGCTGCCCATGGAGGCGAACGTCACCGACGCGGTCCAGCACGCGCGCGGCAAGTACATGCTGCTGCTGAGCGACGACGATCTCATCTCGAACACCTACGTCTCGACGATGGTGGCGGCGTTCGAGGCCGACGACGCGATTCAGGTCGGGCTGGGGCGCCGGGTCCTGATCGACGGCGCGAGCCAGATCCTGCATCAGGCGGAGCCGCTCTCCGCGGGCGCCCAGATCGAGGCCGCGGAGCCGTGGCTGACGCGGTACTTCGCCAGTCCGACGGCCCACACCCAGATCAACACCGTCTTCTCGACCTTCTACAGGCGCTCCGCTTGGCTGGATGCCGGCGGGCAGCCGACGCTGTCGGGCTCCTACTTCTCCGACACGATCCCGTTCGTCGGCGTTCTCAACCGCGCGTCGAAGGTGTTCTACGCGCCCGAGGCGGTCTTCCTGTATCGGTTGCACCAGAATCAGGAGAGTCATCAGGCGACCGCGGCGGCGAAGCAGGCCTATGCGGGCATGTTCCAGTTCTTCGAGCAGCTGAAGCCGAAGCTCGGCGATCTTGCCCATTCGGACGCGCTCAAATCCGCGCTCATCCGGTATGTCCTGATGATGTTCTTCAACGCGTGCGGTCCGTTCGCGACGGAGCAGAAGATCAGCGCGCCCGACCTGTACGGGTTCTTCTGGGACGCGCTGAGCCGTCCCTCACCCCCGGAGGCCGGCGCGGCGGGGCCGCCGGATCTGGCCCGGATGCGGCCGGCGGATCCGGCCGTCGCGTGAGCCCCGATCGATGCCCAACCGGTCCGGACCGTTGAGATGACCCTCGCGCGCTATCGCGGCACCCGTGTCCTCGTCACGGGTCATACCGGCTTCAAAGGCGCGTGGCTCGTCGCCTGGCTGCTCGACCAGGGCGCCGAGGTGATGGGCCTCGCCCTGGCCCCCCCCACCGACAGGCCGAGCCTGTTCCGCGATCTCGCGCTCGCCGACCGGATGCGGTCCGCCGTCGTGGATATCCGCGACGCCGAGGCGGTGCGCGAGGCCGTCGCGGCGTTCCGTCCGGAAATCGTCTTCCACCTCGCGGCCCAGGCGCTGGTCCGGCGCTCCTACGCCGACCCGCTCGAGACCTTCGCGGTCAACGTCATGGGCACCGCCCATGTGCTGGAGGCGGCGCGCCACACCGACTCGGTCCGCGCGGTCGTCTGCGTCACGTCGGACAAGTGCTACGAGAACCGCGAATGGGTCTGGGGCTACCGCGAATCCGACCCGATGGGCGGCAAGGATCCCTACAGCGCCAGCAAGGCCGCCGCGGAGATCGTGGCCGGCAGCTACCGGCAGGCCCTGATGCCGGGATCGCGCCTGCGCCTCGCCACCGCCCGCGGCGGCAACGTGATCGGCGGCGGCGACTGGTCCGAGGATCGGCTCGTGCCCGACCTCGTCCGCGCCATCCGGAGCCGCGCGCCGCTCGTGTTGCGGAACCCGGACGCGGTCAGGCCCTGGCAGCACGTGCTCGAACTGCTGCACGGCTACCTGCTGCTCGGCGCGCGACTCCTCGCCGCCGACGACGCGGCGGTCGGCGCCTGGAATTTCGGCCCGGCCCGCGCCAGCGAGGTCGCGGTGCGGCGGCTGGTCGAGCAGGCGCTGGCCGCCTGGGGCGGCGACCCCATCCCGGTCCAGATCGAGGCCTCGGCCCTGCGCGAGGCCGGGATCCTGAAGCTCGACGCGGCCAAGGCGGAGGCGGAGCTGGGCTGGCGCCCCCGGCTCGGCTTCGCCCGCACGGTGCGCCTGACCATGGAGTGGTATCGCGACTACAGCGCGCGTCCCACCGACGCCCGGGCGCTCGTCGAGGCCCAGATCGCGGAATACGCCCGGATCGCGGCCGCTTCCGGCCACGCAGACGAGGACAGCGCCTGACCATGCACGCACGTCGCCCCTCCCTCCGCTCCCGCCCCGCGGGCCGGGGAAACGGCCGGTGAAGGCCGTGATCCTGGCGGGCGGCCTCGGCACGCGCCTGTCCGAGGAGACCGCCACGCGGCCGAAGCCGATGGTCGAGATCGGCGGCCGGCCGATCCTGTGGCACATCATGAAGGGCTACAGCCACCACGGCATCAACGACTTCGTGATCTGCCTCGGATACAAGGGGTACATCATCAAGGAATACTTCGCGAACTACTTCCTACACATGAGCGATGTGACCATGCACATCGCCGAGAACCGGATGGAGATCCACCGGAAGACCGCCGAGCCCTGGACCGTGACGCTGGTCGATACGGGCGACCAGAGCATGACGGGCGGCCGCCTGAAGCGCGTCCGGCATCACCTGGAGGGCGAGGAGATGTTCGCGCTCACCTACGGCGACGGCGTCAGCGACGTCGATGTCACCGCGCAGATCGCCTTCCACCGCGCCCACGGCAAGCGCGCCACCGTGACGGCGGTGCGGCCCGACAAGCGCTTCGGCTACCTCGCCCTCGACGGCGACCGGGTCACGGCCTTCGAGGAGAAGCCCGACAACGAGGGCGGCTGGATCAACGGCGGCTTCTTCCTCCTCGCGCCGTCGGTGATCGACACGGTGACGGGCGACGAGACGGTCTGGGAGCGGGAGCCCCTGGAGCGCCTGGCCCGGGAAGGCGACCTGCAGGCCTTCATCCACGACGGCTTCTGGCAGGCGATGGACACGCTCCGGGACAAGACCAACCTCGAGGCGCTCTGGGCGTCGGGACGGGCACCGTGGAAGACGTGGTAGCGCCGCCGCCCTTCGGCCGCCTGCTCATCACCGGCGCGACCGGCTTCGTCGGCGGACGCCTGACGCGGGGCTTCGCCGAGGCCGGCATCGCCGTCGGCGCCCTGGTGCGGGCGGGCTCGGCCACCGAGTTCCTCGACCCGCGCGCGACGATCCTGCGCCACGACGGCGCGACGGACACGCTGCACGCCGCGATGCGCGCCTTCGCGCCCGAGGCGGTGATCCACGCCGCCACCCACTTCGTCGGCGTGCACGGGCCGGACCATGTCGCACCGCTGATCCAGGCCAACCTGCTGTTCGGCACGCAGCTCCTCGACGCGATGGCGCGCTGCGGGGTCCGGCACATGGTCAATTTCGGCACGAGCTGGCAGCATTTCGCGGACGATCGCTACAATCCGGCGAGCCTCTACGCGGCCACCAAGCAGGCCTTCGAGGACATAGCGGCCTACTACGCCGAGGCGGAGGGCTTCACGGTCCTGACCTTGAAGCTGACGGACACCTACGGACCGGCGGATCGCCGCGGCAAGCTCGTCTCGGCCCTGCTCCAAGCCCAGCGGGAGGGACGACGGCTCGACCTGTCCCCGGGCGAGCAGACCCTGAACCTGCTCCACGTCGACGACGTCCTCTCGGGCAGCCGCGCCGCTCTGGACAGGATCCGCGCGGTGCCGCCGCATACGCGGGAGGCCTTCGCCCTCCGCGGCCCCGAGACGCTGTCGCTGCGCGATCTCGTGGCGCGGATCGAGCGCCTCGGCGCGCGGCCCGTCCCGGTCGCCTGGGGCGCGCGGCCCTACAGGCCCCGGGAGGTGATGCGGCCGTGGATCGGATCGCTCCTGCCCGGCTGGTCCGCCGCCATCGGCCTGGATCGCGGCCTCACCGAGTTGATAGCGGCCCAGTGATGTTCGAGATCCGAACCAGCGATCTTCCGGGTGTACTGGCCCTCCGCGCGCCCGGCAGCCGCGATGCCCGCGGCAGCTTCCACAAGCTGATGCACGCGCCGAGCCTCGCTGCCGCTGGTCTCAGGACGGATTTCGCCGAGGTCTACTGCTCCACTTCGGCGCGGGGCGTGATCCGCGGCATGCATTTCCAGGTGCCGCCCCACCAGCACGCGAAGCTCGTCTGGTGCCTGTGCGGCGCGGTGACAGACGTCGTCCTCGACCTGCGCCGGGACTCGCCCGGCTACGGCCGCGCCGTCGCCTTCGACCTCGACGAGGAGGCGCCCGCCGGCGTCTACATCCCGGAGGGCTGCGCCCACGGTTTCGCCGTGCGCTCCGGCGCGGCGACGCTGCTCTACCTCGTCACGTCGGTCCACGCCCCCGCCGCCGATGCCGGCATCCGTTGGGACAGCTTCGGTTTCGACTGGGGCATCCCGCACCCGACCCTGTCGGACCGGGATCGCCTGCATCCCGGCCTCGACGCGTTCGCCACGCCGTTCTGAGCCATGGGCCCGGTCGACGACAGGCGCTCCGACAGGGCGGCGGCCCCGATCGTGCCGGGCCTCGTCGCCGATGGCAGTCTCACACCCGGCGGATCCCGCGGTATAGCTGCCGGAGCCCCCCGACCGGACAACGGTGTTTCGCCCCCATGACCGATGCCCTGCGCACCGAGATCCTGAGCCTCGCCCGGGCGCATTTCGAGGCGCGCGGGAGGCCGGCCTTCGTGCCGGGCGAGACCTACATCCCGCCCTCCGGCAAGGTCATGGACGCGGAGGATTGCGCCCACCTCGTCGACGCCTCCCTCGACATGTGGCTGACGGCCGGGCGCTACGCCGACCGGTTCGAGCGGGAACTCGCGGCGGCGTTCGGACGGAAGCATGCGCGGCTGACCGTCTCTGGCTCGGCCGCGAACCTCCTGGCCTTCGCGGCGCTGACCTCGCCGAAGCACGGCGCGCGCCGCCTGCGGCCGGGCGACGAGGTGATCACCGTCGCGGCGGGCTTCCCGACCACCGTCGCGCCGATCGTCCAGCACGGCTGCGTGCCGGTCTTCGTCGACGTCGACGTCGAGACGCACAACGTCGATGTCGACCTGCTCGAGGCGGCCGTGACGCCGAAGACCCGCGCGGTGATGATCGCGCACTCGCTCGGCAATCCCTTCGACGTGGTCCGGGTGGCCGAGATCTGCCGCCGCCACGGCCTCTGGCTGGTCGAGGATTGCTGCGACGCATTCGGCGCGACCATCGGCGGGCAGGGAGTCGGGACCTTCGGCGACGTCGCCACCCTGAGCTTCTATCCGGCCCACCACATCACCACCGGCGAGGGCGGCGCGGTGCTGATGGACAAGGGTCCGCTCGCCAAGATCGTCGAGTCGTTCCGGGACTGGGGGCGGGACTGCTACTGCAAGCCCGGCACCGACAACACCTGCGGCAACCGCTTCGGCTGGAAACTCGGGGACCTGCCCCGCGGCTACGATCACAAGTACACGTACTCCCACATCGGCTATAACCTGAAGGTCAGCGACATGCAGGCCGCCCTGGGGGTGAGCCAGCTGACCAAGCTCGACCATTTCGTGGCGCGCCGCCGCGCGAACTTCGTCGGCCTGGAGCGGCGCCTGCGGGAGCGCGGCCTCGACCGGCTCTTCCATCTGCCGCGGGCGACCGCGGGTTCGGAGCCGAGCTGGTTCGGCTACCTCCTCACGGTGCGGGACGGCGTCGGCATCGATCGGAACGCCCTCGTCGCGCGCCTGGAAGAGAAGCGCGTGGGAACACGGCTGCTGTTTGCCGGCAACCTGACCCGGCAGCCCGCCTTCCGGGACGTGACATACCGGGTTCACGCCGCGCTGACCCACACCGACAAGATCATGCGCGACAGCTTCTGGATCGGCGTCTGGCCCGGCCTGACGGACCCGATGCTCGACTACATGGCCGACACGCTGGCGGCGGTGACGCGGGAACTCGGCGCCGGCTGACGCCCCTCCGGCCACGGCGGCCGCGCGCGCGGGCCGCGCGCTTGAGCGGGCCGCGCGCGCGCCCCACATGGACGAGAGCGACAGCGCGGGGCCGACCATGTACGACTTCATCCACAACCTCCGCCTCTGGCTCTGGCGCCGCCAGGTGCGGGCCCTGGCGCGGGCGTGCCGGGTGTCCGGGACCAGCGACGGGGACTGGATCGCCGCCACCGTCGCGGCCTCCGCGACGAGCTCGGGCCCGGGCGCGCCGGTCCCGTACGCGAGCGGCACCGGCCTGTAGCGGCGATCCCTCTCCGCGAGGGGCGGCGGGTCAGCCTTCCGGAGACGGCTCGGCGGCGGCGGCACCCGGCTCGGGCGCCGGGCCGGTGTCGAGGGTGCCGCTGTGGACCAGGGCGCCGGCCCAGGCGCCCGCGATGATCCGGACCTGCTCGATGGCCTCGGCGCGGGTGAAGGGCCTGTCGCCGCCCCCCGGCCGGCCCTCGTCCCAGTAGACGTAGCCGGTGCGCCGGCCGCCGGCATCCTCGACGCAGGCGGCGTTCTCGAGGACGCAGATCCGGAGCGGGAGCTTGAGGCCGAGTGTGGGCATAGGGCCCATATAGGGCGCGGATCCCGCGGGAAATCGGCGCGCCCGCGGCGTGACGGTCCGCCTCAGGTGGGTCTCAGGTGGGTCTGGCCGCGTCGAGGGCCTGCGTCAGTTGTTCCACGACCTCGTCGCCCTTGGGCGGCGGCTCGGCCTCCTCGACCCGCCGGGCGACCTCCATGACGAGGTAGGTCACCGACGGCGGCCACGGCACGCCGTTGTCCAGGAGCATCCGGGCGGCGCTCACCAGCATCCGGAACTGGTCTGGCGGGATCGTCGTCCCTGCCTCGTGCTGCGCGAGGATGTGGTCGGCGATCGCGGCCGCCAGTCCGGCGACTTCGGCCATCTTGTTGGGCGGATCGCCAGCCGTCATGTCAGGTCACGCTCCGTCTGCGAAAGCACGGTGCGGAGCATCCGTCGCCTCTTCGGGGTCTCAGGCCGACACGGTTCCACAAGCAACCCTGGCGAGCAAGCCGTGCGGGCGCGGCACGCCTGCGTCGCCGTGGACGCCGCGGATTTCGGTGGGCTGCGCACGCGGTCCGGGCGTTTCGCGGCCTCCAGTGCCGGGACGGCGGACCTGCTCCGCGGCGGCAGCGCCGTCGGGATCGACCCGGGAAATCTACGCGGATGCCGGACAGTGACGGGGCGCGGTCACGCCGAAGACGGAGCCCCGGTCGCGCCGGGATCGCACGGTGATCGGGTGATCGAGCGCCGCGGCGGTCTGCCGGACGATGTGCAGGCCGAGCCCGAGACCGCCCCCGTCCCGGCGCCCGGCGCGGTCGAAGGCGTCGAAGATGCCCGCCAGCCGTTCGGGCGCGATGCCGGGACCGTCATCGTGTACCTCGATCGTGACCCGCCCCTGCCGGCGGAGGCATCCGACGACGACGCGGCCGCCCGGGCCCGCATACTTCACGGCGTTCCCGACGAGGTTGCGCAGGATGGTCGTCAGCATGGCGGCCTCGCTCTGGACCGTCAGCGCCGTGGCGCAGACCTGCACCCGCACTCCGACCGCGTCGGCGTAGGGCTGCCACTCGGCCGCCACCGCCTCCAGGAGCGGGACGAGGGCGACGGGACCGAGCCGGGGCGGCACGGCGCCGGTCTGGGAGGAGCGGGCCAAGTCGTCGAGTTCGCGGCCCAGCCGCACCAGCGCGTCGCTGGCGAGGCCGAGCCGGGCCGCGGCCCGGGGACCGACGCCGTCCGAGACCGCGCGGTCGATGGCCATGAGGGCCACCTGCAGGGGCTGCTTGAGATCGTGTCCGGCGACGGCGAGGAGCCGGGCCATGGCGCTGCGGGCGGTCTCCGCGCGCAGCACGGCCTCGTCCGACCCCGCACCGCTCCGGCTCGCCATCGTCAGTCCCATCCCCGCCTCCTCGTCCGGCCCGCGTGCGGCGCGCGTGCGGCGCCCCTTCCATGGCGCGACCTTGCACCGTGGCCGTTCGCGCCGGAATCATACGGAGGTTTGATGTCCTAATCGGATCGTCCGGGCGCGCAGGCGCGTGACGGCCGCGCGCAGCCCGGCCGACGTTCAGGCGGCCGATCCTCAGGCGCCGATCGTCTCTTCCAGGCAGCGGATCAGTTCGTCGGCCACGAGGGGCTTGCGCAGGAGATCGCGGGCGCCGCCGGCGAGGGCCCGACGCCGGAGCGCGTCGTCGGTCAGCGCCGTCATCATGATGACCGGCAGGGCAGGGCG
The DNA here is from genome assembly GCF_052045615.1 of Methylobacterium sp. 22177. NCBI lineage: Bacteria > Pseudomonadati > Pseudomonadota > Alphaproteobacteria > Hyphomicrobiales > Methylobacteriaceae > Methylobacterium > Methylobacterium sp. 22177. The sequence goes on along the minus strand of NZ_JBQEPK010000037.1, from coordinate 6,421 downwards.
CTGCTGCCGGACGCGGTCCTGCAACTCGATGCCGCTGATCCCCGGCATATTCACGTCCGTCAGCAGGCACGAGACATCGCTGCCGGCCATGGAGGCCAGGAAGGCCTCGCCCGAGTTGAAGGCCCGCGCGTCGTAGCCCAACGCTTCGAGGAAGCTGGACGTCGCGTCCAGAACCGCCTCGTCGTCGTCCACGACCGCGACCGCTTTCTTCCCGACCGGCACGAATCTCCCTCCGGAGCCTCTCGGAGGCGCGTCGATCCCACCTGTGTGGGCCAGCGGCCGCGCCGACGATATTATACGATGGTTTGATGCGCGCGACGGACGCACATCCTGATGAACCGAGTCCCACCACAGCAAAGCAGGCCTCGGAGCGCCACGACGCGAGCCGGTAGACACGGGTTTGGCGAGTCTAGTCAGGACTTTTCCGTCGACTCCCGACTCGAACGTGCCGACGAAATCTGTCCCGTGCGGGTGCCAACGCGGTGATGCCCGGCATCGTTCCGCGCCGATCGGCCCGGCCCGGGCCGGCGACTGCGGGGGGCTTCGGGCTCAGACGGTCGCCCGGGCCTTGAGCAGCTCGGTCTTGCGCACGAGGTCGGCCACGGAGCCGGCCTCCATCTTCCGCATGACGTTGCCGCGGTGGATCTTGACCGTGATCTCGCTGATGCCGAGGGCGTAGGCGATCTGCTTGTTGAGCAGCCCCTTGACGACGTGCGCCATCACCTCGGCCTCCCGCGCCGTCAGGGTCGCGGCCAGCGCCTCGAGTTCGGCGACCCCCGCGCTCGAGGCGCGCCGGGTCCTGTCCCGCTCGATCGCGACCGCGATGGCGTCGAGCATGTCCTGGTCGCGGAACGGCTTGGTCAGGAAGTCGAGCGCGCCCGCCTTCATGGCCTGGACGGTCATGGGGATGTCGCCGTGGCCGGTCATGAAGATGATCGGCATGCGGTTGCCCAGCGCGGCCAGCTTCGCCTGCAGGTCGAGACCGCTGGATCCCGGCAGCCGCACATCGAGGATCAGGCAGCCCGGGCGGTCCGGCAGCGTCGCCGCGAGGAGCTCGCTCGTCGCGCCGTAGGCGAGGGTGTCGAGGCCGACGGAGCGCAGGAGATCCTGGAGCCCCTCTCGGACGCCCTCGTCGTCCTCGACGATGACAACCAGCGGTGAGGCCGTGTCGGCGCCGGCTTTCGCCGCGCCACCCCGGACGTTGCCTGACATCGTGATCGACGAGCCCCCGCGCGCCCCTGCCAGGCTGTCCGCGAGGACAGTGCTTACAGGTTGAATCCGCGCCCGATCAAGCCGACCGTCTTCGGACGGCACAGCCGGTCCGCAGAGGCCGGACGCAAAGGCCGGGCGCAGAGGCCGGACGCAGGGGCCGCACCCGGCCGAACCTATCGACTTGCGGCCAAGCTTGTGGCTATGAGCGGTTGCACTGCCCCCGGGACTGGCTCAACCTCCAACGCGATCAGCATGTCCCGGCTCCCGGGCTCGCGGGCGCCCCGTCCGGCCGTGCACCCGTATGGCAGGCTGCGGAGCGAGGCGCGGAGATGATTGCGGTGAGCAACGCGCCTCCCAGACAAAAGACGGCGCGCGTCCTCCTCGCGAGCCTGATCGGCACGACGGTCGAGTTCTACGACTTCTACATCTACGCCACGGCGGCGAGCCTGATCTTCGGGCCGCTGTTCTTCCCGGCGGCGCTGCAATCGGCGGAGCTGATCAGCGCCTACGCGAGCTTCGGCCTCGCCTTCGTGGCCCGGCCGATCGGCGGCGCGGTCTTCGGGCATTTCGGCGACCGGGTCGGGCGCAAGGCGACGCTTGTCGCCTCGCTCCTGCTGATGGGTCTCTCGACCTCGGCGATCGGGCTGCTGCCCACCTTCGCGCTGGCCGGCTGGCTCGCGCCCGTCCTGCTCTGCCTCCTCCGGTTCGGGCAGGGGCTGGCGCTCGGCGGCGAGTGGAGCGGCGCCGCCCTGCTGGCGCTGGAGAACGCCCCGCCGGGATGGCGCGCGCGCTACGCGATGTTCGCGCCGCTCGGGGCGCCCCTCGGCTTCTTCGTGGCCAACGGCCTGTTCCTCGTCCTGACCCTGACCCTCAGCGCGGAGCAGTTCGCGGACTGGGGCTGGCGGGTGCCGTTCCTGCTCAGCGTGCCGCTCGTCTGGCTCGGGCTCTGGGTCCGCACCAATCTCGGCGAGACCGAGGAGTTCACCGCCGCCGTGAAGGACGCGCAGCCCCCGCGCGTCCCCTTCGTCGCGCTGATGCGCCACCATGCCGGGCAGGTCGTCGCCGGGATGTTCGGCGTCGTCGCGTGCTTCTCGCTGTTCTGGACCGCCACCGCCTTCGCGCTCGGCTACGGCACGACGACGCTCGGCTATTCCCGGGCCTCGTTCCTGACGGTCGAGCTCGGCGCGATCCTGTTCATGGCCGCCGCCATCGTCGTCGCGAGCTGGTTGTCCGACCGGCTCGACCCGGCCCGCGTCCTGATCGTCGGCTGCGCCGGGACGATCGCCTCCGGGATCCTGCTGGCGCCGATGCTCGGCAGCGGCTCCCTCGTGACGATCTTCGTCTTCCTGGCCTTCGCCCTGTGGGTGATGGGCTTCGTCAACGGGCCGCTCGGCGCGTGGCTGCCGAGCCTGTTCCCGCCGCAGGTGCGCTACACGGGCACCTCCGTGGCGTTCAACGTCGGCGGCATCATCGGGGGCGCCTTCTCGCCGATGATCGCGCAGGCGCTCGCCGAGCGCAGCGGCCTGACCGCGGTCGGCTTCTACCTCGCGCTGACCGGCGGGATCAGCCTGATCGCCTTCGACACGAGCGCCCGCCAGCGCGCGCTGGGGGCACTGGCGCGGAGCGAGCGGCGCTACCGCGCGCTGTTCGAGCAGAGCCACGTCGCGCTGTGCGAGGTCGATCTCTCCGGGGCGCAGGCCCACCTCGCCGAGGCGCGGGCCGCCGGGGGGCCCGGGACCGACCTCCGCGGACAGGCCGATGCCGCGCTCGCCGCCGCCTGCGCGCGGCAGATCGCGCTGGTCGACGTCAACGACGCCACGGTGCAGCTCCTCGGCTGCCGGTCCCGCGACGCGGTCCTCGGCTCGATGAGCCGCTTCCTGCCGCCGGGCAACGATCTCGTCCTGCCGCTCCTGCAGCGGCTCGAGCGGGCGGGCGGCCGGTTCGAGGCGCAGGGCCGCCTCGTTCGCGCCGACGGGCGGGAGGTGACCGTGATCCTCGTCGTGGCGCTGCCGGACGACCCGGCGGCCTTCGACCGCGTCGCCTGCGCGATGATCGACGTGACCGAGCGGGAGCGCGCGAAGGAGGCGCTGCTCGCCGCCCAGGCCGAGCTGGCCCGCGCGGGCCGGGTCTCGACCGTCGGGGCGATCTCCGCCTCCATCGCCCACGAGGTCAACCAGCCGATCGGCGCCATGGTGATGAGCGCCGAGGCCTGCCTGCGCTGGCTGCGGCGCGAGACGCCGGATCTGGAGGCGGCCGCGCGGGCGGCCGAGCGCGCCGTCCGCGACGGCATGCGGGCGAGCCGGATCGTGCAGCGGACGCGCGAGCAGCTCCGCCGCGACCGGAGCCAGCCCGAGATCGTCGACCTTCAGCCCCTCCTCGCGGAGGTCGTGGCGCTCCTCGATCGGGAGATCCTGGCGGCCGGGGCGACGGTGCGGACTCGGATCGCCGCGACCGAGGCGCGCGTCCTGGCCGATCGCGTCGAGATGCAGCAGGTCGTGGTCAACCTCGTGACGAACGGCCTGCACGCCATGCGCGATGCGCCCGAGACCCGCCGCGAGCTGCGGATCGCGCTCAGCGCTCCGGCGCCCGGTCGGCTTCGGATCGCGGTGTCCGACAGCGGCACCGGCATCGATCCGGAGCAGCTGCCCAAGCTGTTCAGCCCGTTCTTCACCACGAAGCGCGACGGGATGGGCATCGGCCTCGCGATCTGCCGGACCATCGTCGAGTCCCATGGCGGGACGCTGACCGCTCGGAACAACGACGGTCCCGGCGCGACCTTCGCGGTCGATCTTCCGGCGGCCGAGCCGGACCGAGAGAGCCGCGCGGCGGAACCCGCCGCGGCGAGCGCCTGAACCGCGGAGAGCGGGTCAGGGAGTGGGTCAGGGGGCGGGCACGGCCGAGAACAGGCTGTTCAGCCCCTCCGCGGTCGTCGGGTGGGCGAGGATCGCGTCGCGCAAGGCCGTGTAGGGCAGGCCGGCGAGCATCGCGACCTGGACCGCGGCCATGACCTCGCCGGCCTCCGCGCCGAGCATCGTGAAGCCGAGGATCCGATCGTCCGGTCCGATGACGGCCTTCATGAAGCCCTCGGTCTGCCCGGTCGTCCGCGTGCGCAGCACGGCCGCCATCGGCAGCTTGGCGACCCGGACGGCATCGCCGCGGGCGCGCGCCTCGGTCTCGGTCGATCCGACCCGCGCCAGCGGCGGGTCCGTGAACAGGCAGGCGGGCATCAGCCGCCCCGCGGTCGAGCGCGGGATCCCCGCGAGATCGTCGCGGATCACGCGGAAATCGTCCGCGGAGGCGTGGGTGAAGGCCGGGCTGCCCGCGCACTCGCCGATGGCCCAGACGCCCGGCGCGCTCGTCCGCAGACGGTCGTCGACCTTGATCACGCCCCGCTCGGTGAGGTCCACCCCCGCGCGGTCGAGGCCGATCCCGCCGGTGTTCGGCGCCCGGCCCGCCGCGACGAGGATGTGGCTTCCGGCGATGACCGCCTCGCCGTCGCCGCCGCGCACCGTGATCTCCACGGCGTCGCCCGAACGGCCGCGCACGCGCACGACCTCCGTGCCGGTGCGGATGGCCAGCCCCTCGGCCTCGAGGAGCTGCGCGAGCGCGGAGGCCACGTCCGGATCCTCGCGGCCCGCGATCTGCGCCCCGTGCTCGATCACCGTCACCGCGCTGCCGAACCGGCGGTAGGCCTGGGCCAGTTCGAGGCCCACGTAGCCGCCGCCGAGGACGACGAGGTGGGCGGGCACGGCGTCGAGTTCGAGCGCCTCGATATTCGTCAGCGGTTCCGCGTCGCGCAGGCCCGGGACGTCGGGGATGGTCGGGCGCGTGCCGAGGTTGAGGAAGATCCGCTCGGCCGTCAGCGCGCGCGACCCGCCCGCGTTCAGCGCGACCGTGAGCGCCCTGGGACCCGTGAAGGCGGCCGTTCCCATGATGAGCTCCGCGCCGCTGTCGCGGTAGCGGTCGAGGTGCATGTCGACGAGGCCGCGGACCATCGCCCGCTTGCGCTCGACCACCCGGGCCATGTCCACCGCGACCGGGCCGGTCTCGATGCCGTACCGGTCGGCGTGCCGGGCGAGATGGGCGATCTCGGCGCTCCAGATCTCGTTCTTGCTCGGCAGGCAGTTGGTGTTGGGGCAGGAGCCCCCGATCCAGCGGCGCTCGACCACCGCGACCCGCTGCCCGGCCTTGGCTAAGTGCCAGGCCAGGAACTTGCCACCCTCGCCGCTGCCGATCACGAGCGCATCGTAGTGGTCGTCCATCGTCCATCCTCCGCGGATCCGAGATTTCGGAAACACGTAAAGGCATCGCGATCGGCCGGATATCATGCGTCGGTATGATAGACCGGCCCTGACCGGCCGGCGCGCAGATTTGGTGCGCCCGCGGCCGCGCCGCGTGGCGCGATCGCTTCCGGCGGCAAGTCGATCACGGACGCTCATGCCTGCGCTCGACCTCGGAACACAGATGTCTTGCCGAACCCGCGGCCGCGTTCCGGACGAATATCGGATGATCAGACCCAAACCTGCGTATGATTGAGCCGGATCGGCCCATCATCGAAGCTCCTCCCATCGCCGCCGCGCGATCATCCGTCCCGGCCGGCGCCTCTGCAGGGAGGCCTCAAGCCGTCCCGCGCCCTCAGCTTCGAAGGATCAGATCCATGAACACGCAGGTTCGCCGCGTCCTCGGCCTCGTCTCCGGGCCGGGCTCGAACCGCCTCGGCCTCCAGGCCATGCGGGTCGCCATCGCGGTCGTCTTCCTCTGGATCGGCGCGCTCAAGTTCGTGCCCTACGAGGCCGACAGCATCACGCCCTTCGTCGCCAACAGCCCGGTCATGGCGTTCTTCTACGCCCACCCCGACCAGTACGCCCAGCACCTCACCCACGAGGGCGAGCTCAACCTCGCCGCCCGCGCGTGGCAGACGGCCAACCACACCTACGCGTTCTCCCGCGGCCTCGGCACGGTCGAGCTGCTGATCGGCCTGCTCGTCCTCGCCGGCCTGGTGTCGCGGCGGCTGGGCTTGGCCGGGGCGGTGCTCGCCTTCCTCACCCCGGTGGTGACCCTGTCGTTCCTCGTCACCACCCCCGAGGCCTGGGTCGCCGCGCTCGGCGATGCCCAGCACGGCTTCCCCTACCTGTCGGGCGCGGGCCGCCTCGTCCTCAAGGACGTCACCCTCATGGCCGGCGCCTGGCTCGTCCTCGCCGACAGCGCC
>NZ_JBQEPK010000036.1:0-63781 GCF_052045615.1 Methylobacterium sp. 22177 | reverse complement strand
GCAGCGCGTCGGCGTGTGCCGGGACTTCGCGCATCTGGCGATCACCCTGTGCCGGTGCATGAACATCCCGGCGCGCTACGCCACCGGCTACCTCGGCGATATCGGCGTCCCGAAGGACCCGGCGCCGATGGACTTCTCGGCGTGGTTCGAGGTCTTCCTCGAGGGGCCCGAGGGACCGCGCTGGTACACGTTCGACGCCCGCCACAACCGGCCCCGCATCGGCCGCATCGTCATGGCCCGCGGGCGCGACGCCACCGACTGCGCCCTGACGACGAGCTTCGGCGCCGCCCACTTGGTCCGGTTCGACGTCCACACCGACGAGGTGACCGAGGCCCCCGATACGCTGGCCCGGGCCGCCTGAGGCGCGCCCCCACCGGACAGCCCGCCGGACAGTCCGCCGGCCCGCCCCCTAGACCGCCTCGGCGGCCTCGCGGGCCCGGATCGGGTTGTTCGCGAGGTGCAGGAAGGTCTGGTCGAACTCCGCGACCTCCGCCAGCGCGTCCCAGTCCTCGATCGTCAGGAGGCCGCCGCTGAGCGTGACGAGCCCGCGTCCGCGCAGGGTGCGCAGGACCCTGTTCAGGTGCACGCTGGTCAGACCGAGCGCGTCGGCGAGTTCGGACTGCTTGGGCACCAGCGGGCAGCTCAGCCCGCGCGCGAGCCCGACCGCCTTCTGCCGCAGGTACAGTTCGCAGAACAGGTGGGCCACGCGGCCGAGCGCCTGCCGCCGCCCGAGGCTGGTGATGCGCTCCCGGTAATGGGCGGCGTCGATGAGGCTGTCGCGCCAGAGGGTGCCGGCGAGCCCCGGATTGCTCAGGAGGACCGCGCGCAGGTCGTCGTGCGCGATCAGCGCCACGACGCAGGGCGTGAGGGTGGCGAGGTTGTGATCCATCCGGTGCAGGTGAAGGCTCTGCAGGTCCGGCAGGTCGCCCGCGATGTAGAACGACAGGATCTGCCGCCCGCCCTCGGCGAGGGCGGCGTAGCGGTAGACCCAGCCCTGCAGGACGAGGCAGCTGTGGGTCGGCCGGTCGCCGAACCGGACGATGTCGTGGCGGGCCGGCAGGTTCCGGACCGTGTGCGGCAGGTCGAGGAGCGCCGCGCGGTCGGAATCGGCCAGGCGCGAGATGCTGTCGAGCTTGCGCGCCAGCATCTCCATCGGGGTGCTGTACCCGTTCGGCATCGGAGGCTCAGCCCCCGGATCGCGCGGTCCCGCCGCGCCGACGGTGGTCAACCCGTAAGTCGTGATCAGGACGCCGCACGCTTCACCCCCTAACACGCCCCGCATCGCCGGANGGCGATGCCCCCCCTCAATTCGCGGAAGCGCGACCGCGAGTGTTCGATGGCGGACACGTTCGCCAAAACCGCCGCCGGCGGCAAGACCGCCCGGTCTCCGCAGACCGTCCGCCTTCCGCCGAGCCTAAAACCCTAATCGGTTGAAGTCGCAAGGGCGATGTTGTAAGGGACGCGCGTCCTCCCGGATCCGCCCTCGCGCGCTCGTCTTCTGGCGCGCCCGCCGGGCCGCCGGACGGACCGCCCTCGTCATCCGTATCGACGCGTCGGCAAACCGGGTCCCACGGGACCGGTCGCCTCTCCCGAAAGACTCCGGGAAGGCCGCGGCGAACGGGGGCGCCTGCAACGCGAGCCGCCGACGCAACGGGCCTCCGCCGGGGGCCGTTCAGGAGACAGAATGACCGCAGGTACCGCTCTGGGGCGTGGCCCGAGCCGCGAGGATTTCGCAGCCCTCCTCGAGGAGAGCTTCCTCGAACACGAGATCACCGAAGGCTCCGTCGTCAAGGGTCGCGTCGTCGCGATCGAGAAGGACGTGGCCGTCATCGACATCGGCGCCAAGACGGAAGGCCGTGTCGCGCTCAAGGAATTCACCGGTCCCGGCCGCGAGGGCGAGCTGAAGGTCGGCGACGAGGTCGAGGTCTACGTCGACCGGATCGAGAACGCGCTCGGCGAGGCCGTCATCTCGCGCGACAAGGCGCGCCGCGAGGAGAGCTGGGTCAAGCTCGAGAAGTCGTTCGAGAACAACGACCGCGTCACCGGCACGATCTTCAACCAGGTCAAGGGCGGCTACACCGTCGACCTCGACGGCGCCGTGGCGTTCCTGCCGCGCTCGCAGGTCGATATCCGTCCGGTCCGCGACGTCACCCCGCTGCTGGGCACCCCGCAGCCGTTCCAGATCCTCAAGATGGATCGGCGCCGCGGCAACATCGTCGTGTCGCGCCGCACGGTCCTCGAGGAGAGCCGCGCCGAGCAGCGCTCGGAGCTGGTGGCCAACCTTGAGGAAGGTCAGGTCATCGACGGCGTCGTCAAGAACATCACCGAGTACGGCGCGTTCGTCGACCTCGGCGGCATCGACGGCCTGCTGCACGTCACCGACATGGCGTGGCGCCGCGTGAACCACCCGTCCGAAGTGGTCACGATCGGCCAGACCGTGAAGGTCAAGATCATCAAGATCAACCACGAGACGCACCGCATCTCGCTCGGCATCAAGCAGCTGCTGGCCGATCCGTGGGAGGGCATCGCCGCCCGCTACCCCGAGGGCGCCAAGCTCAAGGGCCGCGTGACCAACATCACCGACTATGGCGCCTTCGTGGAGCTGGAGCCGGGGATCGAGGGCCTGATCCACGTCTCCGAGATGAGCTGGACCAAGAAGAACGTCCATCCGGGCAAGATCGTCTCCACCTCCCAGGAGGTCGAGGTTCAGATCCTGGAGGTCGATCCGGTCAAGCGCCGCATCTCGCTGGGCCTCAAGCAGACCCTGCAGAACCCCTGGGAGGCCTTCGCCGAGAAGCACCCGGTCGGCTCCGAGGTCGAGGGCGAGGTCAAGAACAAGACCGAGTTCGGCCTGTTCATCGGCCTCGAGGGCGACGTCGACGGCATGGTCCACCTGTCGGATCTCGACTGGAACCGTCCCGGCGAGCAGGTCATCGAGGAGTTCAAGAAGGGCGACATGGTCCGCGCCCAGGTTCTCGACGTCGACGTCGAGAAGGAGCGGATCTCGCTGGGCGTGAAGCAGCTCGGCGGTGACCCCTTCGCCGAGGCCGGCGAGATCAAGAAGGGCCAGATCGTCACCTGCGAGGTGATCGAGGTGAAGGATGCCGGCGTCGAGGTGAAGATCGTCGACACCGACATGCAGACCTTCATCCGTCGCGCCGAGCTCGCCCGCGACCGCGGCGACCAGCGTCCCGAGCGTTTCGCCGCCGGCGAGAAGTTCGACGCCCGCGTCGTCCAGTTCGACCGGAAGGCCCGCCGCGTGCAGGTCTCGATCAAGGCCCTCGAGGTCGCCGAGGAGAAGGAGGCCATGGCCCAGTTCGGCTCCGCCGATTCGGGCGCCTCGCTCGGCGACATCCTCGGCGCCGCCTTCAACAAGAAGCGCTCCGACGACGAGTGAGCGACGGCCTCCGCCGCCCGGCCTGTCCGGGCGGCGGATCCGCCGCGTCGTGACCCGCGCGGGACCCCGGTCCCGGGCGGGTTTTTCTTTTGGCACCGACAATTCAAGGTTGCCGAACGCGGGCCGCGAGCCCGGTCGCGCCGTCCGACGCGACAGCGGCCCGCCGCCCCGTCATTTTCTTCGCGCGCCCCGTATCCACGCCCGCGGAAAATGCTCTAGAACACCGGCCTCGCACGGCTCGGACCGAGCGAGCCGAAGGAAACCAAGGACTTGCCCGGCGCGGGGGTACGCCTCCCGCACCCCGTCGAGGGGCCGGTCGGGGTGCTTTAGGGGAAGCGACAGCATGGCAGCCGATGCCGAACTGCTGATTGACCGGCGGCGCCTGCGCCGCAGGTTGTCCCTCTGGCGCGTGCTCGGCGTCGGCGGCCTCGTCGTGGCGGTCGGGGCTCTCGGGTACCGGGTGCGGACGGGCGCGGACGGCGCCTTCGCGGTCCAGCCGCAGATCGCGCGCATCTCCGTCTCGGGCTTCATCGCCGGGAGCGAGGCCACCGCGAAGCTGATGAAGCGGGTCGGCGATTCGGACGCCGTGAAGGGCGTGATCGTCTCGATCAACTCGCCGGGCGGCACCACGACGGGCTCGGAGGAGATCTTCCGCAACCTCCGGGCGCTCGCCGCCAAGAAGCCGATCGTGGCCTTCGTGGACGGCACCGCCGCCTCGGGCGCCTACATCACCGCCATCGCGGCCGATCACATCGTCGCGCGCGAGACCAGTCTGGTCGGCTCGATCGGCGTGCTGTTCCAGTACCCGGACTTCTCGGGTCTCCTGGACAAGGTCGGCGTCAAGGTCGAGTCGGTGAAGTCGTCGCCGCTCAAGGCCGAGCCCTCGGGCTTCACCCCGACCTCGCCGGAGGCGCGCGCCGCGCTCGCCTCCGTGGTCGGCGACACCTACGCGTGGTTCAAGGGCCTCGTCGCGGAGCGCCGCGGCATGGATCCGGCGCAGCTCAGCACCGTCTCGGACGGCCGGGTGTTCAGCGGGCGCCAGAGCGTGCCGCTGAAGCTGGTCGACGAACTCGGGGGCGAGCGGCAGGCGGTGGCGTGGCTGGAGAGCGCCCGCGGCGTCCAGGCGAACCTGCCGATCAAGGACTGGAAGCCCGCCTCGGAGAGCCGGTTCTCCCTCTGGTCCGCCGCCGGGATCGGCGCCGACCTCCTCGGCCTGGAAGGCCTCGCGGCGCGGCTGCGGGCCGTCGGCGCCGAGGCCGAGGCCGCCCGGGGCGGGATGCTCGCCCTCTGGCGCCCGGAACCCTGAACGACCGCCGCCGCGCAGCCCGCCCCGATCCCGCGAGAAGATCCCACGCCATGATCAAGTCGGAGCTCGTCCTCAAGATCGCCGAGCAGAACCCGCATCTCTACCAGCGCGACGTGGAGATCCTGGTCAACGCGATCCTCGACACCATTTCCGACGCGCTGGCCCGCGGCGACCGGGTCGAGCTGCGCGGCTTCGGCGCCTTCTCGGTCAAGCGCCGCGAGGCGCGCCGGGGACGCAACCCGCGCACGGGTGCCGCCGTTGCCGTGTCCGAGAAGGCGATCCCCGTGTTCAAGACCGGCAAGGAGATGCGCCAGCGCCTCAACGCCGCCGGGATCGGCGAGAATGCCTCGGCCGCCGAGTAGGAAGGACCTGTGAGCGCGATGATCCGTTTCCTGAAGAGCCTCGTGCTGCTGCCGATCGCCGCCCTGGTGATCCTCCTGGCGGTGGCCAACCGCGCGCCGGTGCGGCTCTCCTTCGATCCGTTCAACGTGGACGCGCCGGTCTTCAGCGTCGATCTCCCGCTCTACGCGATCCTGTTCGGCGCGGTGGCCCTCGGCATCGTCGTGGGCGGCATCTTCACGTGGCTGGGCCAGGGCAAGACCCGGGCGCGGGCGCGCTACCACCGCCGCGAGGCCGTCCGGCACGAGCGCGAGGCGACCCGCCTGCGGGCCTACGCGCCGGAGACCGAGACCTCGGGCGCCTACACGGTGCCGAATACGGGCCGGACGGCCCTTCCGGCCCCGCGCTGAGCCGGGGGCCTCAGCGGCCGCCGCGCGCGGCCGCCACGAAGGCCGCGATCCGCGCCGGATCCTTCACCCCGGGCGCCGTCTCGACGCCGGACGACACGTCGACCGCGCCGATCCCCGTGCGGGCGAGGGCGTCGGCGACGTTACCGGCATCGAGACCGCCCGACAGCATGGTGCCGGCCGGGAGCGCGGCACCGCGCAGGATCTCCCAGTCGAAGCGCCGGCCGTTGCCACCCGGCAGGGCGGCATCCGGCGGGGCCTTGGCGTCCAGCAGGATCCGGTCGGCCACCGCCGCGTAGGCGGGCATCGCCGCGAGATCCGTCGACGTCGCGACGCCGATCGCCTTCATCACCGGCCGCCCGGTCCGGGCGCGGATCGCCGCCACGCGCTCCGGGCTCTCGCTCCCGTGGAGCTGGATGAGGTCCGGATCCGCCGCATCGACCGCCGCGGCGAGCAGCGCGTCGTCAGGATCGACGAGCAGGATGACCCGCTCGGCCCGCCCGCGGGCGCGGGCCGCCAGGGCGGCGGCCTGCGCGAGCGAGACGTGCCGGGGACTGCGCGGGAAGTGCACGAGGCCGATCCAGTCCGCCCCGGCCTCCAGCGCGGCGGTCAGGGTCGCTTCGGTGCTGAGCCCGCAGATCTTGACGCGGGTCGGGGACGCGGATGAGGCCATGGGCCCTCTATAGCCGATCTCGCGACGCCGAGCAGGTCCGCGACCCGGGTCAGCGGGTCGCCTAGTACAGCGCCGGCACGTAGACGTTGGGGATCGGGAAGCCGCTGAAGACGACCTTCCCGTCGACGAGCCGCAGCGGCGGGAGCGCCTTGAGCGGCGTCGCGTCGGCCGGCGCGCCCGGATTGGGGCGCTGGGCCAGGCCCAGGAGTCCGCCGACCAGCTGGCCCACGAGGGCACCCTTGTCCGAGCCGAAGCGCTGGCCGACGATGCTGCCGACCAGCGCGTCGACGCCGGCCGCCCGCAGATCGACCTGGCCCGCGGGGCGGTGGGCGGCGTCGAGGGCGAGCGTGCCCTTCGCCTGGACGCGCTGCGGGCCCTTGGCCAGCGACAGGGCCGTCAGGTCCAGGGCGCCCCCGGCCTGACGCCAGCGCTCCAGCTCGCGCGCCACCGTCCCGGTGCGCAGCACGGTGGCCTGGGTCAAGGTCGCGTCCACGGCCAGATCGGCCGGATCCTGCGTCCCGGTGAGGGCGTCGAGCTGCGGCACCGCCGCTTGGTTCAGGCGCAGGCTGATATCCACGGCGCCGTCGGACTCGAACCGGCCGGGGCTCGGCCGGGCATGCAGCTCCAGGTGCCGGCCCGAGACCGCGATCGGGCCGGGCTCGGCGCCCGTCACGGAGATGTCGGGATTGTCGACGACCAGCGAGGCGCGGGTGAACCCTCCCGCCGCGCCGTGGAAGCTGCCCTGGAGTGCGGTCCAAGACGCGTCGCCCGTCAGCGGGCCCTGCTCGACATGGAACGGCCCGACGCTCTCGAACACGACGAGGCGGGGCTGATAGATCTGCGCCACGGCGGTGCTCGGCCCGAGCCGGAAGCGGCCGTCGGCGCGCTCGAGGGTCACGGCGCTGCAGCGCAGCTCGAGGCGGAACGGGTAGCCCCCGAGGGACCGGTCCGCACAGGTCCAGGTGCGCCCGGCCGCCGCCTCGCGGGCGATCCAGCCGTCGATCTCGCTGGCCGCGCGCTCCCGCATCCACAGCCAGCCGGCCGACCAGCCCGCCACCACGAGGGCGAGCAGGATGTAGGGCAGGAACAGCCCGAGCCGGGATCGCCGCGCGCCCCGAACCGGGGCTGTCCCAGCGGCGCTCTCCGGCCGCGTCCGATCCTGCACCATGCGCTCCGCTCCCCGACCCCGTCCCCTCGGGGACATCGTGGCCCCGCCTTGAGGCCATGCACGGGGCGAAACTGGGGCAGCGCCGCCCGGGGTCGACCGCCACGGACGCGATCCGTTCCTGCGCGGCGCGTTTCCGCTCAGACCTGCGCCGGCTCGACGGTGTCGACCTGCAGATCCTCGACGATCGCCGTCCGCTCGGCCTCGTTCTCGGCGAGGCGGTGCACGTGCATCTCGGTGGCACCCCGGCGACGAACACGGTCGAGCCAGGTCCGGCGCAGATGGTCGCGCGGGCTCTCGCTGGAGCTCGCCACCGAGACCATCTCGGCGATGCCGGCATTGTCCCGGCGGACGGCGATCACCACGGCCTGCGCCATCTCGTCGAGGTCGAAGCCCCCGGCCGGATGGACACCGACCACGTAGCGCCGGCCGGAACGGCCACGCCAGGCCGAGAGCGGGAGCGCGGGGGAGCCGCGCAGACCCGCGGTCGTCTTGAGGCGTTCTTCACGCACGTCCTGCCTCCGGGTGCGATCGTCCTTCAGGTCGCGGAGCGCGGCCGACCAGGACAGGGCTCTTCTGTTCGCCATTTGTTCCAACCTAACGCGCGATATCCACAGGCGTCAAGGGCGACGTTCCTAGAGGGAGATGTGGCGACGATGCCCGTTATCCACAAGCCGCCGGGCACCGGCCCGACGCGGAAAACCGCGCCCGCGAGCGGCTCAGCGACGGGCGTCGGCGGCGGCCGGCGCCTCGTCGGCCGGCACGGCGTGCCCCTCGGCCGCGAGGCCCTGGAGTCCGCCCTCGACGAGGGCGTTCGAGGCCGTCTCGAGACGCTCCTGGGCCAGCGCCTGGAACGCCTGGCGGGGCAGGCCCGGGGGGATGGGCGGCAGGAACTCGATCACGGCCCGGCCCGGCCGGCGCACGAGGCTGTTGCGCGACCAGAACAGCCCGGTGTTCAGCGCGACGGGCAGGCAGGGGACGTTCAGGGCGGTGTAGAGGTGCGAGAGCCCCTGCTTGTAGGCGGGCGGCGCCCCGACCGGACGGCGGGTCCCCTCGGGGAAGATGATGAGCTGGCGCCCGTCCCGGATCGCCGCGCCGGCGGCGGCGTTCATCAGGCTCATGGCCCGGGTGCCCTTCGACCGGTCGATCGCCACCATGCCGCTGCGCGACAGGTACCAGCCGATCAGCGGGATGAGCAGCAGCTCCTTCTTCAAGATGTAAGCGAAGTTCGGCAGCACCGTGCAGAGGGCCAGGGTCTCCAGGGCCGACTGGTGCTTGGCCGCCACCAGCAGGGGGCCGGGCGGGATGTTCTCCAGCCCGCGGAACTCGACCCGCGTCCCCGCGACGACCCGCAGGAGCCACAGGGTGATCCGCCCCCAGGCGCGGGCGAGCCGCAGCACCGACCGGCCGGAGACCAGCATGGGCAGGCCGGCGAAGGCCAGGACCGTCGTGACGGCGTAGAAGCAGATGTTGAAGGCGAGAGAGCGCAGGGCGAGCATCGGAAACCGTGTCGTGGCGGCTCCCCTGTAGCGCGCCCGCGCGTCCGGGGCCAAGGGCGGCGTCGCGGGAAGCGTCAGGTCCCCTCCGGGCGATGCCGGTCCCGGAGAAGGCCGGCGCCGCGCCCGGCCACCAGCCAGTAGACCAGCCCGGCGCTGGCGCCGACAGCGAACAGGATCAGCGTCAGGCGCGCCTCGCCGGCGAGGAGGGCGGCGTCGCGGGCGCCTCCGCCGGACCGGAGCGCGCCGCGCGTCAGCCAGGGGAGGGCGGCGGTGAGCAGCCCGCAGCCGGCGCCGTACCACAGGACGCCGCGGCGCCCGAGGATCTCACCGCCGAGACCGATCAGGGCCGGGGGCACGAACAGCAGCGCGAACAGCGCCTTGGCGAGGCCGGCGAGAAACAGGGCGAGCCCCTCCGGCGGCAGCCCGGCCGAGAGGTCCGACAGGGCCATGTCGAGGCCGGCGAGCGCCCCGCCGGTCAGCCAGGCCTGCGCGTCCGGGTCGACGAGGAGCGCCAGGACGAGGACCGCGAGGCCCGCGGGGACGGCGAGCAGGAGGGCGAAGGCCCCGAAAATCAGGCGACCGAGGGCGTACATGCCGCGAGCCTCTACACCGGGCGCCCCCGCCCGTCGCGCGGAAGCCGCGCCCGACCCTCGCGGATCCGGCGCGGCCTCCGGGTTCTGGCGGCCCGGGCTCGGCGGCCGCGCTGGCCGTCAGCCGTGGGCCGGGGCGGCGCCGCCGGGATCGCCGTGCGTGTGCTTCTTCCGGAACCGGCCCAGCCAGATCGAGAAGTGGCGGATGACCACGTAGAAGACCGGCGTCAGGAACAGGCCGAAGAAGGTCGCGCCGATCATCCCGAAGAACACCGCGGTGCCGAGCGCCTGGCGCATCTCGGCGCCGGGGCCGGTGGCCACGACCAGCGGCAGGGTGCCGAGGATGAACGCGAAGGCGGTCATCAGGATCGGGCGCAGGCGGAGACGGCAGGCCTCCACCGCCGCCTCGACCGGGCCGCGGTGCTCCCGCTGCTCGATGTCGTGCGCGAACTCGACGATCAGGATCGCGTTCTTCGCCGCGAGGCCGATGAGCACGATCAGGCCGATCTGGGTCAGGATGTTGTTGTCCTGCCCCCGGAACTGCACGCCCGCCAGGGCGGCGAGCACGCCGGTCGGCACCACCAGCAGGATCGCGAGGGGCAGCGCCCAGGATTCGTACTGCGCGGCGAGCACGAGGAAGACCAGCAGCACGCCGAGGGCGAAGACCGCGCCGGCCGTGCCGCTCGCCGCCTTCTGCTGGTAGGCGATCTCGGTCCAGTCGTAGGAGTAGCCGTCGGGCAGCGCCTTCTTGGCGATCTCCTCCATGGCGTTGAGCGCCTGGCCGGTCGAGACGCCGGGCTTGGCCACGCCCTGCACCGGGACCGAGTAGTACAGGTTGAACCGCTGCACGATCTGCGGCCCGGTGACGTCCCGCACCGAGGCGAGCGTGCCCATCGGCACCAGCGCGCCGGTGGAGGAGCGTACCTTGATCTGCGAGATGTCCTGCACCGACGTGCGGAAGGCCGCGTCGCCCTGCAGGCGCACCTGGTAGATGCGGCCCAGGGTGTTGAAGTCGTTGACGTAGGTGCCGCCGAGATCCGCCTGGACCGACGAGAACACGTTGGCCAGCGGCACGTTCAGCATCCGCGCGATGGTGCGGTCGATGTCGAGGAAGAGCTGCGGCGTCGAGTTGTCGAAGGTCGTGAAGACGCGCTGGACGTCCGCGCTCTGGTTCGCCTGGGCGATGACCTCGCCGGCGGCGGCCATGAGCGGACCGATGTCCGACGATTGGCGGCTCTCGATCTGCATCTTGAAACCGCCGCCGTTGCCGAGACCGCGGACCGGCGGCGGCGGGATGACGATGACCCGCGCCTCCTGGATGTCGGACGTGGCCTTGAGCACCTCACCGGTGATCACGGCGGCGCTCCGCCCCTGCTCGGCGCGCTCCTTCGCCCCCTTGAGGGTCAGGAACATCACGCCGGCATTGGTCGTGTTCGTGAAGGTGGCGCCGTCGAAGCCCGCGATGATCACCGCGTTGGCCACGCCGTCGACCGTCCGGGCCTGCTTGGCGGCGCGCAGGCACACCTCCGTGGTGCGGTCGAGGGAGGAGCCGGAGGGGAGCTGGACGACGCCGATCAGGTAGCCCTGATCCTGGTCGGGGATGAAGCCCGTGGGCGTCGTCTGCGCCAGATGCAGCGTCCCGGCGATCACCGCCGCGTAGACCAGCAGCATCACGCCGAGGCCGACGATGCCGCCGGTCAGGACCCGGATCAACCGTCCATAGGCGTTCGACGTGGCGTCGAAGGCGCGGTTGAAGCCGTTCGCCAGCCAGTTCACGAACCGGGTCAGGAAGAACTTCGGCTCCTTGCGGGCGTGGTGGGGCACCAGCAGCAGCTTGCAGAGCGCCGGCGACAGGGTCAGCGAGTTGAAGGCCGAGATCAGGGTCGAGGCCGCGATGGTCAGCGCGAACTGCTTGTAGAACTGGCCCGAGATGCCCGGGATGAACGCCGTCGGCACGAACACCGCGGCGAGCACCAGCGCGATGGCGATGACCGCGCCGCCGACCTCGTCCATGGTCTTGTGCGCGGCGTCGCCCGGCGACAGGCCCTCGGCCATGTTGCGCTCGACGTTCTCCACCACCACGATCGCGTCGTCGACCACGATGCCGATGGCGAGCACCAGCCCGAACAGGGTCAGGTTGTTCAGCGAGAAGCCGAAGGCCGCCATCGCCGCGAAGGTGCCGATCAGCGAGACCGGGATCGCGATGACCGGGATCAGGGCCGTCCGCCAGCTCTGGAGGAAGACCAGCACCACGATGACGACGAGGCCGACCGCCTCGAACAGCGTCTTGTAGACCTCGTGGATCGATTCCTCGATGAACTCCGTCGGGTTGTAGGCGATGCGGTACTCGACGTCCGGCGGGAAGTTCTTCTTGACCTCCTCCATCACCTTCTTGACCGACGCCGCCGCGTCGAGGGCGTTGGTGCCCGGCCGCTGGAAGGCGCCGATGCCCACCGCGGGCGTGTCGTTGAGGAACGAGTTGGTCGTGTAGTCCTTCTGGCCCATCTCGACGCGGGCGATGTCCTTGACCCGGACGAGGCGCCCGTCCTGCGCCTTGATGATCACCTCGGCGAACTGCTCCGGCGTCTTGAACCGCGCCTGCGACTGCACGACGAGCTGGAACGCCTCGCCCTTGGCGGCCGGCGGACCGTTCAGCTGGCCGGCGGCCACCTGGACGTTCTGCTCCTGCAGGGCGGTCGTGACGTCGGTGACCGAGAGGCCGTAGGCGGCGAGCTTGTTGGGGTCGACCCAGACGCGCTCGGCGTACTCGTTACCGCCGAAGATCGTGATGTCGCCGACGCCGTCGAGGCGCAGCAGCTCGTCGCGGATGTTCAGGTAGATGTAGTTGGCGAGGTAGTTCTGGTCGTAGGTCTTGTTCGGGGAGAGCAGGTGCACGACCAGCATCAGGTCGGGCGAGGCCTTGCGGACCGTGACGCCGAGGTTGCGCACGTCCGGCGGCAGGCGCGGCTGCGCCACCGACAGCCGGTTCTGCACCAGCACGTTCGCGATATCGAGGTTGGTGCCGACCTTGAAGGTCACGGTCAGCAGCATGTTGCCGTCGTTGGTCGACAACGACGTCATGTAGAGCATGTTGTCGACGCCGTTGACCTCCTGCTCGATCGGCGTCGCGATCGTGGCGGCCACGGTCTCGGCGTTGGCGCCGGGATAGGAGGCGCGCACCGTCACGGTCGGCGGCACGATCTCGGGGTACTGCGAGACCGGCAGGCTCTCGTAGGCCACGAAGCCGAGGATCAGGAAGACGATCGACGTGACGGACGCGAAGATCGGTCTGTCGACGAAGAAGTGGGCGAAACGCATCGGTCAAACCTCTGAGGCCCGCCGGTCTCCCGGACGGGGCCCTGCGTCGTCGGTGCGGGGCGCGCCGCGGGGCGCGCACGAAGGCGTTCGTGTCGAGCCGCGCGGGCTCAGGTCTTGCTCGGCGGCAGCTCGATCGTCTCGGGGGTGACCTTCGCGCCCGGACGGACGCGGGACAGGCCGTTGACCACCACGGTCTCGTCGCCCTTCAGCCCCGACTGGATCACCCGGTAGCCGTCGACCTTCGGCCCGAGCACGACGTCCTTCTGCTGGATCACGTTCTCGGGTCCGACGATGTAGACGATGCGCTTGTCCTGGTTGGCGGACACCGCCTCGTCGGGCAGCAGGATGCCCTGGAACGGCTTGGTCGCCGGCATCGAGACGATGCCGAACAGGCCGGGCTTGATGAACATGTCGGGGTTCGGGACGGTCGCGCGCAGCAGGATCGTGCCGGTGGCGTTGTCGACGCGGTTGTCGACGAAGTCGAGGGTGCCCTTGCGGGTCGGCTTCGCCTCCCCGGACAGCGCGATCAGGATCGGCACGCCCTTGCCCTGCTGGGTCTGGCCCATGCCGATGCCGAGGCTGTTCTGGTATTTGAGGAACGACTTCTCATCGACCGTGTAGCTGAAATAGATCGGGTCGAGGGACACGATCGTCGTCAGCATGGTCTGGTCGGCACTGACGATGTTGCCCTCGGTCACCAGGCGGCGGCTGATGCGGCCGTTGATCGGCGCCTTCACCTCGCTGAAGTCGTAGTTCAGCTGGGCGTTGTTGAGGGCGGCCTGGGCGCTGTCGACGTCGGCCTGGGCGGTCTGCGAGGCCTGCCGCCGCTGGTCGGTGACCTGCTCGGAGATGTTACCGCTCCGGGACAGGGTCTGCGCGCGCTCCAGGTCCGTCTGCGAGAAGGACTGGCGCGCCTTGGCGGAGGCCAGGGCCGCCTGGGCCTGCTCCAGCGCCGCCTTGTAGGGGCGCCGGTCGATCACGAACAGGACGTCGCCCTTCTTCACCGTCTGGCCGTCGACGAAGTTGATCTTCTCGAGGTAGCCGGTAACCCGGGCGCGGACCTCCACGTACTCGATCGCGTCGAAGCGACCGGTATACTGATCCTGCTCGACGATCTGGCGCACCACGGGCTTGGCCACGGTGACCTTGGGCGGCGGGCCGCCCGGCGCCTGCGCGCGGGCGGGGGTCGCGAGGGGCCCTGCCGCGAGACCCGCGATCAGGCCTGACAAGACGGTGAGAAGGCTGGGAAGCCGGCTGCGCATCGGGTCCTGCTGTCCGTTGGCCGACCGTCCGGTCGCGCCGAGCTTGACGATTGTTCCGCCGCGGGTGCGCCGTAACCCGCGGTCGACGGTGTTGCTTGTGCGCGACCGCACATCACGGCCTCGCGAGCCGGATTGAAACGGTTGATCAGTCGACGGTCTCGCCAGCGCTGTACCAGTCCTTGAAGCCGCCCTTGTAATGTTCGGCGAGGTCGAGCCCGGCGTTCTGCGCGGCCATCAGCGCGTGGACGGAGCGGACGCCCGCGGCGCACGAGAAGACCGCCCGCCGGCCGTCCTCCGCCACGAGGGCCGCGACCGCCCGCGGATCGAAGCTCGAGAGCGGGTGCGAGACGGCGCCCGGGATGTGCCCGGCCGCGTATTCATGCGGTTCACGGACATCGATGATCAGCATCGAGCCGTCATCGAGCCCGCGCTTGACCGTCTCGCGATCGAGGTCGACCACCCGCATCGGCAGGATCTCCGTTCCGCCCGCTCTCGGCCAGGCTGGTTGACTGACGCTTTTCCTTATTCGTCAGACCTCGGCGGCGCAACGTGCGTCGTCGGCGCGCGACCGGCCGGCAGGCGGGCCGACCGTTGCCGGCCCGGCGCGGGCCGGCCCCCTCTCAGAGCGCCGCGAGGGTCGGCGCCACGGCGGCGAAATGCGCGGGCCAGTCCGGCGGCCGATACCCGTCGAGACGACCGGCCAGCTCGGACCGGAGGGGCGCGCCGGGCCGCGCGAGCGCCTCGATCGCCTCGATCCAGCCCGGACCGTCCAGGGGATCGCGGAACAGAGCGAAGCTGTCGGCGATCTCGCGATGGACCGCGATGTCGGAGGCGACGACCGGCAGCCCGGAGGCCGCGGCCTCGACGACGGGAATGCCGTACCCTTCGGTGAAAGACGGCATCAGCAGGGCGGTGCAGCTGCGCATGAGCGCCGCCAGACCGTGCGTGGACAATCCCGAGGCCTCGATGACGTGAGCGCGCACGCCGGGGCAGCGCTCCAGCATGTCGATGGCGCTCTCGGCCTCCCAGCCCCGGCGCCCGACCACGACGAGCCGGGGTGCCGCCGCCCCGTGGCGCTCGGCCAGGAGCCGCCAGATCTGGAACAGCAGCAGGTGGTTCTTGCGCGACTCGATGGTGCCGCAGATCAGGAAGGTCGGCCGGTCGGGCGTGAACCGGGGTCCGTCGCGCCCGAAGGCGGGCTCGACGCCGAGATGGCCCACGGCCACCGGCGGCCTTCCGAACCCCTCGGCGGCGAGGTGCGCGAGGGTGCGCCGGCCGGTATCCTCCGAATTCACCAGGATGGCGGAGGCGTGCCGCCCGATCGTGCGCAGGCGCGCCCGGTGGCGGTCGGCCTCGCCGGACCGGCCGTATTCCGGATGGGTGATCGGGATGAGGTCGTGGACGAAGAACGCCGCCCGGACGTCCCGGCGGGTATAGAGCCAGTCGAACCGCCGCGGGTCGTCGAGGCGCAGGTGCGAGGTGTGCAGGTAGAGCGCGTCCTGGGGCAGGACGGCGACCGACCGGCCGCGCAGCGCGATGTCGACGGTCTTGCGCGCCTGGATCCGGCGCCTCTCGGCGGACCCGGTCCGCGGCGCGGCGAGCGGCGACGGCGGGGCGGCGGGATCGCCGCACCGGGACGCGAGCCGCCGGTAGACCGGGTCCGACGCGGCGTCCCGGTCCTCGACCCAGCCGGCCGCCACCGCCTCGACGATCTCCAGCGCCTGCGCGCGATCGAGGATGCGCGGTCCGAACGCCGTGGCGACGACGCCGACGCCCGTCTCCGCCCGGCCGAGATAGGCGCGCGCGTAGGCGAGGTCGACGCGGTCGATGCCCGACGGGCTCGCGTGGCGCAGCCGCGTGACGAGGCGCGTGAGATCGAAGGCGATCGGTCGGTCCGTCATGATCCTCGGGCAATTGTCGGGGTGAGGCCTCCCCGTAGCGGGCCTGACCCGCGAGAGCCAGCATCTCCGCGCGGCCCGCGCGCGCCGGAGGGCTTGCGCGGGCGCGGCGCGGAGGCTAAGAGCCGCGAGCCCTAGCGGCGTCGGAGTGTAGCGCAGCCCGGTTAGCGCACTAGTCTGGGGGACTAGGGGTCGTGGGTTCGAATCCCGCCACTCCGACCATTAGAGCCTTCGGGCAACAAGGCTTCTCCATCAACGGCCGCCAGTCCGCCCGCAGGCCGAGGCGGAACGGACGGCGCACGGGGGAACCGCGGGGCGCCGGAACCGCCCATGGGGCGACCCTCGCTCTCCTCGCGGTCTGTGCACTGCTGGCCGCGGCGGGTAGCCGAAGCCCGTGGCCACGCATCCGACCGTCTCCGAGCCTCGCGCGGCCCCCGAGGCTTCCGATCAGGAGACCGGCGCCGCTCAGGGAGCGAGCCGCGCGCTGGCACGGCCGGAGGCCAACGGCTTGGCGAGTGGCGAGACCCACCGAGACGGGACGCTGGCGCGCACCCCGCTGA
Source organism: Methylobacterium sp. 22177 (assembly GCF_052045615.1). Classification (NCBI taxonomy): domain Bacteria; kingdom Pseudomonadati; phylum Pseudomonadota; class Alphaproteobacteria; order Hyphomicrobiales; family Methylobacteriaceae; genus Methylobacterium; species Methylobacterium sp. 22177. The sequence continues at coordinate 47,367 of NZ_JBQEPK010000036.1, read as the reverse complement.
GAACGCTCCCCGCGGCTGCCAACGACCTACCCGGGTATGCGGAGCGGCATCGCCCCGCCCCGAAGGCGGACGGTCGGTGGAGGCGAAGCCTCACGCAGCGCGCCTGTCCAGATGCAGGTACCGGGGGTCGAACTCAGCAACCTCCATCAATTCCTCCCACGCCTCGATCACCAGCGTGCGGCTGCGGAGCGTGATCAGGGCTCGGCTGCGCAAACCCATGAGCACGCGGTTGATGTGGACGGGCGTGAGACCCAGCGCATCCGCCAGGTCCATCTGCGTGATCGGCATCGGGCAGCGGTAATCGCCGGCGAGCCCCACAGCCTGGAGCTTCAGGTACATCTCGCAGAACAGGTGTGCGATCCGCTCGTCGGCCGAACGGCGGCCCAAGCCGGTCATCCAGGCGCGGAAGATCGCCGCGTCGATCAAGGTATCGCGCCACAGGAGCGCGGCGAGATCCGGCAAGCGTGCGGTCAGAGCGCGCAGGCTCTCATGCGAGATGAAAGCGACGGTCGTGTGCTTCATCGTGGCGAGGCTGTGATCCATGGTCGGCAGGTGCAAGCTCTGCAGATCCGGGATATCGCCCGGAACGTGGAACGACAGGATCTGCCGCTTGCCCTGGTTGAGCAGCTTGTAGCGGCAGGCCCAGCCGTCGAGGATCAGGCAGCATTGCGAGGACGTGTCGCCGTCGCGCACGATGTCTTGGTGCGCGCCGAAGACCTGCGTCCTCACGGGCAAGCTCTGGATGGCCTCACGCTCGACCTCGGAGAGGGCGGTGATGCTTTCCAACTTGCGAATGAGAGCTGATGTCACTTGCCTATCGGGGGCTGACGGCATGTCGCTCCACCTTCGCCTTGCAGGTGGAAGCGCACGGCTCTCCCAGTCGCCGACACCTGTCGCGAGTCAGCCGACGATGCCCATCATCTTAAACATGCTATAACAGGATTTCATGACGTACATCAATTTGTGTGAGAATATATATTCCCATTGTCCTCGGAACCACGCCGGATTTCGTCCGTTTTCACCGTCGCCCAATATCGCGTGGTTCGCGCGAAATCGCTCTCTGGCTCAATGTTTCCGGCGAGATTTCGGCGGCCCGCGCGGCGAATGCACGCGTTCCTCGTTCGCCGGTGCGCGGAAGAGACTTCATTCTCCCGCGCCCGATGAGTGTCGCAGGCGGATCGGATCGCGACGGCCGCTCCGATGCATGCTCCACTCGCAGCGGGCAGACCGCTCCCCACAACGAGCGGTCATTCCGCACGCGACCCAGCCCGGTCGCCCGAACCGCTCGGGCCCTCCCGAGCGCGGTCCATCGCCGATGAAGCTGCAGGGTCGTCGTCTTGACATGCGTGCCCTGGAGACCGCCGTCGGCAACGGCACGAAATTTCACGTGGAAGCACCGATGCCCCTCAACGCTGTCGACCTCGCGAAGCAGCTCATCCGGTTCCGGTCGATCAATCCTCCGGGTGAGGAGAAGGAATGTTCCGAGTTCATCGCTCGCCTGCTGACCGGATACGGGTTCGATGTCGCCAGCTTCGAATTCGCCAGGGATCGGCCAACGCTGGTCGCGCGCATGCCTGGGACGGCCAACGGCAAGCCGCTCTGCTTCACTGGGCACATAGACGTCGTGCCACTCGGGTCGAACGAGTGGCAATTCCCACCCTTCGACGGGATCGTGCAGGATGGCCGGCTGTACGGCCGCGGCGCCAGCGACATGAAGGCGGGCGTGGCCGCGTTCGTGGCGGCTGCGTGCAACTTGATCGAGGACGGGCGCAGCTTTCACCGCGGTATCACGCTCGTGATCACCGCCGGAGAGGAGACCGGATGCGAGGGCGCATTCCACGTCGCCCGCGAGAAGGGTCTCGGGCCCGCCGAACTCCTGATCGTGGCAGAGCCGACGTCGAATGCCGCCCTCTTCGCCCATAAGGGCTCTCTCCGCGTCGTCGTGACCGCGCGCGGGCGGACGGCGCATTCCTCGATGCCGCACGAGGGCGAGAACGCGATCAGCAAGGTCGCGGAGTGGATCCGGAGGCTCGAAGGCTACGATTTCGGCGCCCGTCATCCACTGCTGGGCTGCGCCACGGCCTGCGTCACCACCGTCCGCGGTGGAGAGAATATCAACTCCGTCCCTGACTGCGCCGAGTTCACCGTGGATATCCGGACCCTCCCGGATCAGAGACACGCGGCGCTCGTCGCCGAACTCGGCCGCCTCTTCGGACCCGAGGCCGAGATCCGGATCGTCACGAGCTTCCCGGGCTTCGCGACCGAGCCGGACGATCCGTCCGCTGCCCCGCTCCTGGCGCTGCTGCGAGAGCGGACGGGGGCCGCGGCGGAACCGGCCGGGGCACCCTACTTCACCGATGCGTCGGCTCTCGTGCCGGCTTTTGACGGTGTCGCCACGCTGATCGTCGGCCCCGGCGAGGCGGCGCAGTGCCACAAAACGGATGAGTACTGCCTCGTGGAACGGATCGAGGAGGCGCAGGCCATCTACAGAGACTTGATGCTCCGCATGTGCTGCGGCCGCGCCGAGTGAGGCCCAGCGACAGGCGCCGTTCCCCCCTTCGGAATCGTGACCCGGGGAGTCCGCGGTTCGGATGCCGCCGCGCCGACCGCTCCTCGTCCGCGACAAGCGATCGGCCGCACGGGCCCGGACGAGCGCCATCCGGATCTTGGCGCCGTCCGGGCCGGCCGGACCGTGCCGACCCGAGATCGAACCGGCCGCGAACCGACAGATCTCGGACGTCCGTCGTAGGGCCGGTGGCCGCCGACCTACGCGCGCCCGAAGTGACGGAGCACGAGGGGCTCGGTCCGGGCCAGCCTGACGCCGCGCGGCCGCGAGCGGGCGCCCCGTCCAGTGAAGAGGGCCAGGCCGACGAGGCCGACCGATCCGGTCAGCGCCACGGCCACGCACCACCAGAACGCGACATCAAGCATGACTGTTCAGGGGCTCCGGTTGAAGCTGGAACTCTCGGACAGCACGGTAAACGGAGCGTTAAACGCCTGTTCGACCGAAGTGCGCCACCGTTTTCGGCGACCGCGCCGTGTACAATCCATCCGGGCGCGCCGCATTCGGGCACCCGAACCGGCCAGTGACCGCTCCGAAAGTCGATCCGACGCCCAGTCGATGAGGGTCGGGAACGGAACCCTGCCGCTGCGTGGTGACCGAGGCCGCCCTGGAGGCCGGCGAGCGAGTCTACTCCGAGGAGCCGCTCGCCATGGAGTACGCCCGGACCGGAGCGCCGGCGGAACGCGCCGAGGCGAGGGGCCTCTCGCCGAGCGGCGCAGCCGCGAGCATGCTCGGCGAGGCGCGCGACCGTGGAGGCCGTCGCGTCCGGCGAGATCGGGTCGGTCCGGCCCGTCTCGGATTCGTGGGCCAGCCGGGGCCCGGTCCTTCTCCGGTCGCCGAGCGCCGCCACACCGACGCGGCGGGCCGCTAGCGCGCCGCCGGGCTGAGGGTCAGGGTTCCGCGGAATGGCTGGGACCTGTCGTTCACGCTCGTGCAGCCGTAGGGATACTGGCCGGCCGCGATCGTCCGCACGCGGATCTCGCCCTGGCCGTTCTGCTTGACCGTGTAGCCGTCGTTGCTGGCCACGTGCACGACGTCGCCGTCGTGGTGGAGCACGTTCTTGTTCTCGAAGATCTGGGGCGCGGTCAGGACGATCTGACTCGTGGACTTGTTCTGCACCCGGATGCTGACATCCGACTCGGCGGGCAGACGCAGCTCGGCGGGCGCGCATGTCGCGGCTCCGTTCTCCGTGGTCATCGTCAGGTCGACGGAGGGCATCGCCTCGGCCGCACGGGCGCCATCGGCGAGAGAGCCGGTCAGCGAGCCGACGCCCAACCCGGCCGCGACGGCCGCCGCCATGCGCCAAGCCGGACGTGCGGCCCCGAGCCGGAAACCGGATTCAGACATCATACGTGGTCTTCCCGCCGTGTCGTTGTGAGGAGTGACACTGGCTCAACCACACGGAGCAAGTCGCAGTTCAAACGGGCCGGGGACCGAATGACGGCCCGGAGGCCATCAGCGCGCCGCGCCTGCCGCCTTGGCGGAAGGGAGCTTGCGCAGGATCCGCGCGATATGCGCCCGCAGGGCTGACCTCTCAGTCACCGGCTCGGCCTGCCCGGCAGAGGCGGTCGGCTCCTGGAAGGTCGCGAGAAGATCGGTCATCGACGCCGGCGCTGTGATGGGAAGCCGACCGTACCGCAGGGCTTGGCCGTTGAATACATCATTTCATAGATTTTCACGATCGGAACACAAAGTGTTTGGACCTACGATAACCGCAGTATCCTGGCGACAATAGCGACCGCGCCTTGCCGGCGTCGACATTCCCGCTCACGGCGCGCGGCGCCGCTGTCTTGCGAAGAAGCGGCGGGCGGAATTCCTCGACGCGGTGCGCGGCTTCACACATCCGTGGCTGCGCGCGACGATCATCCACGATGTCGGTACTTTACATCGCGACGCCCGATCTCCGCCGAGTCGTCCTGTAGAGCGGCTGACTGGCCTCGCGCCTGGGCGAAAACCGGTGGAACGGTCGCGATGAATTGTGCGCCGCGTGACAGACACCGCCCGCCATTGCGGTTTCGATGACCGTGGGCGTACAACCAACAGCCAAGCCATGCGCCCGGTGCAACTAGGACTTGCGCAACTTATTGGTGCACTAAGCAGTTTTTGGTTGTGTTTTTTACCGCGACACCCGGTAAGTCGCCCCCGTCCCGCATGCCGAAGGTTTCCGTCCGATGTCGTCCTCCCCGAAGCCCAAGTCCGCCACCGAGACCGATCGCACGATCGGCGGCCGTATCGCGGCGCTGCGCGTGGCACAGGGCCTGAGCCAGACCGACCTCGGTCAGGCCATCGGCGTCAGCTTCCAGCAGGTTCAGAAGTACGAGAAGGGGCGCAACCGCATCGGCGCCGGGCGGCTTCAGGCCATCGCCGACCTGCTGAAGGTGCCGGTGGACACCTTCTTCGCCGATCCGCGGGACACCGGCGGCGGACGCGTCGGGCCCGCAGCCCTGTTCGAGGATCCGAAGGTCATGGAACTCGTTCTGGCCTTCACCAGCATCACCGACGAGACGACCCGCGGCGGGATCCTGTCGATCGTCAAGGCGGCCGCAGCCCTCCAGGAGAGCCGCGCAGGCGCGCAACGTCCGAATGCCGTCGGCGAGGCGTGACGGCGCCGGTCCGGTGCCGGATCGCCGAGGGTGTGACCAGAGCTTGTGCGGCAAATTCCCGCGCGGTGGGACACCTGCGCGTGATCGAGCCGCGCGCGCCGGAGAGTGGTGCAGGCTTTAATTCAAATTAAACCAAGACAAAGTCACGTAACGATGTAGATAGGCGCCCGCGTCCGGAGGCTGTTTTACAGCGCATGAGCGGACAGCATGTTTCGCGCTGACGCTGGAAACCGGGTCCTGACCATGCCGATCGAGACGTCGAAAGCTTGGGGCCGTGGCGAGCTGTACGAGACCCTGTGCCTGCTCGTGATCGGCGTCGGGATCTGGTTCGTCGGCGTCACGCTGGGGACGTTCGCGTATCTCAACACCCTGGTCGCCACCTACAACCTCACGGATCTCCTCCTGCTCGCCGCCTGCATGGGCGTGGCGCAGTGGGGCGCCAGCATCCGCAAGTCGATTATCCTCCGGCGGCTCATGCTCGAGCGCGCCGCCGCNGCGGCGGCGCAGGCCGAGGCGATCGCCCGGCACGACGGGCTGACCGGTCTGGCGAACCGCCGCCGCTTCATCGACGCCGTGGAGCGGGCGCACGCGTCGGGCGCCGGGGACGCGGCGGTGCTGCTCATCGACCTCGACCGGTTCAAGCCGGTCAACGACCTCTACGGCCACGCGGCCGGGAACGCGGTCCTGTGCGCCGTGGCCGAGCGCCTCCAGCAGCTCGTGCCGTCGGGCGGCCTGGCGGCCCGGCTGGGCGGCGACGAGTTCGCCATGCTGGTCCCGCTCCGCTACGAAAGCGAGGCGCTGAGGCGTCTCGCCCAGGCGGTCATCGGGCGCATCGCCGAGCCGGTGACGTGGAGCCAGAACGACCTCAAGGTCGGCGCGACGGTCGGCGTCGCCGCGGTGTCGGCCGAGCACGGGGATGCCGACGCGATCCTGCACGCGGCCGACCTCGCCATGTATCAGGGCAAGAAGGACGGGCGCGGCAATTTCCGGTTCTTCCGCAGCGCCATGGACGCGGAGCTGCGCGCCCGCGCCCGCATGGAGACGGAACTCCGCGGCGCCATCGAGACGGGCGCGATCGAGCCCTTCTACCAGCCGGTGGTGTCGCTCCCCGAGCGGGAGATCGTCGGCGTCGAGGTGCTGGCGCGCTGGCGCCACCCGTCGCGCGGGCTGGTCGGACCGAGCGAGTTCATCCCGGTGGCCGAGGAGACCGGGATGATCGCGGATCTCAGCTACACGCTGATCCGCCGCGCGTGCCTGGATGCCCGCGCCTGGCCGCCCCACCTGATCCTGGCGGTGAACATCGCCCCGCAGCAGTTCCAGGACGCGTGGCTCGCCCAGCGCATCCTGGGGATCCTGACCGAGACCGGCTTCCCGCCGCAGCGCCTGGAGGTCGAGATCACCGAGAGTGCCCTGATCCAGGACCTGGAGGCGACCCGGACGACCCTGCTGTCCCTGCGCGAACTCGGCGTGCGCATCGCGCTGGACGATTTCGGAACCGGCTATTCCAGCCTGTACCACCTGCGCGAACTCAAGTTCGACAAGCTGAAGATCGACCGCAGCTACGTGGACGCCATCACGATGAGCGACGAGCGGGCGAAGCTGGTCGACGCCATCATCAAGCTCGGGGCGAGCCTCGGCCTCTCCACCACCGCCGAGGGGATCGAGACCGACGCCAGCCTCGACTGGCTGTCCGACCAGGGCTGCCATTTCGGCCAGGGCTACCTGTTCGGCCACGCCATGCCGAAGGCCGAGATGGACGACGTGCTCGCCGCCGCGCGATCCCCGGCCCCGGCCCCGTTCCCGGATCTGGCGCGGGCCTCGTAAGGCGTGGGACGCCGCCCGCGCGGCGTCGCGCGGGTCAGCGCGGCGCCCGGTAGGCGGAGCCGTCGGCGGCCCCGAGCGGGTGCTCCACGAACCGGCCCGTCTCCGGGACCGCGACCCGGTCGAAATCCTCCGCCAGGGCGTCGAGGGCGCGGCGCATCTCGGGCCCCTTCAGCGGCCGGCCGTGCCCGGTGATGACCCGCTCCGGAGCGAGCGCTGCGAGCGCCCGCACCGACGCGCGCGCCGCCGGCCAGTCGATCGTCAGGTACATCGGCGGCCCGTGCAGTTCCGGCGCCTGCGTGGCGACCGCGTAGGCGGATTCCTGCGCCGTGGTGATGAAGGCGTCGCCCGCGATCAGCGTCCGGTCGGACTCGCGCCAGAGCGAGACGTGGCCGGGCGCGTGGCCCGGCGTGTGGATCCAGCGCCAGCCGGGCAGGGGCGGCACCGAACCGTCCTCCGGCAGGTGGTGCAGCCGCCCGGACACGTCGACGGGGCGGGTGGGGAACAGCGGCGACAGGCGGCCCAGGAGGCCGCCGCCGACGCTCGGATCCGGCGTCGGGTAGGCGGCGCTGCCGTCGAGATAGGGCCGCTCCAGGAGGTGCGCGTAGACCGGGACATCCCATTCCCCCGCGAGGTCTTCCAGGACGCCGACATGGTCGAAATGGCCGTGGGTCAGGACGATCGCGGCCGGCCGGGCCCCCGCGCCGAAGCGGGCCCGGGCGGCGGCCTGGATCCCGCGCTTGGCGCCCATCACGCCGGCATCGATCAGGACCCAGCCCCGGTCGCCCGCGCCGGGGGTCCCCACGAACACGACGTTGACCAGGACGTGGCGCTGGTAGGCGACGTCGTCGGCGATGGCGTGGGTCGCGTCGTCCCGCTCGGCGTCGCGGCGGGGATCGTCGGCCCGGGCCTGCGGGTCGACGGGGATCTGCTGGGCCATCTGGGGCGGCTCCCGTACACGGTCGCGGAAGGGACGGTCGGGCGCGCGGCCCGGCCGGGGCCCGCCGGGATCGACCGATCCCGGCGGGCCCCGGGCGTCCCGGCACCGGATGGCGCGACCGCCCGTATCCTGGCCAACCGGCCTCGCCCGGGCGTGTTCCTGGCGCCGTTCCCGGCTCGGTGCCCGGCTCGGTGCCCGGCCCCGCACGGCGCGCCGGGCCTCACGCCGGTCGACACGGACCCCATATTGGCCGCATCGATACCGTCCGCTTCGACGCGCCGTCGCAGGTCACAGCATGGCACCGAGCCCTCTCGCCCTCATCGCCTCCGCCGCCCTCATCGCCGTGGTCGCCACCGGCACCGGGGCGATCGTCCTCCAGCAGGGCTCGCGGTTCAGCCATCCCCGGAAGGTCGGCGGGCCGTTCACGATGGCGGATGTCAACGGCCGCCCGGTGACCGAGGCCGATCTCCGCGGCAAGCCGTCCGTCCTGTTCTTCGGCTTCACCCACTGCCCGGATGTCTGCCCGACGACGCTCGCGACCCTGTCGGCCGCCCTCGGCCGGATGGGCCGCGACGCGGACCGCCTCAACGTCGTCTTCGTCACCCTCGACCCGGAGCGCGACACGCCCGACGCCCTGCGGGAGTACCTGGCCTCGTTCGATCCGCGGATCCGCGGCCTCGTCGGCACGCCGCAGCAGGTCGCCCGCATGGCCGACGCCTACCACGTCGCCTACAAGCGCGTGCCGACCAAGGACGGCGACTACACGATGGAGCATTCCGCCACCGTGGCGCTGTTCGACAGGACCGGGCGCATGGTCGGCGAGATCGGCTACGGCGAGGACGAGGCCAGCACCTTCGCGAAGCTGATCACCCTGGCTCTGCCGGGGCAGTGCCCGCCGGGAGGCGGTGCCAACCTCTGGACGACCGACGGCAGCACCGGCAGCTGCGGTCCGCGGAGCTGAGCCGCGGGCCGGGAAATTGCGCCGCCGCGCCGGCGTGGCTAGAGGGCGGCGCGGGTCGCGAGGCCCGGCCGCATCGGGGGGTTCCAGCTTGATCACGCGCCGCGTCCTGACCGCCATCGGGCTCCTCGCCCTCGCGCCGTATCCCGGCCTCGCCCGGGCCGCCGGCGGCGGGCCGCGCCTGGCGCCGCCCGAGCCCATGGATCTCGACCGGCTGAAGGACCTCGCCCGGACGCTGCGGGACCGCCCCTACGCGCCGCCGCCGGAGGCCCCCGCCTCGGCGGCCCTCGACGCCCTGACCTACGGGCCGCTCCAGGAGATCCGCTACCCGCCGGGCCACGCCCTGTTCGCCGACAGCCCCTACCCGGTGACCTTCTTCCACCTCGGCAACTTCTTCCGTCACCCCGTGAAGGTCTACGCCCTGGAGGGCGGGCAGGCCCGCGAGGTGCTGTACGCCCACGACCTCTTCACCTACCCGCCCGGCAATCCGGCCAAGGACGTCCCGGACGGGGCGGGCTTCGCGGGATTCCGGTTCCAGAAGGCGCCCGCGGGCCAGCCGGGCGACGACGGCGACTGGCTGGCCTTCCTGGGCGCGTCCTACTTCCGCGCCGCCGGGGACGGTGCCCAGTACGGCGCCTCGGCCCGGGGCATCGCGATCGACACGGCGCCCGGGCCCGGGAAGACCGAGGAGTTCCCGGTCTTCACCCGCTTCTACGTCAGCCCGGCCTCGGACGGCGCCGTGACCGTGCTGGCGCTCCTCGAGGGCCGGAGCCTGACCGGCGCCTACCGGTTCGTCGCCCGGAAGGAGCCGCACGTCGTCATCGACGTCGCCTGCACGGTCTACATGCGCGAGGCGGTGGAGCGGTTCGGCATGGCGCCCCTGACCTCGATGCTCTGGTACTCGGAGGGCATGAGCCGCTTCCTCGCGAGCGACTGGCGTCCCGAGGTGCACGATTCCGACGGCCTGCTGATGCAGACCGGGTCCGGCGAGCTGATCTGGCGGCCGCTCAACAACCCGCCCCGCCTCAGCGTCAGCGCCTTCGCGGACCGGTCGCCGAAGGGGTTCGGCCTGCTCCAGCGCGACCGCGCGTACGAGACCTACATCGACGACGGCTTCGAGGAGAACCGGCCCGACATCTGGGTCGAGCCGCAGGGCGACTGGGGCCGCGGCAGCGTCCAGCTCGTCGAGATCCCGACCCACCAGGAGACCGACGACAACATCGTCGCCCTCTGGGTGCCGGACGACGCGCCGAAGGCCGGGTCCGACCGCAGCTTCGCCTACCGGCTGCGCTGGACCGTCGCGGAGCCGGTCGCCACCGATCTCGCCCGGTGCGTCGCGACCCGGGCCACCAAGGCCGCGTGGCTCGCGGATGCGGACCGGCGGCCGGGTCGCGCCAACCTCGTGCGGCAATTCGTCCTGGAATTCGAGGGCGCGGCCCTGTCGGGCCTCGATCCCGAGAAGGCGACGGTCGCGCTCACCCTGTCGCGCGGCAGCGTCGAGGAGGTCGGCGCCACCTGGGCGCCCTACGGCAAGCCGAGCCCCTGGCGGGTCTTCCTCAAGGTCTACGCCGAGGGACCGGATCCGGTGGAGATGCGTCTGCAGCTGAGATCGGGCGACCGGCTGCTCTCCGAGACCTGGGCCTACCAGTACTACCCGCAGGCACCCGGCACGGTGCTGTGAGCGGCGGGCGGCGGCGCCCGGCCGCCGGTCGCCCGAACAGGTCCGGCTCCCGCCCGCCTCGGAACGGCCCATCGTCGCATCGGAGACCGCCATGACCGGCGAGACACCGCCCGGCCCGCACCTCCCGGAGGCGCTGACGCGGCTCCTCAAGGCTCCCCGGGCGGCGATCTGGCCGACCCCGGAGGACCGGAACCGCCTGCGGCTCGGTCGGTCGCGGCCACGGCAGCCGAGCCGCGCCGTCCTGGGTGTGTGGATCTGGGCGATCCTCTACAACGTCGTCGGCTTCGCGATCCTCGCGGCCCTGTGGTGGACGATGCGCTGAACCGATGAGCCGACACGCCTTGATCTCCTGCCGAGCCCCCCTCGCGGCGACCCTCCTGCTCGGCCTCTCCGTGCAGCCCGGCGCGGCGCAGAGCCCGGGCGACGCGCTGAACGCCGATGACGGCACCGGTGCGATCAAGGTCTGCTCGCCGGTCGCGATGCCGCGCTGGCGGTCCATGACCCCGGTACCCAAGACCTGGACCTTCCTGGACTGCATGGGCTTCGCGGGCGAGATGGGCGCGACCCACTTCCAGCTCGGCTGCCTCTTCGCCAACGTCACGCCCCACGCCCAGAAATACGCCTGGGGCGCGATGGTGCAGATCGAGAAGTCGGCGATGGCCAAGGCGCAGCCGCCGATCCCGAACTGCGGCTGGTAGGGCCCGCGCTCAGCCGTCGGCGGCCTGCCAGTCCAGGTCGAGGGTGAGGCGGGCGCGGAAGACCGTGCTGCCGGTCGCGTCCCGGACCCGCGTCTCCAGCACCAGGCCGGCATCGCCGGGGGCCGGCCGGTCCGCCCTGACGCGGAGCCGGTCCTGCGCGGCCTCGACCAGGGCCTCGGTCGCCGACAGGCACGCCGCGTGGCAATCGGCGAAGGGCAGCCCCTCCTCGTCGCGGGACAGCCCGCGGTCGTCGGTGAAATCGGTGAAGTAGCGCACGGCGCAGAACCTCACGGCCAGATGACGAGCGTGCGCCGCGACCTGAGCGATGTCGTTAACCTGTGTGTGGGCACCGGCATGGCCTCGCGCGACCGGACGCCCGACCCTCGCGTCGCGGCGACCGGGCAGGAAACGCGGCTCTCCGGGCCGCGATCCGGCCGCCCTCGAAAAAAATGTATGAGTGTGGACATAGGCCCCGGGGCGGCGGACGCCGTTCGGAGCGCCGGATCCTCTGCGCGAACGTCGGATCGGGCCGGCATGGTCCGACCCGCAGGCGTCGGCGCGCACGATGCCGCGGCCGCCCGCGCGCACGCTGCTCCTCCCGGCGGGTGCGCGGCGGCCGGCCCCCCGCCCGGCGTGGTCCGCGCCGGTCCGACACCCTGCTCAGGCCCCGACTCCGCTCCGACAGGGGAATGGCGCTCCGATCTCGACGGCGGGGCACGCCGATCGCCGATCGGGAGGGCGACGAGCTGCCCGACCGGGCCGCGGCCGAGCGCCTCGCCCACGACGTCCTGAGCGCGATGCGCGGGCCGCACGTCGACGGCACGCCGCGCGGCCGGCGCCGTGGTGGCCGAAGCGCCCTAGGCCAGCGTGCTCTGAGGGCGCCGCAGCGGGCCGATCAGGCGCTCGTACTCGGCCTCGGCCGGGCCGTAGGTCTGGCCGGCAGCCTCCTCCAGGCGCATGCGGCTCAGGACCCGGATCCGGCCGCGCCGGGCCCGGATCAGGCCGGCGCCCTCGAGGGTGTGGATCGCGACCGTGACCGTCGGCCGGCGTACGCCGAGCATGATCGACAGGAACTCGTGCGTCACCGACAGATCGTCGCCGTCCTGCCGGTCGTGGTACATGAGGAGCCACCGCGCGAGCCGTTCCTCGGCGGGCGCGCCCGCGTTGGCGATCGCGGTCTGGGCAACCTGGACCAGAAAGGTCTGGACGTAGCGCAGCAGCAGGTTGCGCAGCGACGGGCTGGATCGCAGGGCTTCGCGCAGGGCCGACACGGAGATCCGGCGCCCGCGACCGGCAACCTGCATGAAGATCTGGTACGGGATCGTGTCGGTTCCGAGCAGCAGCGCCGGCGCAGCCATGCCGTCGCGTCCGAACAGTCCGATCTCGATGCGGCCGCCCTCGGCCATGGTCGACACCACGGAGCACAGGCCGGTGTCGATGAAGACCGCGTGCGGTATCGTGGCGGCCGGCTCGACGAGCACCTTGCCGAGAGGAAGGTCGATCACCTCGAGATGAGGCCGGAGCAGCGCGCCATCCGCCTCGGATAGGGCAGCCAGAAGGCGGTTCTGATGCGGCATTCGGCAGACGCGTACGCAGAGATCGACATCCGCGCTCCGGCTCGGGTGCGGGAACCGGGGCGCACCCCCGAGCCATGCTCGGATCAACACGCAATAGCGAGCGGATATTGCATCTAGCGGACGAAGCGTCTGCAACCAGACAAACCAATGCCGGCGATTTTCGGATGTCTTGGCAAACGCGCGCGGACGAATGCGCAAACCTTCCTTTAAGATCTGCCTTCAGACTGCGGGGTGGAAGACCGGGATGTGGCCGGCGCGCCACGGGCGCGGCAGCGCTGTGCACTTGCCAACATCCGCGTGCGCGGTCGCGCTTTGACGCGCGGGCCGGATCGGGCTAGAGAAAGCGCAACGGAACAAGCAAGAACCATGCCGTGAGCAGCGTGGCTCCGGCTGGCGAACCGCGCCGGAAGGGCATCGGGGCCTCGCATGAGTTTGGTGCAACGGCTGGAAGTGCGTCAGGGCCAGGCCCTGGTGATGACGCCGCAGCTCCTGCAGGCGATCAAGCTTCTGCAATTGTCGCACCTCGATCTCTCGGCCTACGTCGAGGCCGAGCTGGAGCGCAACCCGCTGCTGGAGCGCGCCGAGCCGGACCTGCCGGCCGCGGGCGATGCCGCCGAATCGGGCGGCCACGCCGACGAGGCGGGGTCGGACGGGTTCGAGGCGGCTGAGCCCGAATCGTGGCTCTCGGTCGACCTCAACCCGAGCCGCGGCGAGATCGAGAGCGACTTCGACACGCGCCTCGACAACGTCTTCCCCGACGAGAGCCCCGTCCAGGCGCGCGAGGCGGGCGGGGGCGACATGCTCTCGCTGACGCCGCCGCCCTACGGCAGCACCGGCGGCAGCTTCGACGCCGAGGCCCCCGACTTCGAGGCGACCCTGACGGCCGAGACCTCGCTGCGCGAGCACCTCGCGGGCCAGCTCGACCTCGCGACCCGGGATCCGGCCGAGCGGCTGATCGGCGGGTTCCTGATCGACGCCGTCGACGAGGCCGGCTACCTGCGCGAGACGGTGGAGGGCGTGGCCGAGCGCCTCGGCGCCGACCCGGCCCTCGTCGGCCGGATGCTGGCGCTGGTCCAGACCTTCGACCCGCCCGGGATCGCGGCCCGCGACCTCGCCGAGTGCCTCGCGATCCAGCTGCGCGAGCGCGACCGGTTCGACCCGGCGATGCAGGCGCTGGTCTCGCGGCTGGACCTCGTGGCCAAGCGGGACTTCGCCGCGCTGCGCCGCCTCTGCGGCGTCGACGACGAGGATCTCGTCGACATGCTGGGCGAGATCCGGCGCCTGGACCCGAAGCCGGGCCGGGCCTTCGGGTCGAGCGCCGTCGAGGTCCTGGTTCCGGACGTGTTCGTGCGCGCCGCGCCGGACGGCTCCTGGCTGGTCGAGCTGAACAGCGAGGCGCTGCCCCGGGTCCTGGTGAACCAGAGCTACTACGCCCGCGTCTCGCGCAACGCCGCCGCGGAGGGCGACAAGGCGTTCCTGTCGGAGGCGCTGCAGAACGCCAACTGGCTGACCCGCTCGCTGGAGCAGCGTGCCCGCACCATCCTGAAGGTCGCCACCGAGATCGTCCGCCAGCAGGACGGTTTCTTCGTCCACGGCGTCACCCACCTGCGGCCGCTGAACCTCAAGACCGTGGCCGAGGCGATCGGCATGCACGAATCGACCGTCTCGCGGGTCACCTCCAACAAGGCCATCGGCACGAGCCGCGGGACCCTGGAGATGAAGTACTTCTTCACCGCGGCGATCCCCGGGGCGGCCGGCGCCGCCGCCCACTCCTCGGAGGCGGTGCGCCACCGCATCAAGCAGCTCGTCGACGGCGAGACGCCGGACGACGTGCTGTCCGACGACGCGCTGGTGCAGAAGCTGCGCGGGGAGGGCGTCGACATCGCCCGGCGCACGGTGGCGAAGTACCGCGAGTCCCTGCGGATCCCGAGCTCGATCGAGCGCCGCCGGGAGCGTTTCGCCCACGGCTCCAGCCAGCACGTCGCCCTGGCGCTGCGCTGATCGCTCCGGACGGGGTTGCGCCGGGCGCCCGTCCGGCCCATCCGTCGTGGCCTTCGATCGACGCCTGGACCTGCGATGACCCCGACCGGAACGCCCTCGCGCAGCCTCACCGCCATCGTGCTCGCGGCCGGGAAGGGCACGCGGATGCGCTCCGACCTGCCGAAGGTGCTGCACCGGATCGCCGGCCGCAGCATGCTCGGCCACGTCCTGGCCGCCGTGCAGGCGGCGGGCGCGGGCCGGATCGCCGTGGTGGCCGAGCCCGGCCGCGACGACGTCGCCGCCGAGATCGCCCGGGCGGCCCCCGGCGCCCGGGTCTTCCCGCAGGCCGAGCGCCTCGGCACCGCCCACGCGGTCCTGGCCGCCCGGGAGATCCTGGCCGACCCGGACGACGACGTGGTGATCGCCTTCGGCGACACGCCGCTCGTCTCGGCCGACACCTTCCTGCGCCTCCGCGCGCCCCTGGCCGACGGCGCCGCGGTGGCCGTGCTGGCCTTCGAGACGGCGACGCCCGCCGGCTACGGACGGGTGCTGACCGAGGGCGACCGCGTGCTCGCCATCCGCGAGGAGAAGGACGCGAGCGCGGCCGAGCGGGCCGTGACCCTGTGCAATGCCGGGCTGATGGCGCTCGCCGGACGGCACGCCCTGGCGCTGCTCGCCCGCATCGGCAACGACAACGCCGCCGGCGAGTACTACCTGCCCGACGCGGTGGCGCTGGCGGTCGCCGACGGGCTGCCCGTCACGGTCGTGCCGGTGGACGAGGCCGAGGCGCAGGGCGTCAACGACCGGGTGCAGCTCAGCGTGGCGGAGGCCGCGATCCAGGCGCAGCTGCGCCGCAGCGCCATGCTGGGCGGCGCGACGCTGATCGCGCCCGAGACGGTGTTCCTCAGCCACGACACGGTGCTGGGGCGCGACGTGATCGTGGAGCCCCACGTGGTGTTCGGCCCCGGCGTGCGGGTCGCGGAGGGCTGCACCGTGCGCGCCTTCGCGCATCTGACTGAGAGCAGCCTGGAGGCGGGCGTGAAGGTCGGGCCGTTCGTGCGGCTGCGCGGCCACGCCGTGCTGGAGGCCGGCGCGGAGCTCGGCAATTTCGTCGAGCTGAAGAACGCCCGGATGGGGGCCGGCGCCAAGGCCGCGCACCTCACCTATCTCGGCGACGCGGAGATCGGCGCCAAGGCCAATATCGGCGCCGGCACGATCACCTGCAATTACGACGGCGTGCTCAAGCACCGGACGACGATCGGCGCGGGCGCGTTCATCGGCTCGAACTCGGCCCTGGTCGCCCCCGTCTCGGTGGGGGAGGGCGCCTACGTCGCCTCGGGCTCTGTGATCACCGACGACGTGCCGGCGGACGCGATGGCGGTGGCCCGGGGCCGGCAGGCGGTGAAGCCGGGCTGGGCCAGGGAGAAGCGGGCGGCGCTGCAGGCCGAGAAGGCGCGGCGCGGGAAGGCGTGAGCGCGAAGGGCCGCGTGACCGGGGCTGGCCCTGCGCCGTCCCGATCCGGTAGAAGTCCCGCTCGGCCCCGCACGGCGCGGGGCGGCCCGGACCTTGCGCAGCGCTGCGCGTAGCCATCCGGGCGCGACAGCGAGAGACACTCCTATGTGCGGCATCGTCGGCATCGTCGGGCGCGACGCGGTGGCGGGGCAGGTGATCGAGGCCCTGCGGCGGCTCGAGTACCGCGGCTACGATTCCGCCGGCATCGCCACCCTGGAGCACGGCCGGCTGGCGCGGCGCCGGGCCTCGGGCAAGCTGGTCAACCTGGAGGCCAAGCTCGCCCAGGAGCCGCTCACCGGCACGATCGGCATCGGCCATACCCGCTGGGCGACCCACGGCCGGCCCAACGAGACCAACGCCCACCCGCACGCCACAGCGCGCCTGGCGGTCGTGCACAACGGCATCATCGAGAATTTCCGCGAGCTCAAGCAGGAGCTGGAGGCCGACGGCGTCGTCTTCGAGACCGAGACCGACACCGAGGTCGTCGCCCAGCTCGTCAGCCGCAACATGGACCGGCAGATGGGGCCGGTCGAGGCGGTCGCCGCCGCCCTGCCGCGGCTGCGCGGCGCCTTCGCGCTGGGCTTCCTCTTCTCCGGCGAGGAGAACCTGCTGATCGGGGCCCGCCACGGCGCGCCGCTGGCGATCGGCTTCGGCGAGGGCGAGACCTACCTGGGCTCCGACGCCCTGGCGCTCGCCCCGTTCACCGACGCGATCACGTATCTCGACGAGGGCGACTGGGCGATCCTGTCCCGGGGCGGCGCGGAGATCCGCGACGCGTCGGGCGCCACGGTCGAGCGCGCCCGGCAGAAGATCGCCACGCAGGCCTACCGGATCGACAAGGGCGAGTACCGCCACTTCATGGCCAAGGAGATCCACGAGCAGCCCGAGGTGGTGGGCCGCACGCTCGCCCACTACGTCGACATGGCGAATGGGCGGGTCATGCTGCCCGAGGCGCTGCCCTTCGACTTCGCCAAGCTCAGCCGCGTCTACATCACCGCCTGCGGCACGGCCTACTATGCGGGCCTCGTGGCCCGCTACTGGTTCGAGCAGGTGGCGCGCCTGCCGGTGGAGATCGACGTCGCCTCCGAGGCCCGCTACCGCGAGGCGCCGCTGGAGAAGGACGGGCTGACGCTGGTGATCTCGCAATCGGGCGAGACCGCCGACACGCTGGCCTCCCTGCGCTACGCGAAGACCCAGGGCCAGCACACGCTGAGCGTCGTCAACGTGCCGACCTCGACCATCGCGCGGGAATCCTCCGTGGTGATGCCGACGCTGGCCGGGCCGGAGATCGGCGTCGCCTCCACCAAGGCGTTCTCGTGCCAGCTCACCGTGCTGCTCTGCCTCGCCATCGCGGCGGGGCGCGCCCGCGGCACGCTCGACGCGGCGGGCGAGCGGCGCCTGGTCGACGGCCTGATCAAGGCGCCGGGCCTGATGGCGGAGGCGCTGACCCACGAGGCGGCGATCGAGGGTCTGGCGCGGGAGGTCGCGAAGGCGCGGGACGTGCTCTATCTCGGCCGCGGCACCAGCTACCCGATGGCGCTGGAAGGCGCGCTGAAGCTCAAGGAGATCAGCTACATCCACGCCGAGGGCTACGCGGCGGGCGAGCTGAAGCACGGGCCGATCGCCCTGATCGACGAGAGCGTGCCGGTGATCGTCATCGCGCCGCACGACGCGGTGTTCGAGAAGACCGTCTCGAACATGCAGGAGGTGGCCGCCCGCGGCGGGCGCATCGTGCTGATCGGCGACGCCAAGGGCGCGGCCGAGCACGGGCTGGACACGCTCGCGACCTTCACCATGCCGGCGCTCGATCCGACGGTGGCGCCGATCGTGTACGCGGTGCCGATCCAGCTGCTCGCCTACCACACGGCGGTGTTCATGGGGAAAGACGTCGACCAGCCGCGCAACCTCGCCAAATCGGTCACGGTCGAGTAGGCGCGGCCGACCAGATCGGCGGATCGTGCGGGCGCGGCGCCGTCCTTGCGAGCGGAGCAACCCAGGGCGGCGCAGCTCTCGCAGTCTGTCGCCGACCGGATCGCTTCACTCCGCTCGCACGGACGTCCGGGCCGCACGGTCCCGGCAGCCCGGTATGAGGACCCCGATGACCACACCTGACACCGACGTTCTCCGCTGGCTCGACGGGCAGGAGGGCGCGATGCTGGCGCTCCTCGAGGCGCTGGTGAACATCGATTCCGGCTCCTACGACAAGCCGGGCGTCGACGCGGTCGGCATCCGCATCGCCGAGTTCCTCGCCGGCCACGGCATCCCGGTCACGACGATCCCGGTCGACGGCTACGGCGACGCGCTGAAGGCGAGCGTGGCCGGGTCCGGCGGCGGCAACCGGCCGGTCGTGCTCATGGGCCACCGCGACACCGTCTTCCCGAAGGGGGAGCCGACGCGGCGGCCGTTCCGGGTCGCCGACGGCCGCGCCTACGGGCCGGGCGTCGCCGACATGAAGGCGGGCCTCGTGATGAACGCCTTCGTGCTGGCCGCCTACCACCGGGCCGGCGGCGCGCCGGTGCCCCTCGTCGGCCTGTTCACCAGCGACGAGGAGATCGGCTCGCCGGCCTGCCGCCCGATCATCGAGGAGACCGCCCGGGGCGCCCGCGCGGTGCTGAATTCCGAGCCGGGGCGGCCGACCGGCAACGTCGTCACCGGCCGCAAGGGCGGGGTGTTCATGCACCTCGAGGTGCTCGGCAGGGCTGCCCATTCCGGCGGCAACTACGCCGACGGGCGCAGCGCCATCCTGGAGCTCGCCCACAAGACCGTCGCGCTCCACGCGCTCACCGACCTCGACCGCGGCACCACGGTGAATGTCGGCCTGATCTCCGGCGGCCAGTCGGTGAACACCGTGGCGCCGCGGGTCACCTGCGAGATCGACCTGCGCTACGTGACCCCGCCCGACCGCGAGGCCGCCATGAGCCGGATCGCGGAGATCGTGGCGGGATCGACGGTGCCCGACACCACCGCGCATCTCACCATCAAGGGCGAGTTCCTGCCGCTCGTGCAGGACGAGGCCTCGCGGGCGCTGTTCGAGACCTACGCCCGGGTGAGCGCGGACGGCGGCCATCCCGTCACCGGCGAGTTCGCCGGCGGCTGCGCCGATTCGGGCTTCACCGCCAGCGTCGGCTGCCCCACGCTCTGCGCCGTGGGCCCGGTCGGCGGCAAGGCCCACTCGCCCGAGGAGTACCTGGAGGTGGGAAGCCTCGTGCCGCGGGCGCGCGCGATGGCCGAGACCATCGCGGCGCTCTGACGGCGCAGAGACCGACCATCGCCGGCCCGGCCGCGCCGTAGCGGTCGCCGTCTCCGGGCGGACGCCGCGGCGCCGGACGCGCCTGTCCGTTCGAGGCGCAGGCGGCGGCCGGGATATCGCGGCCGGCCGCCAGATGCGGCCGGTGCTCAGGAGCTTCGTCGATCACGTCCGGGGCCGCTAGCGCCGCCGGCCCGCCTACGGGCGCAGGGCCGTGACGAGGCGCAGCAGGAAGCCGTCGACGGCCGTCTTGTCGATCCAGCGCAGGACCGCGACGAGGTCGTGCTCGGGATCGCACCAGATCACGTTGTTGCCCGCCCCGAGGGCGCTGAAGGCCGAGGCCGGCAGGTGCGGCTTGGCGGCCGCGCCGCGGTTCAGCCACCAGAGGTAGCCGTAGCTGTCGAGGGTCGGGGACGGCGTCAGCATGGCGCGGATCCAGCGCTCCGAGAGGAGCTGCCGCCCGTTCCAGGCGCCTCCGCGGGCGATGAGGAGGCCGAAGCGGGCGTGGTCGTCGGCCCCGATGAACAGGCCGCCGCCCCAGTGGCCGCCGCCGGGGACCGACTGGACCCGCGCGCCGGCGACCGCGACCCAGGCCGTCCCGTAGCCGTGCCACGCCCAGTCGCGGGAGGCGCCGATCGGGTCCATGATCCGCTCGCGGAGCACCTCCGGGAGGGCCCGGCCGAAGCGGCGCATCAGGCAGTACGACAGCAGGTTCACCCGGACGTCGTTGTACTCGTAGTAGGTGCCCGGGCGCCGCAGCGCGCGGGCCTCGCCCTTGCGGCTGTTGTCGGCGCCGGGGCCGATCTGCCGGAAATGGTCGACCTGATCGGACTTGCCGAACAGCGTGCCCTGCCACTCGCTCGATTGCTGCAGGAGGTGGCGCCACGTGATCGCGCCGTTGTGCGGGCCGTCGAGCAGCGGGTCGGGAACGCTGTCCCGCACCGGCGCGTCGACGTCGGGGATCAGGCCGTCGTCGTGGGCGAGGCCGGCCAGGACCGCGAGATAGCTCTTGGCGATCGAGAAGGTCATGTCCGGGCGGGCCGTGTCGCCCCAGGTGGCGACACGCCGGCCGCCCTTCAGGATCACGCCCGCCGGGCCGCCCCGCGGACGCACCGGCCCGTCGATGGCGCTCCAGGGCCCGGTCTCGTTCCACTCGACGATCCCGACGTAGCGCCCGTCGGGATAGTACAGGCCGCGCGGCCACGCGCTCTCGTGGGCCTCCGCGAAGCCGACCGCCTCCGCGAGCCGCGCGGCATCGAGCCCCGCCGCTTCCGGGTCCTGTCCCGCCCAGTCATCCGTCGGCCAGTACGGCCCGGTCACTTCGGTCACGCGCGTCTCCTGACGGTCCTCTCCGGTGCGGACGCATGCAGGGCCTGCGCCGCGGATCGGCCCCTCCGTAGAGCCATCGCCGCCGCGGGGGCAGGGCGCGCGGCGCGGTTCCCCCCGCCCCGCGCGCCCGAGACGGCTGGGTCAGCCCTTCCCGGTGAAGCGCACGGCGCAGCCCGGACGGGCCGCGACGAGATCCGCGCCGCGCGCGGGGCCGATGACCATGCAGGCGGTCGAGAGCCCGTCGGCGACGAGCCCCGTCGGCGCGGTCACCGTCACCGACGACAGGGCGCGCGGCGACCGGCCGGTCGCCGGATCGAAGATGTGATGGTCCGCGCGGTCGTCCGAGAAGCTCATGTTGTAGTCGCCCGAGGTCGCGGCGAAGCCCGTGAACGGCGCGAGGACGGCGGCGACCTCGCCGGGGTGGCGGGGATCGGCCAGACCGAGGCGCCAGGGCGTGCCGTCCGGATGCGCGCCGGCGGCACCGAACTCGCCGGTATCCACGAAGGCGTCGGCGATGCCGCGCGCCCGGAGCGCCGCCATGACCTGGTCGGCGGCGTAGCCCTGGATCAGGGCGTTCAGCGTCAGGGCCGTCCCGGGCTCCAGGACGATCCGGTCCGTCGCGACCCGCACGCGCCGCCAGCCGACCCGCGCCAGGGCCCCCCGCAGGGCCTCCGCCCCGGGGCGCTCGCCGCGGGCGGCCGCGCCGGCCCAGACCGGCCAGAGCGGCTGGACGGTCGGGTCGAAGGCGCCGCCGGTCTCGGCCGCGAGGGCGAGGGCGAAGCGCAGCAGGGCGAGCAGGTGCGGGTCGGGCGCCTCGAGGGACCCGTCCCGGTTGAGGCGGGCCAGGGCGCTGTCGGCCCGGAACAGGCTGGCGGCCGCCTCCACGGCGCGCATCGCCGCGAACCCGTCGTCGAGCGCGGCCTCGATCGCGGACGGGTCGGGCCCGGCGGCGGTCAGGGCCACGGTGGTGCCGAAAGCGAGGCCGGCGCGGGTGCGCAGCGCCAGCCCGCGCGACGCCGCGGCGGCGCGGAACGCCGCGACGCCGCCGAGCGCGGCCAGCCCCGCGGCCCCGACGAGGAGCCGGCGCCGGGCCGGCGCGAAGGGCGTCGGCGCGCTCATCCGACGATAACCGGCCGGGGCGCGGCGCGGCGGCCCCGCTTGCGCGCCACGACCTGCGGCACGCACTGCCCGGGATCGTGGATGATCGTCACGCACTCCATGCACTGGAAGCACTCGGCGTAGTCGACCCGGCCGGAGGGCGCGATGGCGCCGTAGCGGCAGCGGACCTTGCAGAGCTGGCAGGGCGAGCCGCACTCCGCCCGGCGCGGGATCCAGTCGAGGACGCGGACCCGCCCGAGGAGGGCGAGGGCGGCGCCGAGCGGGCACAGGTAGCGGCAGAAGCCCTTGAAGACGAAGAGGTTGAGCACCAGCAGCCCCGCCGCGTAAGCGACGAACGGCCACGCCCGGACGAAGGACAGGGTGATGGCGGTCTTGAACGGCTCGACCTCGGACACCGTGTCGGCGAGGGGCGACCCCGCCGCGGCCGCGCCGAGGATGCCGGCCAGCACGACGTATTTCAGCGACCGCAGCGCCCGGTCGAGGCCGGGCGGCACCGCGACCGGGCGGATGCGCAGCGGCCGGGCGAGCAGCGCCACGAGTTCCTGCAGCGCGCCGAAGGGGCAGAGCCAGCCGCAGAACGTGCCGCGTCCCCAGGCGACCAGGGCGGCCAGCGCGAACGCCCAGAGCACCAGCGAGGGCGGGTCGTAGAGCAGGAAGGCGAGGTCATGGGTCGCGGTGGCGGCCCGCACGAGGCCGACGAGGGTCACGATCGACAGCTGCGCCTGCGCGAACCAGCCGACGAAGCCGAGGGTCAGCGCCAGGAAGCCGAGGCGGAAGAGGGCGAAGCGGCGCCCGTCCGCCACGAGACCGCGCTGGCGGCTCAGGACCGGCACCAGCACCGCGAGCATCAGGCCGATCAGCGCGAGTTCGGGCGCCCGGGCCCGCCAGGGGTCGGTCCAGCTCGGCCCGTCATCCGGCCGGGACCGCGTGAACAGGTCGGCGGGCAGGGCGGTCTCGACCGTGAAGGTCCGGGCGATCTTCTCGGACAGGATCTGGCCGCGCTCGCGGACGATCGTCTCGGTCAGCACCCAGGGCGCGGACGGGTCGAAGCCGGCGGCCTGGTCGATCCGCAGGACCGCCCAGGGGCCGGGCGGCAGCCCCTCGGCGAGGCCGGCCTCGCGGCGCTCCACCGCCATGTCGCGCGCGTTCACGATCAGGCCGCCCTGGCCGATCGCCAGCCGGTCGGGGACGGCGCCCAGCACGAACCGGTCGCCGACCGGGTTCTCGGGCGCGTCCTCCGGCCCGGCGCTGACCACCATCACGGCGTGGTTGCCGGGGCCGAGCTCGCGCATCAGCGCGTCGTAGCGCGACGGACCCAGAAGGTTGCGGCCGATCGAGGGCGGGTCCAGGACGGCGACGTACAGGTCGGTCAAGGCGGCATCGGGCGGCCCCTCGGACGGGTCCGCCACGCCGGTGCCCCGGAAGGCCGCGGCGGCGTCCGCGTTCGTGACCGTCAACCGCCGGACCCATCCCCGGGCGAGAAGGTCGGCCAGGGACAGGGGCTCGTAGCGGTCCGGCCGGGCCTCGACCTTGAGGCCGACATTGGCCGCCCCGAAGCCGAGCTTCGCGCGGGCGACCGCCAGCGCCGAGGCCAGGATCGACTGATTGATCACCCGCGTCGAGGCGGTGGCCATGGAGATGCCGTCGACGGTGATCTGGGGCGCTGCGCCGGCGGCCCGCGCGTTCGGGCGCCCGACCCGGATCGCCTGCCGGGCCGAGAGGCCGGCATACTGCTCGACGAAGGCGAAGAGCGGCTCCGGGCCGAGGCCCTCCAGGAAGACCGGCTCGTGGTGCGAGAGCACCGTCACGTCCCGGAAGGTGCCGTCCGGGGCGAGCGCGATCAGCAGGTCGGGCGGCGTGCCGCCGAAGCCGGGGATCGGCGCGAGGTCGACGGATTCGAACGCGTAGGCGAAGACCTCGTAGGAGCCCGCCTGCTGCTTCAGGATCGGCCAGACCGGGAGCCTGTCGTCCTTCTCGCCGACCACCAGCGGGGGCGGGAAGTGACGTTCGACGCCCGCGCGGTCGAGCTGGCCGGCCCGGGCCGGAAGGGTCGGCAGGAGCAGGGCGAGAAGGAGGAGCGCGGCTCGAAGGAGCATATCCGCGCCTCGAGCCACTGCGGTTCGGGACGCGAGCGGGCGCGGAGACGCCACGCTCCGCAACGACTGGGCCTTCTCCCTGTCTCCGCCCCTTGCCGCGTCGGTCACCCATAGGGGTCGCGCACCGACGCCGGCGGCAGTGCGCGACGGGCCCCCTCTCCCGTGCCGGAGAGGGTCGGGGTGAGGGACGAGGAGTTTCAGGATGGAGCACGGTCTCGACCCGCGGTCGCCTCGCGCCTCGTCCGGACGGCCCTGATCCCTCACCCTGTCCCTCTCCCGCACGGGAGAGGGGACCCGAGTGTCCTTCGGCGCCGCTGTGGCCCAGCCCCCAGTGTGAATCCGGAAGCCTCCAGCGAAGGAGGCGGATGCCTGGGTCCGCGTCGGCCAGACTGTCACGGCACCGCACCGGCGGCGCGTCCGTCCGTCGCCTGCGCCGAAGGCATCGGCCGCGCCGCCGCACCCCAGGGGAAGCGGCCGACCTTCACGGTCTTGATCGGCCGGAACGTCGCGGCGTCGATCACCGTCACGTCGCCGGAGACGCCGTTGGTGGTGAAGAGCCGCGTGCCCGCCGCGTTGAGCGCGAGCTGCCAGACCCGGCGGCCGACCAGGATGTAGCTCTCGACCCGGTAGGTCGCGGTATCCACCACGGCGACCCGGTCGGACGGCCCCAGCGCCACGAAGGCGTGGCGCCCGTCCTTCGACATCTGGATGCCCACCGGCTGGATCCGGTCGGCCGCGATCCCCTTCACGGCGAACGCGATCGTCTCGATCACCTTGCGGGTGGCGACGTCGATCACCGACACGGTGCCGCCGATCTCCGAGGACGCCCAGAGCCGGGACCCGTCGGCCGTGAAGGCGGCGAAGCGCGGCCGCTGCCCGACCGGCGTCGCGTCCACGGCCGCGAGCGTCCGCGTGTCGATCCAGTGGACCATGTTGCTGGTCTCGGAGGTCGTGACGGCCGTGCGCCCGTCCGGGCTCACCGCGACACCCTCCGGCTCGATGCCGACGTCGATCTGCGCCAGCACCTTGCGGGTCTGCGCGTCGACCACCGTGGTGGTGGCGTTCTCCTCGTTGGCGATGAACAGGGTGCGCCCGTCGGGCGCCAGGGCGAACTGCTCCGGGTCCTCGCCCGAGGGCAGGTTGTGCCGGACCTGCCCGGTCTCCGGGTCGATCACCTGCACGGCGTCGGAATCGCTGGCGCAGACGTAGAGGGACCGCCCGTCCTGCGAGAAGGTCAGGCCGCGGGGCCGACGGCCAACCGGGAAGGTGCGCAGCACCTCCAGGCTGTCGCCGTCGATCACCGAGACGGTGTTGTCGCGCTCGTTCGAGACGTAGATCTCCTCGGCCCGCGCGGGGCCCGCGAGGCAGAGGAGCAGCGCGAGGGCGGCGAGCCGGCTCATCCGGATGTCCCTGAGAAGGCGCGGCAGGCACTCTCGGGCTCGTCGAGGCCGAGCGTGTCGAGTTCCGTGCGGTGGTGGAGGAAGCCCTCGATCGGCGCCGTCGCGGTGACGGCCCCCGGCCAGAGCAGGAAGACCGGCTGGCGCAGCTGCCCGTCCCAGGCGCGGAAGCTCAGGGGGCGCCCCTTGAAGCCGCCGATCTCGAAGCCGGGCGCCGTCAGCGCGGCGCGGACCGTCGCGGGGTCGGTGCTGCGCGCCTTCACGGCCGCCTCGCCGACGGCGTGCACCGCCATCCAGCCGGCCCAGTCGACGGGCCGCATGGCGCGGCCGGCGAGCTTGCGGAACCGGCCCTGGAGCTGGACGGCGGCCCAGGCCTCCACGGCCCGCCCCCAGGCGGCCGGCGCGAGGCCCTGCGTGCCGACCAGGGGCCGGGGCGAGGCGGTGTTGTAGTTGAGGCTCGCGCCGAACGCGCCGGCCTCGTCGGCCACCGCGACCACGTCGTGCTCGGGCCCGCGGGTCGGCAGGGCGAACTCGCGCAGGGCCGTGTCGCGGACGTCGCCGCCCTGCGGGTCGTAGCGCGACTCGGCGACGATCCGCGCGCCGAACTTCCTGGCGCTGCGCCGCAGCGCCTCGGCGAAGAGCGCGTCCTCCGGCGCGGGACCGGTCACCAGCAGGATCCGGGACCAGCGCTTGAACGCCAGGAACTGCACCAGCGCGTCGGCCAGCATGGCCCGGGACGGCAGGACGTGGAGCAGGTTCCGGCGGCAATCGGCGTCGCGCAGGCGCGTGTCCGGGGCGCCGATGTTGAGGATCACGCTGCCCTTCGCCTCCGGCAGGTCGGCGAGGGCGAGGACGTCGGCGGCGGGCGCGTTGAGCACCACGAAGCGACGGTCGGCGAGGTCCCGGAAGGCCTGGCGGATGTCGTCGCCCGGTTCGACGACCGCGGTGCCGAGGGCGAAGCCGAGGCCGAGGAAGCGGCCGGTGGCGTTGGAATCCCTCAGGCCGAGTTCCGCGCCCTTCGCGCCCTCGTCGTCGGGGACCGGGTCCTCGTTGTTCAGCGGCGCCGGCCGCTCGACCCGCCGCTCCAGGTAGTGAATCGTCAGGGGCGGCCCCGCCGGCGCGGGCGCGGCCCGCGCCTGGGCGACCGGCGCCAGGGCCGCCAGCACGACGGCGAGCCGCAGGCCGGCCCATGGCCCGCCGCGCATCCCGGGCCGCCGCGCACCGGAGGACACCATCCCGCCCGTCTCCTCCAGACCCGCGGTTCTCGTCGTTGGCCGGGAGTCTAGGAGCCGAGTTGTGCCCTCGGATATTGGACCAAGGTGCACACACGGATTTTGATGCGGCGCAACACAAGTCGTGGGCGGCGCTATTCTCGCGGATCCGTACCAAAGCATAATGGGTCCGCCGCCCGGTACTTGCTAACCGTCGTGCAACGACGACGGGAGGGGCGGATGCGCACGATGAAGACGGCGGCGGGCGGCGTGCTCGCGGCGCTGGGACTGGCCCTGGCCGCCGGCGGCGCCCTCGGGCACGGCGATGTCCAGCCCCAGCCGGTCAACACCGACGGCCTGAAGCCGCTGGGCACCGAGTGGGTCGCCGAGAACCCCTACAAGGGCGACAAGCACGCCATCGCGATCGGCGCCTCGGGCTTCAACCAGAACTGCGCCCGCTGCCACGGCCTGGAGATGATCTCCGGCGGCCTCGCCCCGGACCTGCGCTACCTGCCGCAGGGTAAGGAGGGCGACGAGTACTTCGTCGAGCGCATGAAGCACGGCGCGGTCATCAACGGCGTGACCAAGATGCCGGCCTTCGAGGGTGTGATCTCGCAGGAGGGCCTGTGGGCGATCCGGAGCTACATCGAGTCGAAGCATGAGGAATAGCCCCCCCGCGATGGGCCGGCGCCCCCTCCTGCTCGGGCTCTGCGGCCTGCTCCTGGCGGCGCCGCTCCCGCCGGCGGCCGCGGCGCGCCCCCTCGACCAGGTCACGACCGACGGGACGCTGCGGGTGGCGGTCTACGGCGACAACGCGCCGTTCTCCGAGGAGGCGGCGGGCAAGCCCCGCGGGATCGACGTCGATCTCGCCCGCGCGATCGCCGAGACGCTCAAGGTGAAGCTCGACCTGCGCGTGGTCGATGCCGGCGAGAACGTCGACGGCGACCTGCGGCTGAACCTGTGGCGCGGCGACCTCGCCGGCACGCCGCTCGCCGACCTGATGCTGCACGTGCCCACCGACCGCCAGCTCGCCCTGCGCAACGAGCAGGTGTTCTTCACGGCGCCGTACTTCGAGCAGGAGATCGCCTTCGCCTACCGGAAGGGCGCGCTGGAAGGCTTCGACAGCCTCGACGACATCGGCGACAGGAGCGTCGCGCTGGAGGGGACCGGCGCCGCCGACCTGATGCTGCTGACCGCCCAGGGCGGCCGCTTCCGCCCGAACCTGAAGCACTACAAGAGCTTCGAGGAGGCCGCGAAGGCCTACCTCGCCGGCGAGGCGCCGATCCTGGCCGGAACCCGCGCGGCGATCGAGGCGGCCCTGTCCGCCGCGAAGGCCCCCAAGGACGACAACCCCGTCGCCACGGTCCCCTCGACGGGGCTGGTGAAGACCCGCTGGGAGATCGGCGGCGCGGTGCGGACCGATTCCCGCGACCTCGCCTACGCGGTCGGGGACGCGATCACGGCGCTGAACGCGGACGGTCGCCTCAAGGCGATCTGCGAGACCTACGGCGTCACCTACACGCCGCCGAAAGGGTACTGAACGCCTCCGTCTCGGCGAGCGGAGCGAAGCGATCCAGACAGCGCGCCGTCTCGGGATGGTGCGCCGCCCTGGGTCGCCTCGCTGCGCGCGCGATGACGGCAAGGGCGAACATCAGATTTCCCGAACGGGATGTCCGGCAGATCCGCGCCAATTCAGGCGTCGATCTCGTCGAATACATTGCATCCGCCAGTCCGCAGAACGGCCTCATTGGACCAATGGCCAATAAGACTTTCCTGAGAACAGCGATAGCCTCGATCTCCAAGGGGGCGCCCCGCGACTCGTGCGGCCCGCGTCGAAACCCGGATGCCCCGGCCACACGGACCGGGGCCGACCACGGAGGACACGTCATGAGAATGCGGACCCGGTTCCTCGCCGCGGTGGGCGTCGCCGCCCTCGTGGCGGGCGGCGCCCTGCCGGCCATGGCCCAGGGGGTGACCGAGCAGGACATCATCAACGACGCCAAGACCCCCGGCGACGTCGTCACCTACGGGCTCGGGCCGCAGGCCCAGCGCTTCAGCCCGCTGAAGACCCTCAACCGCGACAACATCAAGGGCCTCGTCCCGGCGTGGTCGTTCTCGTTCGGCGGCGAGAAGCAGCGCGGCCAGGAGAGCCAGGCGCTGGTCAAGGACGGGATCATCTACGTCACGGGCTCGTACTCGCGCATGTACGCGATCGATTCCCGCACCGGCGACAAGAAGTGGGAGTACGACGCCCGCCTGCCGGAGGGGATCCTGCCCTGCTGCGACGTGGTGAACCGCGGCGCCGCGCTCTACAAGGACAACGTCTACTTCGGCACGCTCGACGCCAAGCTGGTCGCGCTGAACACCAAGACCGGCAAGGTCGTCTGGCGCAAGGACATCGACGACTTCAAGGCCGGCTACAGCTACACGGCCGCCCCGATCATCGTGAAGGGCAAGATCATCACCGGCGTGTCGGGCGGCGAGTTCGGCGTGATCGGGCGGATCGAGGCCCGCGACGCCGAGACCGGCGAGATCGTGTGGAAGCGGCCCGTGATCGAGGGCCACATGGGCGAGCTCAACGGCAAGCCCTCGACCATGACGGGCAAGGTCAACGAGACCTGGCCCGGCGACATGTGGAAGTTCGGCGGCGGCGCCACGTGGCTCGGCGGCACCTACGATCCCGAGACCAACCTGATCTACTTCGGCACCGGCAACCCCGGCCCGTGGAACTCCTGGCTGCGGCCGGGCGACAACAAGTGGACCTCCTCGCGCCTCGCCCTCAACCCCGATAACGGCGAGATCGTCTGGGGCTTCCAGACCACCCCGCACGACGGCTGGGACTTCGACGGCGTCAACGAGTTCGTGCCGTTCGACCTGAACAAGGGCGGCAAGACCATCAAGGCCGGCGCCACCGCCGACCGCAACGGCTTCTTCTACGTCCTCGACCGGACCAACGGGAAGTTCATCTCGGCGACGCCGTTCGTCGAGAAGATCAACTGGGCCAAGGGCATCGACGAGAACGGCCGCCCGATCTACAACGAGGAGAACCGGCCCGGCGACCCGAGCAAGGCGACCGGCGACGACAAGAAGGGCAAGTCGGTCTTCGCGGTGCCGAGCTTCCTCGGCGGCAAGAACTGGATGCCGATCGGCTACAGCCCCGACACCAAGCTGTTCTACGTGCCCTCCAACGAGTGGGGCATGGATATCTGGAACGAGCCGGTGAACTACAAGAAGGGCGCCGCCTATCTCGGCGCCGGCTTCACCATCAAGCCGGTCTTCGACGACCATATCGGCTCGCTCAAGGCGATCGACCCGACCTCCGGCAAGGTCGTGTGGGAGTACAAGAACAAGGCCCCGCTCTGGGCCGGCGTGCTGACCACCGCGGGCAACCTCGTCTTCACCGGCACCCCGGAGGGCTTCCTGAAGGCCTTCGACGCCAAGACCGGCGAGGAGGTCTGGAAGTTCCAGGTCGGCACCGGCGTGGTCTCCTCGCCGATCACCTGGGAGCAGGACGGCGAGCAGTGGGTCGGCGTCGCGGCGGGCTGGGGCGGCGCGGTGCCGCTCTGGGGCGGCGAGGTCGCCAAGTCCACCGCCGGCATCAACCAGGGCGGCAGCTTCTGGGCGTTCAAGCTGCCGAAGACGGTGGCGTCGCGCTGAAGGCCCTCAACCGAAAGCGTGCCGGCCCCCGCGGGCCGGCACGCCTAGGCTCCGGGGCAGGGCGGTCGTCTCAACACCCGCTTGCGCCCCGGGGCCGCATCGATCACCTTCGGCCCTCCCGCCCGCGATTTCGGCGGATCCTGTGAGGATCTCGAGCGAAGGACCGAGGTCTCCGTGCATCTCCTGATCGTCGACGACCACCCGCTGTTCCGCGACGCCCTGGCGGCCACGATCCGCCTCGCGCACCCGGACGCGGTCCTGCACGAGGCCGACGGGATCGAGGCGGCCTGCGCGGTTCTGGCCGCCAACCGCGGCATCGACCTGACGCTCCTCGACCTCTCGATGCGGGGCGTGACCGGCTTCGACGGGCTGATCACCATCCGGGCGAGCTTCCCGCGCATCCCGATCCTGATCGTCTCCGGCCACGAGGACCCGCGCATCGTCCGCGAGGCCCTGCAGCACGGGGCGGCGGGCTTCGTCCCCAAGGCCATGGACAAGGCGACGCTGACCCGGGCAATCACCGAGGTGATGAGCGGCGCCCTGTTCCTGCCGCCGGGGCTCGCCGAGGCCGGCGCGCCCGCGCCCCGGAGCAAGAAGGCGCCGCTGCCGGAGCGCCTCGCCCGGCTGACGCCGCAGCAGTTGCGGGTCCTGATGATGATCCGGCAGGGCAAGCTCAACAAGCAGATCGCCCACGAGCTCCAGGTCGGCGATTCGACCGTGAAGGCGCACGTCTCCGAGATCCTGCGCAAGCTCGAGGTCATCAGCCGCACGCAGATCGTGATCGACACGGCGTCCCTCGATTTCGATCAGATCCACAACAGCCACTCGGCCTGACGGCGCGGCTGCGGGACCGGGAAGCTCCTGACCGGCGGCCCCACGCTCCACCCCATCTTGAGGTGCCGGAGCGCAGCGGAGGCCCCGCAGGAGAGCTCCAGCCGCCGCGCTCCCCGACGCCCTCCGTCGAGGCCCGCCGACGCGGACATCGCCGGACGCGGGGAGGCGTCGGAACGTCCGGTCCGCCTCGGTCTCGCCACGCATTCCGCCGACGCCGGATCGGCACGGAAAAGGTGCACACCTATTCGTCCGACGCAACTCTGATGGCGCGAAACGTCACCCGATCCGAATCAGTATGATGCTATCTATCAGCATGCGAGCTGATTGATCCGGTCCCTCCACCGGATCCTCGCGTGGATGGATCAGGTAGTGACCGGCAACGACGATCCGAGGACGCGCGAGCGGCTGCAACAGGCCTTCACCCACGCCCTCCTGACCACCGGCCGCCACTGGCGCCGTGCCGCCAACACGGTCGCGGAGGCGCACGGCCTGTCCGACGCCACCGCGCACCCGCTGATCATCATCGGCCGGATGGAGGAGGAGCCGCGCCAGAACGTCCTGGCGGAGGCCGTCGGCATCGAGGGCCCCTCGCTCGTCCGCCTCATCGACCAGCTCGCCGCGGCCGGGCTGGTGGTCCGCCGCGAGGACCCGTCCGACCGCCGCGCCAAGGTGCTGGGCCTGACCGCGCGCGGCCGACAGGTCTTCGAGCGGATCGAGGCCGAGCTCTCGACCCTGCGCGCCCGGGTGTTCGCCGAGGTCGACGGCGCGGATCTCGAGGCGAGCCTCCGGGTCTTCGCGGCGCTCCAGCGCCACGGGCGGGAGGCCGCCGCGGCCGCGCGCGAACCGGAGGCGGTGCCGTGATCCTCCCCGGATGGCGCGACTGGGCCTTCGCGCTGAAGACCTACGCGGCGGCGATGCTCGCCCTGTTCCTCGCGCTCTGGATCGACCTGCCGCGACCCTACTGGGCCCTCGGCACCGTCTACATCACCAGCCAGGTTCTCTCCGGCGCGACGCGCGCGAAGGCGGTCTACCGGGTCTGCGGCACCGCGCTCGGTGCGGCGGTGAGCGTCGTGCTGGTGCCGAACCTCGTGAACGAGCCGATCCTGCTGAGCCTCGCGGTGGCGCTCTGGGTCGCGCTCTGCCTCTACGTCTCGCTCCTCGACCGCACGCCCGCGAGCTACCTGCCGATGCTCGCCGGCTACACGGCGGCGCTGATCGGCTTCCCCGCCGTCGACGATCCCGGGGCGATCTTCGACACGGCGGTGGCGCGGGCCGAGGAGATCTCCCTGGGGATCGTCTGCGCCAGCCTCGCCGCCACGCTGATCCTGCCGCAATCGGCGGCCCCGCTGATCGTCGCGCGGCTGGACCACTGGTCGGCGGAGGCCCGGGCCTGGATCCGGAGCGCCCTCGCGGCCGCCCGCGCCCCGGAGGCCGCCGGGCCGAGCCAGGGCCGGCGCCTGCGCCTCGCCTCGGACGCGCTCGGCCTCGACGCCCTCGGCCTCGCCCTGCGCAACGAGGCGTCGGGCGCGGAACGCGCCGCGGAGGCCTTCGCGCCGCTCCGGCAGCACATGCTGATGGTCCTGCCGATCGTGGCGGCCGTCGCGGACCGCGTCGCCGCCCTCGAGCAGGCGGGCGCGCTGCCGGCGCGGGTCCGGGCCTTCCTGTCGGACCTCGCCGTCTGGCTCAACGACGAGACCGAGGATGGGGCCGGCGATGGGGCCGGGGATGGGGCCGGCGATGGGGCCGGCGATCCGGACCGCGCCGCGCGGCTGCGCGGCCGGATCGACGGGTTCGAGCCGGCCCTCGGCCGGGCTCCGGACTGGAACACGCTCCTGCTCGCGAGCCTCGCGGTGCGCCTGCGCGACGTCGTCGACCTGCGCCAGGACCTGCGGGCGCTCCGCGGCCACCTCGCCGCCGGCACCGCCCCCCGGGCGCCGCTCGCCTTCGCCTACACGGCCCGGGTCCGCTCCATCCGCCACCGGGACCACGGGCTGGCGGCGTTCTCGGCCTTCGGGGTGTTCGTGGGCCTGCTGGTCTGCTGCGCGATCTGGATCGCCACCGGCTGGCCGGACGGCTCCGCGGCACCGATGATGGGCGCGGTCGCCTGCTGCCTGTTCGCCGCGCAGGACGATCCCGCGCCGCAGATCCTGAGCTTCACCAACTCGGCGATCGTCGGCGCCCTCGGCGCGGCCCTCTACCTGTTCGCCGTGCTGCCGCTCGCCACCTCCTTCGAGATGCTGGCCCTGGCGCTGGCGCCCGCCCTGATCCTGTGCGGCCTGATGATGACGCAGCCGCGCACCACCCCGATGGGCATGGGCGCGGCGCTGAACGGCGCGACGCTGCTGGCGCTCCAGAACGGCTACAGCGGCGACTTCGCGCCCTTCGCCAACGGGGTGATCGCCTCGGTGGTCGGCATGTGGGTCGGCGCGGTGGTCACCCGGCTGATCCGCTCGGTCGGCGCCGGCCGGAGCGCCCGGCGGCTGGTGCGGATCAACCGGCAGAGCCTCGCGGCCGCCGCGGCCGGGCGCGGCGCCGGCCACGGGCTCGAGCTCGCGGCCCTGATGCTCGACCGCGTCGGGCTGATCGCGCCGCGGCTGGCGAGCCTGCCCGCCGACATGTCGGCCTCCGTGGGCGACCTGCTGGCCGATGTCCGGGTCGGCATCAACCTCGTGGAGGTCCGCCGGGTGCGCCGGCGGCTGACGGGACCGGCCCGGAGCGCCGTCGACCGGGTGCTGGCGCTGGCGGCGCGCCAGCTGCGCGGCCGGATTGGCCGGCCGGATTCGGCGCTCCTGGCGGCCCTGGACGACGGACTGGACGCCGTCGCGGGCGCGGCCCCGTCGCCGGAGCGGCGCGCCGCCCTGATCGGCCTCACCGGCCTGCGCCGCGGGCTCTTCCCCGACGCGCCGGCCTACCGGGCGGCGCCCGCGCTGCCCGACCGGGAGATGGCGGCATGATGGGCGAGATCGACCTCTACGGCGTGTTCGTGCCGAGCCTCGCGCTCTGGATGGCCGTCGCCTTCGCGCTCAGCCTGCCGCTGCGCCGCCTGCTGACGGCGACCGGCTTCTACCGCCTCGTCTGGCACAGGCCGCTCTTCGACCTCGCCCTCTACGTCGTCCTGCTCGGCGGCGTCGTGACCCTCGCCCACCGGATCCTGCAATGACCGCCCTGTTCTCCACCCTCGGCCGCCTCCTGGTCACCCTCGGCATGGTCGCCGCGGCGCTGATCGTCGGCCTCGGCCTGTGGGACTACTACATGGACGCTCCCTGGACCCGGGACGGGCGCGTGCGCGCCGACGTGGTGGCGGTGGCCCCCGACGTCTCCGGCCTCGTCACCGAGGTGCTGGTCGAGGACAATCAGGTCGTCCGGAAGGGCGACGTCCTGTTCCGGATCGATCCGGACCGGTTCCGCCTCGGGCTGCGGCAGGCGGAGGCGATGGTGCAGAACCGCAAGGCCACCGCCGAGCAGAACGCGGCCGACTACGCCCGCTACAGCAGGCTCTCCGACGCGGCGGTGTCGCAGCAGAAGGTCGAGGCCGCCAAGGCCGCCGACCTCTCCGCGGAGGCCGCCTACGAACAGGCCCTGGCGGATCGCGACCTCGCCAAGCTCAACCTGGAGCGCTCGGCGGTGCGCGCCTCGGTCAACGGCCGGATCACCAACATGGAGCTGCGGCCGGGCGCCTACGTCACCACGGGCCGCGGAGTCATGGCGCTGATCGACAGCGATACCCTGCGGATCGAGGGCTACTTCGAGGAGACCAAGCTGCCGCGGATCCGCGTCGGCGCGCCGGTGACGGTCCAGCTCATGGGCGAGGACGGGGTGCTCAGCGGCCGCGTCGCCAGCATCGCCGGCGGCATCGGCGAGTCGGGCCGCAGCGACGCCGCCAACCTGCTCGCGAACGTGAACCCGACCTTCTCGTGGGTGCGCCTCGCCCAGCGCATCCCGGTGCGGATCGCCCTCGACGGCGGCACGGCGGATCCGCGGCTGGTGAGCGGCCGGACCGCGACGGTCTCGATCGCGCCGGCGGCCGGCGGGGCGGCGCTGCGCTGGCCCTGGACGGCGTGGCGCGAGGCGCTCGCCCGCTGACGGCGCGCCCGAACCATCCTGGCGCTCCCGAGTTGGCCTGACACGACAGCGCGACGTCAGCAGCGCACCGTCATGTCAGGAGGTCCCATGTCGAAGACGATCCTCGCCCTCGCCACGTCCGTCGTTCTCGCCACGTCCGGGGCGGCGCTCGCCCAGGCGCCGCAGACCGGCGGCGCCAACCAGGGCAACGTCAACAAGTCCGGCGCGGTGGGCGGCACCGGGACGGGGGCCGGGTCCATGGAGAGCACCGGCTCCACCGGCGCCGGCACGGCGCCCGGCACCAGCGGCGGGCCGCGCGTCAGCACGCCGGGCGCGCCCGCCGGCAGCAGCTCGGGCAACGCCGCCACGGGCAGCGGAGCGGCGCCCAGCGGGCGGTAGCTCCGCCGACGCGTCCTGTCCGGGCGCGTCGGTGCGTCGGGCTTGCCCGGCTGCCGGCGCGCCTCTCCGGGTCCGGGCTCGCCTGCGGCGCCCCGGAAAGACGCTGCGCGAACGGGTCGAGAGCGCCGGGGCGGGCGTCAGCCGCCCAGCCCGCCCACGCACAGGTACTTGGTGTTGAGGTAATCCTCGATGCCCTGGTACGAGCCCTCGCGGCCGAGGCCGGATTCCTTCACGCCGCCGAAGGGCGCCACCTCGGTGGTGATGATCCCCTCGTTGATCCCCACCATGCCGTATTCCAGCGCCTCCGCGACCCGGAAGGTCCGGCCGAGGTCGCGGGTGTAGAAGTAGCAGGCGAGCCCGTACTCGGTGTCGTTGGCCATGCGGATCGCCTCCGCCTCGTCGCGGAAGCGGAACAGCGGCGCCAGCGGCCCGAAGGTCTCCTCCCGGGCCACCGCCATGGCGGGCGTGGCGCCGGTGATCACCGTCGGCTCGAAGAACTGGCCGCCGAGCGCGTGGCGGTGGCCGCCCGCCACCACGCGGGCGCCCTTCTCGACGGCGTCGCGGATATGGGCCTCGGTCTTCTCCACCGCGGCCATGTCGATCAGCGGCCCCTGGGCGACGCCGTCCTCGACGCCGTTGCCGACCTTCAGGCGGTTGGCCGCCTCGGCCATCTTCACCGCGAAGGCGTCGTAGATCCCGTCCTGCACCAGGAAGCGGTTGGTGCAGATGCAGGTCTGGCCGGAATTGCGGTACTTGGCGAGCATCGCGCCGGCGACCGCCCGGTCGAGATCGGCGTCGTCGAACACGATG
Organism: Methylobacterium sp. 22177; assembly: GCF_052045615.1. NCBI lineage: Bacteria > Pseudomonadati > Pseudomonadota > Alphaproteobacteria > Hyphomicrobiales > Methylobacteriaceae > Methylobacterium > Methylobacterium sp. 22177. Next base: position 10,873 of record NZ_JBQEPK010000036.1, on the reverse strand, counting down.
AACGGCGCGTTGCCGCCCAGCTCCATCGAGACCTTCTTCACCGTGCCGGCTGCCTGCTCCAGCAGCACCTTGCCGACCTCGGTGGAGCCGGTGAACGTGATCTTCTTGACGAGCGGGTTGCCGGTCATCTCGCCGCCGATGGCGCGGGCCGAGCCCGTCAGGATGCTCACAACCCCGGCCGGGAAGCCGGCGCGCTCGCACAGCACGCCCCAGGCGAGGCCCGAGAGCGGGGTCTGCGAGGCGGGCTTGATCACGATCGGGCAGCCGGCGGCGAGCGCCGGGGCGATCTTGCGGGCGATCATCGAGGACGGGAAGTTCCACGGCGTGATCGCCGCCACCACGCCGACCGGCTCCTTGGTGACGAGGATCTTGCGGTCGCCCCAGGGGGAGGGGACCACGTCGCCGTAGACGCGGCGCGCCTCTTCGGCGAACCACAGCACGTAGGCGGCCGACATGGCGACCTCGCCGCGGGACTCGGTCAGCGACTTGCCCTGCTCGGCGGTGAGGATCTGCGCCAGATCCTCCTGATGCTCGGTGACGAGCGCCGCGAGCTTGCGCAGCAGCACGGCGCGCTCGTTGGCGGTCTTGGCGCGCCACGCCGGGTAGGCCTCGTGCGCCGCCTTGATCGCCTGGCGGGTCTCGTCGGCGCCGGCATTCGGCACCTTGGCGATCAGCGCGCCGGTCGCCGGGTTGGTGACGTCGATGCTGCCGGAGCCGGCCTTCGACCATGCGCCGCCGATCAGGCAGGCATCGACCAGCAGGGCGCGGTCCTTCAGGGAGGGGGTCTCGAACTCAGGCATCCAACGGTTCCTTCGGCGGCCGCGGCATGTCGGTCTGGGACATGCCGGGCCGGGGCTTGAGAGGCACGCTCTGGGCCGTATTCCTCGCCTGCGCCTCGGCTCTTGTCTCGAAGACATGGGGAGCCAGGTCGCGGCTCGCCAACGAGGCGCCGAGTTTCAATCGCAAGAACGCGCTGGTGGTATACCGGGACGCGGTCTCGTAATAGCGGTTTTCGAGATAGGCGATCGCCGAGAAGTACGCGTCGCTCACCGTCGGGTCGATCTCGAACCCGTCGTAGTTGGCGATCAGGTGGACCTTCCGGCCGATCTCCTGGCAGGCGCGCTCGTATTCGCGGCGCACCAGCTCGACGTCGTCGATGGTCCGGACCTGGAAACCCTCGAGGTTCGAGAACAGGATGTTGCGCTCCGGGTCGTAGCTGATCCGCTCCGACAGCGAGAGTCCGAGCAGCCACGGCTCCAGCGCCATCACGGACTCGCGGAACAGGCGCGGATCCATCGGCCGCGGATCCTGCACGATCGGGGTGAAGCCCATCTGCCCGAGGATGTCCCGCGCGATGTCGATCCCTGGCGCCACCTCGACCAGCTCCATGCCGGCCCGCGTCCGCCGGAACACGCAGCGCTCGGTCACGTAGAGCACCGGCTGGCCGCGCTCGGCCGCGTAGGCCCCCGAGAAGGTCACCTGCTCCACCGCGGCGATGAATTTCCGCGAGCGACCCTCGCTGAGGATCCGGATGCCGCCGTCCTCGACCGCCACCTTGAGGCCGTCGGCCGTGAAGGTGCCGGCGAAGACGAGGCTCTTGGCGTTCTGCGAGATGTTGATGAACCCGCCCGCGCCCGCGAGCCGCGTGCCGAAGCGGCTGACGTTGACGTTGCCCTCGGCGTCGCACTGGGCGAGGCCCAGGCAGGCGAGATCGAGGCCGCCGCCGTCGTAGAAGTCGAACTGCTGGTTCTGGTGCAGCACGGCGGCCGGGTTCAGGGCGGCGCCGAAATCCAGCCCGCCCTGCGGCAGGCCGCCGATCACGCCGGGCTCGGCGGTCAGCGTCAGGTATTTCAGCACCCGCTCCTCGGCGGCGACCGCCGCGACGCCCTCGGGCATGCCGATGCCGAGATTGACCACGCCGCCCGGCGGCAGCTCGAAGGCGCAGCGCCGGGCGATGACCTTGCGGGTGTCGAGCGCCATCGGGGCGATCCGGTCGAGCGGCACGCGCTGGCGGCCCGTGAAGGCGTGGTTGTACGGCGTGCCGTAGGTCTGGCGGTGGTTCTCGGGACTGCTGAGCACCACGCAGTCGACCAGCACACCGGGCACCTGCACCTCGCGCGGGTTGAGGGAGCCGGCCTCGGCGAGCCGCTCCACCTGGGCGATGACGAAGCCGCCGGAATTCTTCGCCGCCATGGCGGCGGCGAGGTTGTCGAGGGTGAGCGCCTCGCGCTCCATGGTGATGTTGCCGGCGGGGTCGGCCGTGGTGCCGCGGATCAGCGCGACGTTGACCGGGAAGGCCTTGTAGTGGAGCCAGGATTCGCCGCCGAGCTCGACCAGGCTGACGAGGTCCTCCCGGGTCACGGCGTTGAGCTTGCCGCCCTCCAGCCGCGGGTCGACGAAGGTGCGCAAGCCCACCTTGGTGATGTGGCCGGGGGTGTGGGCGGCGATCTCCCGGTAGAGGTGCGAGACCACGCCGAGCGGCAGGTTGTAGGCCTCGATCGCGCCCGCCACCGCCATGGCGCCGAGCTTCGGCACGAGCGCCCAGTGGCCGCCGACGACGCGGCGGACGAGGCCCGGGATCGCGAGCTTGTTGAGGCCGCGCTCCTTGCCGTCGCCGGGGGCGGCGGCGAACATCAGCCCGAGCCCGTGCGGGCCGGCGCCGGATTCGAAGCGGCGGGCGAGCGCCAGGATCAGCTCGTCGGGCGTGCCGATCCCGACGAAGCCCGACACCGCCACCATGTCGCCGTCCTGCAGGATGGCGACCGCCTCGTCGGCGCTGACGATCTTGTTCTTCAGGCTGCCCATGCGGTGCTCCCCCGAGACTGCACGCTACCCCCGCTCGCCGAGCCAGTCGGCGATGCCGGAGCCCAGCAGCTTCTGTGCCTTCCCGCCCACGAACACGCCGACATGGCCGCCGGGCAGACCCATCTCGGTGTAGTCGGTGGTGCCGATCTTATCCTTCAGCGCCTGCGAGGTGGCGGGCGGGATGATGTGGTCGTCCTGGGCGAAGACGTTCAGCACCGGGCAGGTGATGGCCTTCAGCTCCACCCGCCGGCCGCCGAGCTCGAAGGCGCTCTCGACCAGCTTGTTGTCCTGGTAGAGGTCCTTCAGCCACTGCTTGGCGGCCTCGCCGGGATGGTCCGGACGGTCGGCGATCCACTTCTCCATGCGGAGGAAGTTCAGGAACTTCTTCCTGTCGTCGAGCGCGTCGAGCAGGTCGAGGTTGTACTTCGTCATGGTCCGCATCGGCGTCATCATCGAGAACACCGAGCCCATGAAGGCGCCGGGCAGGGAGCCCTGCGCCTCGATCAGCCGGTCGACATCCTCGGGCGTGAGCGAGCGCGTCCAGACGTTGATGAAGCCGTGGCCGGCCCGGTTCTCCCGCGTGTCGGCGTGGAAGTCGATCGGCGTGATGGTCAGCACCATCGCGTTGACGGTCTCGGGGTAGAGCGCCGCGTAGCAGGTGGTGAAGACGCCGCCCTCGCAGATGCCGAGCAGGCTGATTCTCTCCCGCCCGGCCGCCTCCTGGATGAAGGCGACGCATTCGGCGAGGTAGCCGTCCACGTAGTCGTCGATGGTGACGTAGCGGTCGGCCCGGCCCGGATTGCCCCAGTCGACCACGTAGAGGTCGAGGCCGAGATTCAGCAGGTTGCGGACCAGCGAGCGGTCCTCCTGCAGGTCGGCCATCGTGTAGCGGCCGATCAGGCCGTAGACGATCAGGACCGGCGGCAGGCCCTTGCTCTCGGCGAGCGGCCGGTAGCGGTAGAGGCTGACCTTGTCCTGGCTCCAGACCAGATCCTTCGGCGTGGTGGCGATCTCGACATCCGCGTCGCTGACATCGGCGAACAGCTTGGCGCCCTCGCTGATCCGCCGGCCGAGGGTACCGACCTCGGCCAGCAGCGCGGCGGGGGTGAGATTCAGCGGCGCGGCCGGTCCCTTCGGGCTTTCCTGATCAGCCATGGGCGTCCTCCCCGACCTGTGAACCGCCCGTCTTCGCGGCCTTGCCGGCCTGCCGGCGCTCGCGGCGGAGCGCCCGGACCTCGCGGCGCAGCTCGGTGAGGCTCTTGTGGACGTCGTCGAGCTCGGCCCGGGTCGGCTGGCCGTAGAACTCGGACAGGAAGGCCGCGACGTCCTGCTGGGCGAGCCGGAGGTCGGTGGAGGCGCGCAGCACCGCGCGCTGCGAGGCCAGGAACTTGTCCGAGCGCTGCACCTCCAGCAGGACCGCGTTGGCGGTCTCGATCCAGCGGCTCATCATCTCGCGGGCGGAGGCGAAGCTCTCGCCGCGCTCGGCGCGGGCATTGGCCTCCTGGGCGAAGGTGCCGGCGGCGCGGGTCCAGGCGTCGAGCATCACGGCCTGGTGCTCGCTCTGCGCCCGCCGGAGCGTCGCCCAGGCGGTGAACAGGGCCGCGTAGCGCCGCTCGGTCTGCCACAGGTCGGCGAGCTGCGGGCCCTCGGCCATGCGGGTCAGGGCGGCGTCGAACTCGGCCGAGCCGCCGAGCCAGGCCTGCGGATCGAAGATCCGGGCCAGCACCGCCCCGGCGGTCGGGTCCGGCGCGCCGGGGCCGCCCTGGAGGGATCTCGCGAGGGTCTGCGAGAGGGCGGTCGCGGCGGTCCAGGCCTCGGTCAGCTTCGCCTGCGCGGTGGCGAGGCCGGCGACGTCAGGCGTCGGGAAGGTCGGCCAGCCGAAGCCGGGGGCGGGTTGCCCCGCGCCCTGCGTGAAGAAGCCCGCGCCGGCCCGGGTCCAGAACTCGCTCATCGCCCGGAACGCGTCGAACTGGTCCATGCTGGCGTCTCTCCTCACAGCCTCAGGGCTGAAGACTTCGGACCCGCCGTCTCCGCGAGCCAAGCGAAGCGATCCAGCAGCGCCACGCTCGGCGCGGGCGCGCCGCCCTGGGTCGCCTCGCCGCGCTCGCGATGACGGTGGAGGCTGGACCGATCGGGCGACAGCCCCAGCACCGCCGCCGCCGTCGCGCTCACGCCGCCGGCCGCGCCTCTCCCAGCGCCTCGGCGTAGATCGCGAAGGCGTCGTCGTAGGTGACCTCGCGCGGGTTGTTCACGAGGAGCCGCGTCTGCTTCATCGCGTCGGTGGCCATGCGCTCCAGGTCCTGCCGGGCGACGCCGACCTCGGCGAGGGACGCCGGCACCTTGCAGTCGCGGCAGATCGCGTCGAGGCTCTCCACGAAGCGCCGGGCGGCCTCGGGCTGCGGCAGGTCCGCGGCCGCCGGGTCGAGGATCGGCGCGAGCTCGGCGTAGAGCGCCTCCGCGTGGGAGAGGTTGAAGCGCATCACCCCCATCAGCACCAGGGCGTTCGAGAGCCCGTGCGGCACGTGGAAGATCGCGCCGACCGGGTAGGCGAGGGCGTGCACCGCCGCGACCGGCGCGTTGGCGAAGGCCATGCCGGCCAGCATCGAGCCGAGCAGCATGCCGGAGCGCGCCTCGAGGTTCTTCCCGTCCGTGCAGGCGGTGCGGATGTTGGCCGAGAGCAGCGCCAGCGCCTGCTTGGCGAGCTGGTCGGAGATCGGGTTCTTCTTGTTCTTGCTGGTGAAGGCCTCGATGGCGTGGACCATGGCGTCGATGCCGGTCGCCGCCGTGACGTGCGGCGGCAGGCCGAGCGTCAGCTCCGGGTCGAGCACCGCCCAGTCCGGCAGGAGCTTCGGGGCGACGACGCCCTTCTTCTCGGTGGTCGGCGTCGTGACGATCGAGATCGGCGTCACCTCCGAGCCGGTGCCGGCCGTGGTCGGCACGAGGATCAGCGGCAGCCGGTCGCCCTTGGCGAGGCCGACGCCGTAGATCGAATCCAGCGGCTCGTCGGACTTGGCGAGGTAGGCCACGAGCTTGGCGGTATCGAGGGCCGAGCCGCCGCCGATCGACAGGACGAGGTCGGTCCCGAGGTCCCGGGCGCGCTTGGCCGCCGCCTCGATCACCGTGGAGGGCGGGTCGGCGACCACGTCCTCGTAGACGTCGAGGGCGACGCCGGCCTCCGCCAGCGCCGCCTCGGCGGCCTTCGTGAGGCCGGCGCCGCGCACGCCCTTGTCGGTGACGAGCAGGACGCGCTTCGCCCCGAAGCTGCCGACGATCTCGGGCAGCTTCCGGGAGGCGCCGGCCTCGAACAGCACGTTCGGCGTGGTCTGGAAGGTGAACGGGTTCATCGCGCTGCCCTGTTGTCGTGCCGATCCGTCTGCGGGGCCGAGGTCACTCGGCCGGCTCGAAATCCTTCACCTTGGCGCGCAGCTCGTCGACCAGCACGCGGGTGTTCTCCGAGTAGTCGATCGGCACCGCCACGAGGTGGACGCCGCCCGCCGCGAAGGCCCGGTCCAGCGTCGGCACGAGGTCGTTGACCGACTCGACCCGGTGGCCGGTGGCCCCGTACGACTTGGCGTAGAGGACGAAGTCCGGGTTGTTGAAGGTCATGCCGTAATCGGCGAACTTGTCGACCGCCTGCTTCCAGCGGATCATCCCGTAGGCCGAGTCGTCGAGCACCAGCACCACGAGGTTGAGCTTCAGCCGGACGGCGGTCTCCATCTCCTGGCTGTTCATCATGAAGCCGCCGTCGCCGCACACCGCCATCACGCGCCGCTTCGGGTAGAGCATCGCCGCCATCATGGCCGAGGGCAGGCCGGCGCCCATCGTGGCCAGCGCGTTGTCGAGGAGCAGCGTGTTGGCGACGTAGGTGCGGTAGTTCCGGGCGAACCAGATCTTGTACATCCCGTTGTCGAGACAGACGATCCCGTCCTCGGGGATCACCCGGCGCACGTCGCGCACGAGGCGCTGCGGCGTCACCGGGAAGCGGTCCTCGCCGGCCCGGTCGCCGATATGGCTGAGGATGTGCTCGCGCAGGTGCAGCAGCGCGCCCGCGTTCGGGAGCTTGCCGTCGAGCTTGTCGGCCAGGAGCTTCAGCGTCGGGCCGAGATCGCCGACCACCTCGGCGTCGGGGTAGTAGACCTGCTCGACGTTGGCCGGCATGTAGCTGATGTGCAGCACCTTCTGGTCCGCCTGGCCCATGAAGAAGGGCGGCTTCTCGATCGTGTCGTGGCCGATGGCGATGATCAGGTCGGCCCTGTCGATCGCCTCGTGGACGTAGTCGCGCTCCGAGAGCGCCGCGGTGCCCATGTAGAGGTCGGTCCCGCCCGCCACGGTGCCCTTGCCCATCTGGGTGGTGAAGAACGGGATACCGGTCCGCTGCACGAAGCCGCCGAGCTCGCCGGTGGCGCGGGGGCGGCTCGCGGCGGCGCCCAGCATGATCAGCGGGCGCTCGGCCTTCAGGATCATCTCCGCGGCGCGCGCGATCGCGGTCGGGTGCGCGACCGGGATGTCGATCGGGTGCGAGGGCACCAGATCCGCCTCGGCCTCCTCGGAGGCGATGTCCTCGGGAAGCTCCAGCAGCACCGGGCCGGGCCGCTCCTCGGTGGCGACCCGGAAGGCGTCGCGCACGATGGTGGGGATCGAGGAGGCCGAGACGATCTGCCGGGCCATCTTGGTGATCGGCTTCATCGACGAGATCACGTCGACGATCTGGAACTTGGCCTGGCGCGAGGACAGGATGCCCTTCTGGCCGGTGATGATGATCATCGGCATAGCGCCGAGATGCGCGTAGGCCGCGCCGGTGGAGAAGTTCAGGGCGCCCGGGCCGAGCGTCGAGAGGCAGACGCCCGGCCGGCCGGTGAGGCGGCCGTGGGTGGCGGCCATGAAGCTCGCCGCCTGCTCGTGGCGGGTCAGGACCAGCTCGATCTTGGAGTTCCGCAGGGATTCGACGACGTCGAGGTTCTCCTCTCCGGGAATCCCGAAGATGCGGTCGACGCCCTCGTTCTCGAGGGCCGCGACGAGGAGATCTGAACCCTTGGGCATGCGAAGTCTCGCTGATGCAACGGTATTCCCGGGACGTCCACGTCGATCCCGGCACTTCGATCGCGAGGCCGTGAACGACACGAGACGGAGGAACACCCCCCGAATACTCGGTTCGTTAGAGGGCCGGCCTGTAGGGTGGTCAAGGGCCGTCCGGGCCCGTGACGTCACAGAGCCGGCCGGATGCTACCGTGCGGTTGTCCGCCCAGGCTCCGGGGTGGGCGACGGCACGGACGGGGCCGCCCCGCATTCCGCGATGGGACAGCGATGGATCGCATCGAGAGCGACAAGACGGCGCCGCCCGAGGACCGGGAGGCGGACGCCCCGGGCCTGGACGCGGTGCTGGCGCCGGTCGCCGAGTTCCCGCGGATCGACCTCCGCGCGGGCGTCGAGGCCTGGGACAAGCGCCGCAAGGCCGGCAAGCGGCTGCGCGCCGAGGTGCCCCACGCGCGCCAGGCCGCGCTGGATCCCGATCCGGACCGGCCCGACCCGGTCGCCCTGATCGAGGCCGCCCACGCGGGCCGCCAGCCGCACCTGATCCCGCTGCGGGTCGCCCGGATGGCGAGTTCGCCCTTCGCGTTCCTGCGCGGGGCCGCGCACGTCATGGCCTGGGACCTGTCGCGCGGGCCGCGCAGCGGCATCGACGTCGTGATGAACGGCGACGCGCACACCGACAATTTCGGCCTGTTCGGCACGCCGCAGCGCGACATCGTCCTCGACCTCAACGACTTCGACGAGGTCACGATCGGCCCGTGGGAATGGGACCTCAAGCGCCTCGCGGCCGGGCTGGCGGTCGCCACCGCCGACGCCGGCGCGCCGGCGAGCGAGCGGCGCGCGGCCGTCACGGAGGCGGTCTCCGGCTACCAGCACACGATGCGGCGCCTCGCGCCGCAGGGCTCCCTCGACGTCTGGTACCAGACCACCCGCGCCGACGCCCCGCACATCGCCGGGCTGCAGATGGACGCGGAGGCCCGGGCCGTGGTGCGGCGGGCGGTCGACAAGGCGCGGCGGCGGAACAACCGCAGCCTGCTGGACCAGGTGGCCGAGCGGCGCACCGACGGCAGCTGGCGCCTGCAGACCGATCCGCCGATCCTGACGCCCGTGGACGCGGAGACCCGCGAGGGCGTCGTCACCGGCCTGGAGCGCTACGCCGAGACCCTGCCGCGGGAGCGACGCTTCATGCTCGACCGCTACCACGTGGTCGATGTCGCCCACCGCGTCGTCGGCGTCGGCAGTGTCGGGACCCGGGCCTACCTCGCGCTGCTGTTCGGCAATTCCGACGCCGACGCGCTCTTCCTCCAGGTCAAGGAGGCGGTCCGGCCGGCACACGCGCCCTACCTGCCGGGCGTGCCGGCGCCGTTCTCCGGGCACGGGGGCGAGCGGGTGATCTACGGCCAGCGCCTGCTCCAGGCGGTGGGCGACCCGCTGCTCGGCTGGACCAGCATCGCGGGCCGGCCGTTCTACGTGCGCCAGATGAAGAACCTGAAGGGCGCGATCCCGCTGGCGCGGATGTCCGGCGCGCCGCTCCTGACCTTCTCGTACGCCTACGGGACGCTGCTGGCGCGCGCCCACGCGCGGACCGGCGACGCGGCGGCGATCGCCGGTTACTGCGGCAGCGGCAAGCACCACGACCTGAGCGGGGCGATCGCCGACTGGGCGGCTTCCTACGCGGAGCGCAATGCGGCCGACTTCGCCCTGTTCCGCGCGGCGATCGCGAGCGGCCGCCTGGAGGCCGCGGACGATCCCTGCCTCTGAGCCCCGGGCTCAGATGATGCCGGGGGCCGGCGGCTCGTGGGCCAGCCGGACCAGGAGTTCCCGGAGCCAGCGATGGGCCGGGTCGTGGTCGTACGAGGCGTGCCAGAGCATCGACACGGACACGTCGTCGAGGGGGACCGGCACGGGGCTGACGCTGAGCGCCAGCGCGCTGGCGAAGGAGGTGGCGAGCCGCGCGTGCATCGTGGCGATCACCGGCGCCGCCCGCACCATGAACGGGACGACGAGGAAGCGCGGGGTCGTGACCGCCAGGGTGCGCGAGCGCCCGATCAGCGCGAGGGCGTCGTCGACGACCCCGTGGGCGGTCTCGCGCAGGGACGTCAGCACGTGGGGGAAGCGCAGGTAATCGTCGAGCCCGATCGGCGGCTCCAGGCCGATCAGCGCGGCGTTGAACAGCACCACGTAGCTGTCCCGGTAGAGGAGGCGCTGCTTGTGGTGGAGCTGCCCCTCCGAGAACAGGCCGATGGCGAGGTCGACCCGGTCGGCGTCGAGCTCGTCCAGGATCCGGGTCCGGTCGACCGAGCGCAGCAGCAGCCGGATGCCGGGCGCGTCCCGGCGGAGCTGCGCGATCAAGCGCGGCCCGAGCAGCGCCTCGACGCTGTCCGGAAGGCTCACCGTGAAGCTGCGCGCGACCGTGGCCGGATCGAACTGCTCCTCCCGGTGCACCAGCGCCTGCACCTGCCGGAGGGTGCTGCGCAGCGGCTCGGCGATCCGGAGGGCGCGGGGCGTCGGCCGCATCCCGTCCGGCGCCCGGGTCAGGAGCTCGTCGTCGAACAGGCGGCGCAGGCGGGCGAGGCTCGAACTCATCGCCGACTGGCCGATCCCGACGCGCGCGGCGGCCCGCGTGACGCTCCGCTCGTCGAGCAGCGCGTCGAGGGCGACCAGCAGGTTCAGGTCGATCCGGCTGAGATCGATATGGTCGATGGCCACGGGCGTCGCGTTCGATGGGGATTCGGACGCCCGACATAGCAGACGCGACGGCGTGCCCGTCATCCCGGGGATCCCCGCGCCGACGGGCCAGGATCCCGCTCCGACGTCGCCGGTCGGGACACCCGCGCCGTGCCCCCTCTCCCGTGCGGGAGAGGGCTGGGGTGAGGGACAAGACGTTTCCGGATCGGGCGGACCATCACCGCGCGTCCGCGTCGAGCCACGTCCGGACAGACCTGATCCCTCACCCTGTCCCTCTCCCGCACGGGAGAGGGGACCCGCGCTCGCCCCCGCGCGTCGAGACGTCCAACTGCGCTCCGACCTTGACAAT
>NZ_JBQEPK010000035.1:0-64476 GCF_052045615.1 Methylobacterium sp. 22177 | reverse complement strand
CTGACCTTCACGGGCACCGCCCGCGTGTTCGAGAGCCAGGACGCGGCCGTCGACGGCATCCTCAACGGCAAGGTCACGGCCGGCGAGGTCGTGCTGATCCGCTACGAGGGACCGCGGGGGGGCCCCGGCATGCAGGAGATGCTCTACCCGACGAGCTACCTCAAATCGAAGGGGCTGGGTAAGGCGTGCGCCCTCGTCACCGACGGGCGGTTCTCCGGCGGGTCGTCGGGCCTGTCCATCGGGCACGTCTCCCCCGAGGCGGCCGAGGGCGGCCTGATCGGCCTCGTGCGCGACGGCGACCGGATCGCCATCGACATCCCGAACCGCAGCATCCACCTCGACGTGGACAAGGCAGAGCTCGACCGGCGGCGGGTCGCCCAGGAGGCAGCGGGTTGGCAGCCGGCGAAGCCGCGCAAGCGGAAGGTGAGCGCGGCCCTGCGCGCCTACGCGATGCTCACGACCAGCGCCGCCCACGGCGCGGTCCGGCGAGTCTGATCCCGTTGAGCGATCTTTAAATTCCTGAGGGGGTCAAGAGGGGCACGACCGCAGAGGTATCCGCACGGTTCTCCTTGGCTAAGCCGTTGCCCGCCATATCGTCTGCTTCGGGATGACCCACCAACTCGGCTGGATGGCCGCAAAGGGCGCAAAGCCGAATGTCAGCTCTTGCATACAGGCGGCGATAGGAGTCAGCGACGATCAAAAGATCGCCAGTTGCGACGCCCCCCGGGGCCAGGCAGACGCCGCCCTGGCCAAGGACGGCCTTGCCGAGCAGGTCGCGGCGGCCCACGCCGGCCCCCTCCAGGCATTCCTTGACCGGCTCAAGCCGGCTGTCCCCTCGGCCAAGCCGTGCCGCATCAACCGAGCGACCGGCTTCCCCGAGGGCATGCGGGACAGCCACGCGCGCACGCAGCTCCGGGCCGGGGACATCGCTGGATGGGGCCGAGACCGGCTCTGCGCCGCCGCCGCCAGCCTGGACCACGAAGTCGTCGTCACCTTGAGGCCGCGAGTTCGCGCCGAAACGTAGTCCGCCGTCGGTCCGACGTGCGCCCGCCGTCGGGCGGTGTGCGCCCCCTGTGCGCCCGTCAAAATGAACAGGTGTTCAGGTTGGGCCGACATTTCACGCTTCGGGGGCATCCTGGCGTGACATGTCTTGGACCTATGCATCGCCCCGGGGCATCCTTCAGCAAAGAGGAGCCCCCCATGCGCGTGAAGATCTCCACATTGTCCGAGGCCCAGCGCGTCGCCCACGAGCGTGACCTCGGCCGCAGGAGGAAGGCCGACGAGCGGGAGCGCTTGCGCGACATGGGGCGGCCCGACGCGGCGACGCTGGACAGGGCCCTCGGGGACGCTGTCCGGTCGATCCTATCCCGGGGCGGGGACGCCTTGACGCGCCCGGTCACCCCAGCGGCGCTGCTTAGGCTCACGCAGGAGCATCTCCTCTTGCGGTCCGTGCGGGCGGAGGAGGCTGGCCGGGAGCCGGTCCGCTACCGCTCCGAGGCCGTCCTCGCGGCGATCCAGGACCGCCTGCTGACCCCGCCGCGGGGCGCACCAGGACCTGCAAAGGCCGCCTAGGGACCCCTCGAAATCCGCGTTACCAAAATCGCGACAGCCGATTCCTTGGAATGGAGTAACGGTAGGACAGCCCCTCGGCTTCAAAAACGCTCGCTGGACACGTCCCGGTTAACCGGAGGCCAGGGATACCGCTCGAAAGGCGGGCCGGCCCTCTGGACGAGGGAGTCCGCCCAGGCCCAACTTGAGGGTACACACCGCCGCCAAGGAGGCCCCCATGAACGCGATCGCCGCCGAGGTCATGATGGACTGCGGGGGGAGGCTCGCCTCGATCGGCAGCGCGATCCACCTCGGCGTGCAGATCGCTGCGGCTGAGCGGAGGGCCCGGCGGGACGAGGCCGTCGATTCGGTCACTAGGCTGGCCTACAGGCTGCAGGACGCCCGCGCCGACCAGCGCGAGTCCGAGATCCGCGCGGTGGCTGCCGAGGCCCGCATCGAGGTCGTGGAGCGGGCCCTCGCCCGTGCCGTTGCAGAGGCGGCCGCGCTGCGTGAGGCTCTGAGCGTGGAGCGGGAGTTCTCGGCCGGCCTGCGCGACATCATCGGCGCCTGAGGACGCCCGCTGAGATGCGAAGGGCCGCCGGGATCGCCGGCGGCCCTTTCCGTTCTTGTCGCAGACCTCAGCCGAAGGCGGGACGCGGCCCCCCATGGCGGCGGTCATAGGCCTCGTCGTCGTCCTCGGTCGGCAGAACCGCCGGGCGGGGGCCGCGCGTCGCCATGGCCGCCACCTCCGCTCGGTCTATGGCCGCGGCCCTGCGGATCTGGGCCAGCATCGCCCGCATGTCGTCCCGGGCCGGGGCAGCCACGGGCGCGGCTGGAGCCGGCGGAATCCCGGGGATCGGGGTGCGACCCTGGACGTGGGCGGCGACGACCCACGTGGTCAACTCACCGAGGTGACGCAGCTGGTTCGGCGAGAGGCCACCCAGCCACTGGACCAAGTGCGGCGGCAGGTCGGCATCGTGGAGCGGGATCATCCGGACGTCGCCGGCTGCCCGGGCCCCGGCGGAGGCCTGTACGGCGTTGCCGAGCATGGCGGCGGCATGGAGCTCGGCTCGGGCGGCGGGAGGCACCTGGGTCAACGTCTGCGCCGCCATGCTGTCGTCCCGGCCGACGGCGGCGTCCGCGACGTCCCGGGGTCCGACGGGCCGGCGGGGCAGTAGCGCGCCGAGCGTCGCACCGAAGGCGCCGGCTGCATAGTCCAGCACCCGCGCCGGACCGGACAGCCCCCGGCCGGCGACGTGGGCGACGTGGCTGGCGCCGTCCCTCACGCCTCGGCCAACCATGCGGACGTCGGCCGCGATCGCGGCACCGACCTCTTTCACGCCGCCGAAGATGGCGCGCAGCGCGGCCATGATCATCGCGGCGATGGCCCGGGCGATCCGGGCGAACCTGTCAGAAACGAACATCTCAACCTCCATCACGGCCTGTGCCGCGAACGGAGCCTCCCCCCGCGGCATGAAAGTTACCAGGACAAGTCACGCCTCAGCGCCGCGGACCGCCGTACCCGCGCGCGTTGACCTCCGTCATGATGGCCTCGACGTGCTGCTCCCATTCCCGACCCGGGCCACCCTTGCCGGACCGGCCTTCCCGACCGTCGGATCCCTCCGTGAGCGAGGAGAGCCGAAGCGGTACGACGTACCCGAGGTCGTGGCATTGGCCAGCTGTGCCGGCGAGGACGTGGTCCTGGATTTGCCAGTCGGCCGTCCGGATGATGCGGCGCAGCTGGCTGTCGTCCATCTTCGCGAGCCACGCCCGGACCTCGGGCGGCAGCGGGGGCGGCGACCCGAGTGCCAGCTCGTACTGGTCTCGCTAAATCGTGCGCACGTGCCGGCGAATCAGGTAGCCCAACGGGGCGGCCGTCGACCTGAGCGGCTGCCGTGGGGGCGCAGCCGGTGGGGGCGGCTCAGGCACGGCTTCCGGCGCCATCAAGCCGTACCAGCGAAGGATAGCGACAAAAATCTTTCGCAGCGTGGTCATTGTCACTCTCCGAAAAGGCAGGCGCGCAGCGCCGGGGGGAGCTGCCTTCGGTGCGCGTAGACGAGCGCCCGGGCATGGGCGGCCTCGCCGATGTCGAGCGAATCGGTGCTGGCGAGGCGATGCCCCTCAGCGCTCGCGACGGCGCTCCAGCCCACCCCATTCCGCTCCCGGGCCTGGTCCCCATCCAGCCCTGAAAGGTGCCGGCATGCCGCGAGCAGGTCGGCCCGGACATCGGGATCCCGGGCGGCGGCGACGTCCTCCGGCGCGGCCGGCTTCGCGAGCCGGCGGTCCACGGCCGCGACGACGTCCCGCGCCTCGGCCAGGAGCGCCCGGGCGAGGCAGACTTGGCCAGGCGAAAGCCGCCGGGCCCCGGCCAGCCCCTCGGCCAAGGCAACCTTCGACCGAAAAGCCCAAGCGTGCCGCGCGAGCCCGTCGGCGAGGGCATCCTGAGCGGCGACGAGGGCGTCCTCATCCACGGGCCGATTCGTCGCCGCGACGCGAGCCTGATGCGCGAGGTCCTGCCGGACGTCGGCCTCCCAGCGAGTGATCCGCTTGGGGAGATCGGGCACCTGCGCCGCGGCCGCGAGATCCCACACGACGACGCGGTCCTCGATGCGCAGGCCGGCCCGCGCGGTGGCCTGGGGGAACCGTCGGAACAGGTGGTCGCCCTGCTTCGTGCGCCCGGCGATCCAGCGCCCATGGCCCGCCCGGCGCCACGCCAGGTCAAGCAAAGCTGGCGGATTGCCAAGAATTAACGCGCTCTCTGTCCGAAGGATCGGGCAATCTATCCTTTGAAGCACGGACCACTCCAATCTTTGGCAAATGATACTGAACAGCTTTTCGCTTCCCGACCTGAAAAAAACTGTCGGTACCCTCATTTTCGCCCTTGCGCGCAATTTCACAAGTGCTCCAATAGAAAGAAATTTGCACACACCGCCGAGGACGTCTTGATGAGTAGTGAAGCGCCTTTCGGCGTCGGCTCCCTCGTGCCGATCGTCGGCTACGACGAGATCGTCGCCCTGATGCGGGCCGGCGTCGCGCAGGCCGGGTCCCAGCGCGCCTACGCGCAGGCGTTCGCCATCCACGAGGGCGACCTGTCGCAGGTCTTGCGCGAGCGCCGGCTGCCGACGGAGCGCATGGCGCTCTTCGTCGGGGTCGAGAGGCAGTTCGTCAGGGTCTCCGCACCCATGAGCCCGCTGTGGGTTCCCCCTGCCGTCCGTCAGGGGGGCGTGTCGTGCAGCTGACCCCTCGCCAAATCAGGAGTCGCATCGCCGCGACCGCTCAGCAGGCCGGGAGCTCCAAGGCCGTGGCAACCGCCGCAGGCGTGAGCGAGACGCGCGTATCGAAGAGCATCCGCTCGGGCACGAACGTGCCGGACACCCTGCTCTCCGCGTGCGGCATGTGGCGGGACGAGCACGGCGACGTCCGCCTCGTCGGCGACCCCGGCCCGGCTCGCATCCAGGTCATGGTCGTGCAGGCCTCCGGCGTGGCCGGCGTCGCGGCCGCGATCGCCCTCGCGTCGGCCGCCCTCGGCAAGGGGAGGTCCTGATGGCCCATGCCACGCGGAAGCCCGCCGGGGACAAGGGGACGGCCGATCGAATCGAAGCCGACGACGGGCACGTGTGGGTGCGCCTCGTCACGAAGCAGGCCCTCGACCGCGAGGGTAGCTCGATGGGGCACTGCGTCGGCGGTGGAGGGTACGACCTGCTCGCCGGCAGCGAGGATATGGCCGACAGCGCCATCTGGTCACTCCGCCGGCCCGACGGTATCTCGGTCCTGACAGTAGCGGTCGAAGCGCTAGCCTCTGAGCACCGCCTCTCTTACGCGAAGGGCCCGAAGAACAGCCCGCCCGGCCGGTTCGAGGCGATGCAAGTTGCCCACCTCGCCGCCGCGTTCGAGGACGCCCTTCATAGCTTCAGCGTCTACGAAGGTACGCAGATTGTCCTCATGGAGGATGGCCGGTCGTATCGAGAGGATCGCCTGCCCCCTGAAGCCGTGGCTGCTCGCGAAGCGGTCCAACGGGCTAGGCGCGTGGCCCTGGCAGAGCGCCTAGCGAGGCAATCCCCCCCCGACCAGCCTTTCCCGTGGGCTGAGATCCTCCAGGGAGCAGCGGTCAAGGCGGAGCCGCCCAGCTGACCGGTTCCCCCTCGCTTTTGTTGGCTATCCTATCCCCTGTGAGGGTGCTGCATCATGATCAAGAACCTCCCGCTTAACGTCCTCCTCCACGGTCACGACGCCTCCGCCCCCGAGGGCGTCGTCAACGTGCGCCTCGCCGGCCGCGAGGATGGCATCTACCAGCTGGCCGCCTCGATCCACGCGCTTGGCCTGCTCCAGCCGCTCACGGTCGTCCCCGGCGCCGGCCAGGCCCACTACGTCGTCGACGGCAACCGCCGCCTCGCGGCACTCCGGACGCTCGCCGGCGACGGCCGGATTCGCACGGACACCCCGGTGGCCGTCATCGAGTGCGACGCCGGCGCCGCCCGAGAGCTAGGGCTTGCCGCCAACAGCACCCAGGCCCGCATGCACGAGGCTGACCAATACAGGGCATTCCACGCCCTCCTGCAGGAGGGGATGGGCGAGGCGGACATCGCGTCGCGCTTCGGCATCGAGCCCGTCCGAATCCGCCGGATGCTGGCTTTGGGACAGCTCGCCGATGAGGTGCTGGATGCCTGGCGCGCCGGGAACTTCGGCCGGGATCCGGTCGACACCGTGCGCTCATTCACGCTGGCGTCATCGCTCGACGAGCAGCGCGCCGTCCTGGAGAAGCTCCGTGGCGCCGGCCGGCTCTACGCCCACTGCGTGCGGAGCGAGCTCGGCGTCGGAGACCATGACCTTAGCCGCAACCTGGCCTTCGTCGGCAGGGATGCCTACGTCGCGGCGGGCGGCGGAATCATCGAGGACCTCTTCGGCGACAACGACCGCGTCGAGCACCCCGCCCTGCTGAAGCGCCTCGTCGACGAGCTGGTCGCGGCCGAGGTGAAGTGGCTCGTCGCCGACGGCTGGTCGTGGGCGGCCCTCGACGCGAGCCTGCCGGACAACGCTCGCTGGTCCTGGCAAACCCTCCGCGCCGAACCGCGCGCGGCCACCGCCGCGGAGACCGCCCGCCTTGAGGAGCTCCGGGCGATCGTCGACGCCGACGAAGACGCCGACGGTGTCGCCGCGGCCGAGCAGGAGGCCGAGGACATCGAGCTCGACCGCCAGCAAGACGGCTACACGACGGAGCAGAGGGGACGGTCGGGTGTCATCCTCCGGATCGGCCGGGCCGGCAAGGTCGACATGACGCTGGGCGTCGTCCGTCCGGCGACGGCGGCCGTGGCGAAGGTCTTCGCCAAGATCGAGGGCGGGGACGCTGCTAAGGCCCTCGCGGACGCCAAGGCCGAGCAGCCGGAACCCCAGAAGATCTCGGCGGCCCTGACGCTCCGCCTGTCGCAGCAGCGGACGATCGCGATGCGCGACGCGATGCTGGCTTCGCCGCAGATCGCCCTTGCCGCGCTGCTCGCCACGGCGATCGCCCAGGATTCCTACAGCTCGCCGGTCCGCATCACCCTGAACGGGTACAACGAGGCGCCCGGCGGCCCAGCCGTCGACGCTGAGAAGTTCGAGGCGGCCTTCGAGCGGCTCGCGGACATGCCCATGGATGCGCTGCTGACGGTCGCCGCCGGCGTGGCTGGGAGGGCGCTCGACCTGCAAATCCACGCCGTCGGCGCGGTCCCGTCTAGCGCCAAGGGGGCCAAGGCCCTGGAGGCTCGCCTCGACGCTGCGCGGATGGGAGAGGCGACGCGGGAGCGTTGGGATGCGGCGGACTTCTTCAAGTCGGCGCCCAAGGCGGTGGCGCTGCGCGCCGTCGCGGAGTCCCTTGGCCAGCCCGAGGCTGACCGGATCGCCGGACTGACGAAGCCCGAGATCGCTGCGGTCGCGCTGGCCCGGGTCGTCCCGACCGGCTGGCTGCCGTCCGAGATCAGGCCCGTCGGCTACGCGGTGGCCCCGGCTGCCGAGGCGACGCCCGCTCCGAAGACGGCTCGCAAGAAGGCCGCCTGATCAGCGCCGGGGCGGGCGCCCGGTCGCCCCGGCCTCTTCCTCAGCCGATGGAGCAGACGGTGACCGTAGTCGATTCACGCGGCCAGGAGGGCAGTCGCTTCACACAGACGATCCGGGACGTCCAGGCGGGCGTCGCGTACATGATCCGGACACCGTACGGCCGGCCAGCCCGCGACATCGGGGACGTGGAAGTGGTCGGCCACGACTCGCTGATGCCGTTGCGATTCTACACGGTCGACCACGCCCGGGGGGTCATCGTGTTCCAGACGGACCACGCGATTGTCACCGTCATCGCGCGCGTCGTCCGCCAGCCCCTCAACGCAATCGGCGGGAGGCCCGCGTGAGGGATCCGCTGCCGATTGTCCCTGACCTCAACGGGCTCGCCGACACGCCCGTCGGCATCGAGAGCGCCGGCCTCGCCCGCGGCGAGGCGTGGTGCACATACGAGATCGCGGGCTTGCAGTTCTACGACTACCACCGGCACGACGAGGACCTCGACGTGATGGTCATGCCGGCAACGGGCGACCGCCTGCAGATCGTCCGGGACCCAGAGAACCCGCACGACTGCAACGCCATCCGGATCGTTTGGCGCAACGACCGCCAGCTAGGCCACGTCCCCCGTGATCTCGCCCGGGACGTCGCCCCGATCCTCGACGCCGGAGCGCCGGGCCGGGCGTACGTCATCGACGCCGGCGATGGCGATGCCTGGAGCTGCCGGGCCCTGATCGTCGGGGCCGCGGCGGCCCCTTGGCATGAGCGGCACCTGCGCCACGTCGTCTCCGAGGCGCTGCACGCCCGTCCCGAGGGCGAGATCCGGCTTCATCGCCGGGCCCTCAAGCGGGCCGAGAGGGCCGCGGATAGGGTGTGCACGATGCGGACGCGTCGGCTCCGCCAGGCAGTTGACGTCCTGCTGACGGTGCCCTTCGACCCGGATCTTCCCGACGTCGGCCGGCGCTGCACTCCGGAGGCCCTGGCCCGGGCCCTGGCATGTAGCCGGTCGACGGTCGTCCGGATTGCTTCCAGCGTCGGGCTTCCAATCGGCCGCTACACGCACGACGTCGAGCTGACGCCCGAGCTCGACGTCGCCCTGAGAGCCTGGTGCCAGACGCCTCGCTCGAAAGTGGATCCCCGGGATACCTGGTGCGCCAGGATCGGCCGGCAGGAGCCCCCGTGGGACTGGATCGCATGACGCGCCGAGCCCCCCCGCGCTGACCCATTCACCTCCACGCAATCCCCGACAGCTTGGATGCCCCATGACCCATCGGACACTTTACCATCGGACGCTGGCCCAGAAGATCGACTGGGAGCTCCGCAGGAAGCGCATCCACGGCGTGCCTGAGCGCCGCGACCTGCGCCGGCGCCGGGCGCGAAGGATGGCAGCGCAAGTGCCTGCACCCATCGCGCGTCCGGCCCCGACTGCGGAGCAGATCCAGCGGGCCATGGCTTCCGACTGGACGTTCGGTGCCTTCTTCGACTCCTTGCGGAGCTATCTGGCCTCACGCCGCCCGGGTGCCCACCATGTCGCATGAGGACGGACGCATGGACGAGGAGGACCGCGGCCTGGACAGGCTGGCGTTGATGGAGGACGTCACCGTCCTGGACGAAGAGCCCGGCGCGCTCGGGGCATCCCCGCCGTTCGCGCTCATCTGCGATCCGAGGACCGAGGCCGACATGTACATCGGCCAGTTCCCGCTCGATCCCGATATCGGGCAGGCGCTGGTCTTCGCCCGCTCGGTTGAGGGCGGTGATGACGGCTACGAGAAGGGGCAGCTTTACGTGCTGATGCGCTTCGCCGCCGACCCCAGCGGGAGGCCGGTCCGCTTCCCGGTCCCACGCACGATCGACGAGCGGATCACCCTCGCCGTGCAGATCCTGCTGGAGAAGAACGCCGCCGAGTGGGGGTTCGAGGCGCCGTAGCCTCAAGCCGCCTCGGCGAGCGCGGCCGCCGCGCCCCCCCCGGCCTCCCGGGCGGCCGTGTCCGCCAGGGCCTCCCGGATCTCCAAGAGCCGGACGGGCGCCCAATCCCAGCAGTCGACACCGACGTCCAGGCTCGCCGCCGTGCCGGGCAGGCTGCCATGGGAATGCCCGTAGAGGTGGATGTCGCCTCGGTGCATGCCCGGCCACACCCGGTGGGCATAGTGGCTCAGCCAGATGCCTTGAGCCGTCGGCATGCCGGGATCCTGGACATGGATCGTGCAGGCCTGGACGGGCGGGGCCGCCCACGGCAGCCGGAGGCCCTGGCCCTCATGATTGCCGATGATGAGGTGCTTGCGGCCCCGCAGCCTGCCGAAGATCTCGCGCGCGCGGGCATGCCCCCCGCCGTAGGCGAAGTCGCCGAGATGCCAGACGATGTCGTCGTTGCAAACCCTCCCGTTCCAGCGGGAGATGAGGACCTCGTCGTGCTCCTCGATCGAGGCGAACGGACGGGGCCGGGGCATACGATCCGAAAGGATCCCGCGGTGCGAGAAGTGAGTGTCCGAGACGTACCAGTGCACGGCCATTTCAGCCTCCGGGCATAGGGGAGCGCGTGCCGGCCGGGGCGTCCCGGCGGCGGTGGCTGGCCTCAGGCCAAGCGCGGGCGTTTGCCTATGCGGAGGGGCGTGCTTATGGGGGCGAGCCTCGCCGATCGGCGCGCCGGCGGCAAGGGCCGATTCGCGAGGCGGTTAGCGGACCCCTGGCCGGATCGGGCAAGCCCAGGGACCGGCGCACCCACCCCATTAACCGAGGACCTCCGCAGCGCTTTCGCCGGCCACGTTTTCGGGCATGATCCCCCCATGCCGACCTACCTTTTCGACACGGGGCTGTCTTTCGATCTATGGGCCGACGCTCGGCTGGCCGAGGGCGCGCACGATGAAGCCCCCCTGACGCTGGAGCAGGCCTGCTGGCTGCCCGAGCTGTGTCAGCCTGACGAGATCCTCGGCCGTGCCCCGCTCTGGACGGCGGCAGCACTGCGCGGCGCGATCGACCGGGGCGACCTAGCCGTCGAGCGACACGGTAGATTGATGTTCGTCACGAAGCGGCTCGTCCGCGAATGGAGGGACCGATGCCGGACGACACCGCGAAGCCCAAGCGAATCCGCCTTTCCCGCTCCGCCGCCAAGCCGCGCACACTCGGTAAGACCGGCAGAGGCCTCCCCTACCTTTGGTGGCGCCCCGGGCGCGTCGACGCCGACGGCGTCGACCGCACCGGCCGCTGGTGGATCGTCCACCGCGGCAAGCAGGTCCGAAGCACTGGCAGCGGTGCTGGCAAGGACGCGGAACGCCAAGCGATCCAAGCCCTGAACGACTATACCGGCAGCCTGTCGGTCATCGCCCCGGGCGAGACCGGCCCCCGGAAGAACAGGCCGGCGCATGAGGTGCTCATCGCCGAGGTCCTCGACCGCTACCTGACGGCCAAGAAGGGTCGGCTCGATCCTGACACCGGCGAGGTGAAGGGAGGCGTCGCCCGGCACAATGAATTGGCGCAGCGCGTCGAGACGCTGTTGACGTGGTGGGGGACCCGGACGCTCGACGAGGTCGATAGCGCCACGTGCGCCGAGTACGTCTCCGATCGGGTCGGGACGCCATGGAAGACCCACGGCCGGGCTGGGCTCGACCGCGACGGCAACCCGCGGTCAGAGAACGCAGGGCCTGTCCGCCGCGGCCACTCGAAGCCAGCGAAGGCGCGGGTCGTTGGCGAGGGCGGAGCCCGGCGGGAGCTGGAGGACCTGCGGGCGGCCATCAACCTGGCCACGAAGGACGCCCTGACCCGCGACACGGTCCACGTGACCCTGCCGCCCAAGGGTGAGGAGCGCGATCGCTGGCTGACGAAGGAAGAGGCCGCCAGGATCGTCCGGGGCGCCTGGCAGAAGAGAGAGATCCAGACGATCCATTCCGGGCCGCGGAAGGGCGAGCGTGTCGTCGGCCGCCGTGTCGGCCAGCACCTCGCCCGCTTCGTCATCGTGGCCCTGCGGACCGGCACGCGCTCGGGCCCGATCTGCAACGCCAGCTTCGTTCGTGAGGTCGGCAAGGCTTGGATGGAGCTGAAGACCGAGACGACGATGGAGGATCGGATCGAGACCCGCACGATCGACGGCGAGGTGTTCGAGCGTCGGGTCCAGGTTCCGGTCATCAAGCGCGTCGCGGTCTTCCACCGGAAGGCGGTGGCCGCGGAGGCCAAGAAGAACAAGAAGGCGCCGACGGTCCGGATGCCCGATTCTTTGGTCGCGCACCTCTGGCGCTGGCACCACGTCCTCGGCCAGCGCCATGTCGTGGAGTGGAACGGCAAGCCCGTCGGCAGCACGAAGCGGTCCTTCGCCAACCTCGCCTACGACTTGGGGTTCGGCGACGACGTTGTCCGGCACTCGCTCAGGCACACCGCCGTGACCTGGGGCATGCAGGCCGGGACCGACATCTGGGAGCTCGCCGGATACGTCGGCATGACGACCGAGATGATCGAGAGGCGCTACGGCCACCACAGCCCGGCCCACATGGAAGGGGCACGAGCGGCCCTTGGCGGGCGGGGTCGGAAGCGCGCGGCCTGATGGGTCCAGGGGTTTTGGAAGTGCGCGCAGTGGCGCTTATCTGTGGCCGAACCTGTGGCCAAGGGTCTGCTCTCTGAGCCGGGAAGACCGTTCCCCTAGAGGAAATTGGTCGGAGTGGCAGGATTTGAACCTGCGACCCCCACGTCCCGAACGTGGTGCGCTACCAGACTGCGCTACACTCCGAAGGCCGCCCCGCGTGTCCGTCAGGGCCGGCGAGCGGGTGTATAGCCGCGCCTTTGCCCCACCGCAAGCGCGGTCTCGCGCCTTTTCAGCCGAGATGATCGGGCCAGTCGTCCGAGAGCCGGTGGCAGGTGATCTCCGCCCCTGCGGATCGGACCGCCACCGTCGCCACGTGATCGCTCCCGCAATCGATCTCCGCCAAGCTCCACGGACCCTCCAGGTTCCAGGACACGTCGCCGGAAGCCCGGAGAAGGCGCGGCGGTTCGGGGGGGACACTGACGCTGAAGCGGTCGAGCGGTAGCGACAGGCCGCTGCCCAGCGCCTTCACCACCGCCTCCTTGCGGGTCCAAAGTCCGAAGAAGCGACGCTCGACCGCGCTTCGGGGGGCGCCGGCGAGGGCCGACACTTCGTCGGTGGCGAAATGGGCCGCCGCGATCCGCAGCGCGTCGGCGATCGGCCGGACGGCCTCGACATCGACACCGATCGACGCGTCACGGGCGAGCCCGATCAGCGCGCGCGCGCCGGAATGGGACAGGTTGAAATCTGCGGCCCCCCGCGCCCCGCCCGCGAGCTCCGGCTTGCCGCCGGCTCCGGCCAGCAACTCCACGTCGGCCGGCGCGAGACCGAGCGCGTCGCCGAGGATCAGCCGCAGCGCGGCGTGGCTGGCGCGGAACCGCGCCCGATCCACCGGGCGCAGGAACCGGTCCGCCCGCCCGCGCTCCGCGGCGTCGAGAACGGCCTCGCACCGGTCGATCTGGCCCGGGGTCAGGGCGAGGTCGACGATCCAGACCTCGACCGCGCTCACGCGCCACCTCGCGAGGCGAAAGCAGTGGCGCTAGCGTCAGGGGAGCGAAACGGCACGGGCGGCGATCCGATGGAAGGAAGGAGCAGCATCGGATCGCCGCCCGTCTCCCGCAAGGAGCGCCGCGCTCCGTGACGGTGTCCGGCACGGATCTCCGCGTCGGCCTGTCCGGCAGACCGAGCCTCGGCCTGCGGCCGGTCCGCTACGGGGTATTCTTCGCCACCTATCTCTATCAGGGCCTCATCGCGGGCTTCTCGCTGACGGCGCTCGCCAATCATCTCGCGGCGCAGGGCGTCTCCTCCACGGAGGTGGGGATGCACTTCGCTCTGGCGGGCCTGCCGTGGACGTTGCAGCCCCTGCTCTGGGGGCCCTGGGTGGACCGGGCCGGGGACACGCGGATGGGACGGCGCCGCCCCTTCGCGGTCGCCGCCCTGGTCGGATGCCACGCGACGCTGGCGCTCCTCCTCGTCCCCGGGGGCGACGCCGTCGGCGCGCTCGGCCTGGTTTTCCTCGTCCACAGCCTGTTCGCGTCGCTCCTCGACACCGCCTGCGACCGGATGATCATGGATCACGTCCCGGCCCGTGAGCTCGGCCGCGTCAGCGCCTGCACCCGGGCGGGCTTCGTGGCCGGAACGAGCCTCAGCGCCGCACTCTTCGGCTGGTCGCTCGCGAGCTGGGGCTTCTCCGCGAGCGCCCACTGTCTGTTCGCCGCCGCGATCGTCGCGAGCTTGCCGATGCTGCTGGTCCGCGAGGCGCCGAGCGATCCGATCTGGTCGCTCGATCGCCGCGGACCGCCGCCGCGGCGCGTCCCGTTCCGCCGCTTCCTGCGCCGGACGGTCGTGGCTTTGCGCCGTCCGCGCGCCCTGCGGCTGCTCGCCCTGTGCTTCGGCGTCGACGCGGCGCTCGGCCTGTTCGAGTTGCCCTTCGCGATCGATCTCCTCCAGCGGCAGGGCTGGGAGGCCGCCGGCCTGTCGCGACTGCAGGCCGTGCTGACCCTGGTGAGCGGCACGGCGGGAGCCGTCGCGGTGGGTGTCTGGTCGGACCGCGCGGGAGCGGCGTCGCCGTTGCGCGCCCTGCTTCTGGGCAGCGCCGTCACCTTCGTTCTGGCCGGGATCCTGATCGCTGCCGGGCTCGTCGGGGCCGCGGCACCGGCCATCCTGGCGCTCACCAGCGTGCTGCCCGGCCTGCTGATCGTCGCCCTGATGCCGGCGCTGCTCGCGGCGAGTCGGGGCCGTACGGGCGCGGCCACGCAGTTCGAGGTGTACATGGCGTCCATGAATCTCGGCTCGGTCGCCGGGACCGCGGTCGCGGGCTGGCTGGCCCCGGCTCTGCCGCTGCAGGCATTCGCCGCGCTGGTCGCCGCGACGTTCTTCGCGGCCTTCCGCATGGCGAGGCGCGGCGATCTGCTCAGCCCCCGCCCGTGAGGGAATCGGGGACTGCGCGCCGCGGCCGGCTCCCCGCCGGCCGCCGATGCGTTAGAACCCCGGCATGGCCGCAATGAAATCCGAACCGCTCGATCTCGACCTCACCGCCGAGGAAGCGCGCGCCGAGTACGCGCGCCTGTCGGACGCGATCCTGGAGGCCGATCGCCTCTACTATCAGGAAGACGCGCCCGAGATATCGGACGCCGAGTACGACCGGCTGCGCCGCCGCCTGGAAGACATCGAGGCCCGCTTCCCCGATCTCGCCGGTACCGGCGCCGCCAGCACGTCGGTCGGCGCGAAGCCTTCGGAGAAGTTCGCCAAGGTGCGGCACGCGGTGCCCATGCTCTCGCTGGGCAACGCCTTCGACGACGCGGAGGTGGCCGAGTTCGTCGCGCGCGTGCGCCGCTTCCTCGGCTGGTCGGACGACACTCCCCTCGCCTTCACGGCCGAGCCGAAGATCGACGGCCTGTCCCTATCGCTCCGTTACGTGAACGGCCGGCTCGACACCGCCGCCACCCGCGGCGACGGCGAGGTCGGCGAGAACGTCACGGCCAATGCCCGCACGGTGCAGGACATCCCGGCGGTGCTCGCGGGGGCCGGCTGGCCGGAGATCTGCGAGGTGCGCGGGGAGGTCTACCTGTCCCACGCCGACTTCGCCGCCATCAACGCCCGGCAGGAAGCGGCCGGCAAGCCTCTCTTCGCCAACCCGCGCAACGCCGCCGCCGGCAGCCTGCGCCAGCTCGATCCCGCGATCACCGCGTCCCGGCCGCTGCGATTCTTCGCCTATGCCTGGGGCGAGCTGTCGGCGCCGATCGCCGAGACCCAGACCGGCGTGCTGGAGCAGTTCGCGACCTGGGGCCTGCCGGTGAACCCGCGCACCGAGACCTTCACCGACACGGCGGCGATGCTCGCCCATTACCGCCGCATCGAGGCGGACCGGGCCGGGCTCGGCTACGACATCGACGGCGTCGTCTACAAGGTCGACGACCTCGCGCTCCAGAAGCGGCTGGGCTTCGTCTCGCGCTCGCCCCGCTGGGCGCTCGCCCACAAATTCGCCGCCCAGGAAGCCACGACGGTCGTCGAGGACATCGTCATCAATGTCGGCCGCACCGGCTCGCTGAACCCGCTGGCCAAGCTCCGTCCCGTGACGGTGGGCGGCGTCGTCGTGTCGAACGCCACCCTGCACAACGAGGGCTACGTGAAGGGCGTCGGCGCCGACGGCGAGCCGATCCGCGACGGCCGCGACATCCGCGTCGGCGACACCGTGACGGTGGTCCGGGCCGGCGACGTTATCCCCAAGGTCATGGACGTCGACCTCACGAAGCGCCCGGCCGACTCGCGGCCCTACGCGTTCCCGGAGTCATGCCCGGCCTGCGGCAGCCGCGCCGTCCGCGCCATCAACCCGCGCACCGGCCGGCCCGACGCGGTGCGCCGCTGCACCGGCGGCCTGATCTGCCCGGCGCAGGGCGTCGAGCGGATGAAGCACTTCGTGTCGCGCAACGGCTTCGACATCGAGGGCTTCGGCGAGACGTATATCGAGGTCCTGTTCGAGGCCGGACTGGTGCGCCAGCCCGCCGACCTGTTCCGCCTGGATTTCGAGGAGCTCAAGGCCGCGATCGTGGCGCGGCGCGAGGCGCTGTCGGCCGAGCGGCGCGCGGAATCGGGGACGGCCGAGCCGCCCAAGAAGGCCGCCAAGAAGAAGGGCGACGAGGACGACAAGGCGATCAAGAACCTGCTCGCCGCCGTCGAGGCACGGCGCGCGGTGCCGATGAACCGCCTGCTCTTCGCCCTCGGTATCCCGCAGATCGGCGAGGCGACCGCCAAGGCGCTGGCGAAGCGCTTCGCCGACATGCCGACGCTGATCGCGGCGATCCGCGAGGCCGCGGCGGCGCAGCCGGGTCCCGACTGGGTCGAGCTCACCGCAGTGCCGCGCGTCGGGGGCACCACCCGGGACCGGCTCCTCGATCTCGGCTTCCCGGAGGACGACGCGGCGCCGGCCAAGGAGCGGGCGCGCCTGAGCGCCGTCCAGCGCGAGAACCTCCTCGCCCATTACGGCGACGTCGACGCGGTGCGCGCCGCGATCGCGCAGGCTGCGGCGCAGCGTCCCGGCGATGCCTACCGGGTCTTCGCCGACGACGGCGAGATCGGCCCGGTGGCGACCGATGCCCTGCTCCTGTTCTTCTCCGAGCCGCACAACGCCGACGCCGTCACCGCGCTGCTCGACGCGGTCGCGGTGCAGCCGATGGAGCGGGCCGCCGCGGCCTCCACCTTCGCGGGGAAGACCGTGGTCTTCACCGGCACCCTGGAGAAGATGACCCGCAACGAGGCCAAGGCGGTGGCCGAGCGGCTGGGCGCGAAGGTCTCGGGCTCGGTCTCGGCCAAGACCGACCTGGTCGTCGCCGGCCCGGGAGCGGGCTCGAAGCTGAAGGACGCCCAGAAGCACGGTGTCCGGGTCGTCTCGGAGGACGATTGGCTGGTGATGGTGGCGCAGGGTTGAAGCCCGAGTCCGGCCGGCCTAGACCTCTCGGGGAACACCCCGAGAACTTCCACCCGGTATGGTTGAACCGCGATGACGGTCCTGGCCCTCGACTTCGAGACGGCCAACGAGCGGCGTGACAGCGCCTGCGCGGTGGGGCTCGCCTGGATCGCGGATGGCCGGGTCGTGCGCCGCGAGAGCCACCTGATCCGCCCCCCCGAGATGCGCTTCGCGCCGGGCAACATTCGCGTCCACGGCATCCTGCCGGCCGACGTCGCCGACAAGCCCGACTTCGCCGCCGTCATGGCGCCCTATCTCGGCGATCTCGCGCGCGGGCTGATCCTGGCGCACAACGCGAGCTTCGATATCGGCGTCCTGCGCGCCGGCCTGACCCGGGCAGGCCTGCCGGTGCCCGATCTCGCCTATCTCTGCACGGTCCAGGTGTCTCGCCGGGTCTTCCCGGCGCCGGAGGGCTGCGGGCTCGGCAAGGTCGCGCGGCGCCTCGGCATCCGCTTCGAGCACCACGATGCCGGCGAGGACGCCTATGCGTGCGCGGAGATCGCGCTGGCCGCGATGCGCGAGCGGGCGGTCGCGGACATGCACGCCCTCGCGGCCGCGCTCAGCCTTCCGGTCACGCGGGCGGTCGGCGGCCCCGCCGTGCCGCGCCGCGCGCCGGGTGCGATCAGCGGCCGGGCCCTGGCGGGCTTCTCCGACGCGCCGGCGGCCCTGCGGTTCGCCATGCGCGGCTCGACCGGCAACCGCTACCACGTCAGCCTGGAGGAGCGGCCGGGGGGCCCGGAGCTGCGCTGCACCTGCACGGCCGGCCGCTACGGCATGCGCTGCCGCCACGTGAAGGCGCTGGAGGTCGGCGACATCACCGACCTGCTCTCGGACAATGCCGGCGACGTCGTGCTCCTCGCCCGCATGCTCGGCGCGAAGACCCGGGTCGCGGGCGCGGCCTGACCGGGCTCAGGCCGCGTCGAGGCAGGCGCGGAAGGCCGCGACGGCGCGGTCGATGTCGGCCGCCGCGATGTGCCGGTGCGTGACGAGCCGCAGCCGCCGCGCGCCGAGCGGGCGCGCGCGGATGCCGGCCGCGTCGAGATCCGCGACCCAGCGCGCGCTGTCCCGCCCGGTCCGAGAGAGGTCGACCTGCACGATATTGGTCTGCGGCAGGTTCGCCGCGAGGCGCGGCAGGGCGTTCAGCCCGGCGCTCAACTGCCGGGCCCGGTCGTGGTCCTCGGCGAGGCGCGCGCCCATGACGGTGATCGCCTCGAGGCCGGCGGCCGCCACGATGCCCACCTGACGCTGCGTCCCGCCGATCATCTTCCGCAGGCGCCGTGCCGCCGCGATCACCGGCCCGTCGCCGGCGAGCACGGCGCCGACCGGGGCGCTGAGGCCCTTCGAGAGGCACAGCGACACGGTGTCGACGTGGGCAGCGAGGTCCGCCGGCGCGACCCCGAGATGGGTCGCGGCATTGAACAGGCGGGCCCCGTCGAGATGAACCCTTATGCCGCGCGCGCGGGCGATCTCCGCCACCGCGGCCATATGGTCCGGCGGCAGCACGGTGCCGCCGGCGGCGTTGTGCGAGGTCTCCAGCGCGATCATGGCCGTCGGCAGCGGGCTCGCGCCCGGCCGGAGGGCGTCCTCCAGCCGGTCGAGATCCATGGCACCGTCGGTCCCGGCGATCCCGTCCAGGAACGCCCCGGTCAGGGTGGCGGCCCCGCGCTCGGTGTGGAGCATGTGGGCCTGGGCCTCGAGCAGGACCTGCTCGCTGCGCTGAACCTGGGCCAGGATCGCCAGCAGGTTGCCCATCGTGCAGCTCGGCACGAACAGGGCCGCCGCCTTGCCGAGCATCGCGGCGGCGGTCTCCTCCAGCGCGCGGGCGGTCGGGTCGGCGTCGAGCCCGTCGTCGCCCAGCGGCGCCGACCGCATCCGGGCGTACATCGCCTCGGTCGGCCGGGTGACCGTGTCGCTCCGCAGGTCGACCGCGGACGGCGCGTCCGTCGCTTCGCCGTGATCGTCTCGCATGTCTGTCTCGCCGCCCTACCGGTAGGCCGCCTCGTCGCCAGAATCGGTCGGGTTGGCGAGGGCCCGCTTGAGCACGTCGCTCATCGGCAACTCCAAGTTGATGCCCTTCGGCGGGATCGGCTGCTCGAAATACTTGCCGTAGAGCCGCGTCACGGTCCCGTCCTGGATCAGCTCGACCACCGCCTTGTCGACGGCCGCCTTAAAGGCCGCGTCGTCCTTCGGCTCCAGGATCCCGTAGGGGGCGAATTCGAGGCCCTTGGTGCCGATCTTGTAGTCCGCCGGCCGCTTGGCCCCCGCCACCGTGGCGTGGGCCAGGGCGTCGTCGTTGATGGCGCCCGCCGCGCGGCCGGTCTCCACGAGCAGGAACACCTCGGCGGTGTCCTTGGCCGGCATCACTAGGATGTCGAGCTTGTCGCGGACGTTAATCCGGGTGGCGACGCGCTGGGTCTCGCCGCCGGCCTGCGCCGAGATGGCCTTGCCGCGGAACGAGGCGATGTCGTCGACGTCCACCGGCGTGTCCTTCTTGGCCACAAGCACCACCTGCGCCACGAAGGTGGTCGGCGCGAACGAGACCAGCTTGTGCCGCTCGGGCAGGTTGCTGGCGGTGCCGCATTCCAGGTCGATCGTACCGTTGTTGATCAGCGGGATCCGGGTCGCCGACATCACCGGCACGTGGCGCACCTCGAGCTTGTTCATGCCGAGAACGGCTTTGAGCTTCTGCGCGACGTGCTCGCATATCTCCAGAGAATAGCCCACCGGCTTGGCGTTCTGGTCGAGGAAGCCGAAGGGTGGCGACGCGTCCGGGAAGCCGAGGCTGATCTGCCCGGTCGCGCGGATCTTGTCGAGGCGCCCCTCGGCGGCCGACGGCGCAGCGAGCCCGGCCCAGCACAGAGTGGCCAACAGAAGCGGCAGCGTCCTCGACACGATCCGAACCCCCTCGCTATGTCTGAACCGGAGAAGCACCGGGCTGCCCCGACGGGGAGTCGGCCCGAAGCTTTGCCGGTCGATCCTAGGAGCGGCCGCGCGCGGGCGTCCAATGCCGATTCACCTGCCGAGCATACGGATCTGATATGGCCGAGCGGCGCATGACCTTCCGGCACATCGAGGCGTTCCGGGCCGTGGTCGCCACCGGGTCGATGACCGAGGCGAGCCGCCGGCTCCACACCTCGCAGCCGCAGGTCAGCCGGCTGATCGCCCAGTTGGAGACCATCACAGGCCTGCCCCTGTTCGATCGGAGCGGGAGCCGGGTCGTGCCCTCCCTCGACGGAACGCGGTTCCACGCGGAGGTCGAGCGCGCCTTCGTGGGTCTCACCAGCCTGGAATCGGCGGCCGCGCGGATCCGCGCCTTCGGGACGGAGCGGCTGCGGGTGGCCGCGATGCCGCGGCTGGCGGGCGGGCTCCTCGCGCGCGCGGTCGTGCGTTTCCGCGCGGCGCATCCCGACGTGATCGTGGCGATCCATTCCGGCGACGACGAGACCGTGAACCACTGGCTCGCGACGGGCTCCTGCGACGCCGCGCTGACCATGCTGTACGGCGACGCTCCGGAGGCGCGCGCCCAGCACGTCGAGACCCGGCCCTGCGTCGCCGTCCTGCCGCGCGATCATCCCCTCGCCGCGCGGGCCGCGCTCGCGCCCGCGGATTTTCTCGGCGTACCGTTCGTCGCCGCTTCGCTCGGGAGCGCCCTGCGCGGCCGGACCGAGGCCATCTTCGAGGCGGCCGGGATCGGCCTGACCATCACCGCCGAGGCCGGCCTCGGCGCCTCGATCTGCACGCTCGTCTCGGCCGGGCTCGGGGTCAGCGTCATGAATCCGCTGGCGGCCCACGAGGAGGCGAAGGTCTCGCCGATCGCGATCCGGCCCTTCGCCCCCGCGCTCCCCGTGCATTTCGCGCTGCTGTTCCCCCCGGATCACGCCCGGGGGCGGCTGATGCGGGCCTTCGGGGCCTGCGCGCGGACGGTCCTGCTGGAGGAACTCGCCCAGCTACCGGACGCCGCGAGCGGGCGTCCGGCCGACGGTGCTCAGGCGGCGCGCTTCTCGGCGCCGGCGTAGAACGTGCCCCCGCGCTCGGCCATCGCGGCCAGGTTGTCGGGCACGTGGAAACGGGGCCCGTGCTTGGCCTCGAGCGACCGCGCAAGGTCGACGAAGGCCGCCGCGCCCATGAAGTCGATGTACGACAGGGTCCCGCCGGTGAACGGCGCGAAGCCGAAGCCGAGGATCGAGCCGACATCGGCCTCGCGCGGGTCGGTGACCACGCCCTCGCCGACCGTGCGGGCAGCCTCCAGCGCCTGGACCACCAGAAGCCGCTGCTTCAGCTCGGTGAAGTCGACGGCGTCGGGATCGAGCCGGTTCGGCTGCAGCTCCTTCAGGCCGGGCCAGAGGCGCTTCGGCGCGCCCTCGGGGTAGTCGTAGAAGCCCTTGCGGTTCTTGCGGCCCAGACGGCCCTGGTTCTCGACCATCTCGGCGAGGATCGCCTTCTGCGCCGGGTCGACGGCGCCCTGCCCCACCTGCGCCTCGGTGGCCTTGGCGATCTTGAGCACGAGATCGAGGGCGACCTCGTCGTTGAGCGACAGCGGCCCGACCGGCATGCCCGCCTGGCGGCCGGCGCTCTCGATCATCGCGGGCGGCACGCCCTCGGCGAGCATCTTGTGCCCCTCGAGGATGTAGGCGCCGACGCAGCGGTTGGCGAAGAAGCCGCGGGCGTCGTTCACGACGATCGGGGTCTTCTTGATCAGCCGCACGTAGTCGAGAGCGGCGGCGAGCGCCGCGTCCCCGGTCGCCTCGCCCTTGATGATCTCGACGAGCATCATCTTCTCCACCGGCGAGAAGAAGTGGATGCCGACGAACTGCGCCGGCCGCTGCGACGCCTTGGCCAGGCCGGTGATCGGCAGGGTCGAGGTGTTGGACGCGAAGATCGCGTCGGCGCGGATCACCGCCTCGACCTTCTGGATCACCTCGGCCTTCACGCGCGGATCCTCGAAGACGGCCTCGATCACCAGATCGCACTCGGCGAGGGCGCCGTAATCCGCCGTGGCCTGGATCCGGCCGAGCAGCGCCTCCCGGTCGGCGGTCTTGGCGCGGCCCTTGTTGATCTGGCCGGTGATGAGCGTGTGGGCGTAGGCCTTGCCCTTCTCGGCCGCCTCCACCGACTGGTCGACCAGCACCACCTCGATCCCGGCCTGGGCGGTGACGTAGGCGACGCCCGCGCCCATGAAGCCGGCGCCGATCACGCCGACCTTGCGCAGGTTCGTCGCCGGCACGTCCTTCGGGCGACGCGCGCCCTTGTTCAGCTCGCCCATGGAGATGAACAGCGTGCGGATCATCGCCGCCGCCTCGGTCGAGCGCAGGATATGCGCGAAGTACCGGCTCTCGACCCGCAGGGCGAGGTCCATCGGCAGCTGCAGGCCCTCGTAGACGGAGGCCAGGATCGCCTTGGCGGCGGGGTAGTTGTCATGCGTCTCGCGGCGGTAGATGGCGTTGGCCGGCGGCCAGATCATCATGCCGGCGGGCGAGTAGACCTTGCCGGACGGGGCCTTGAACTTCGGCACGTCCCAGGGCGCCACCGCGGAGCCGCCCTCGCGGATCCAGGCCTTGGCGCGCTCGACGATCTCGGCCTGCGGGGCCACGGCGTGGATCAGTCCCATGCCCTTGGCCATGGGCGCGCGGATCTGCTCGCCCTTGAACAGCATCTGGAGGGCATCGCCGGTCTGCATCAGGCGCGCGACCCGCTGCGTGCCGCCGCCGCCCGGGAACAGGCCGACCTTGATCTCCGGCAGGCCGACGCGGGTCTTCGCGTCGTCGGACGCGACCCGGTAGTGGCACGACAGCGCCAGCTCGAAGGCGCCGCCCAGGCACAGGCCCTGGATGGCCGCGGCGAAGGGCTTGCCGCAGGTCTCCAGCCGCCGGAACAACAGTGACAGGCGCCGGGAGGCCTCGAAGAAGTGGCGCATCGCCACCTCCTCGCCCTGCTCGGCCTTCAGCTGCTCGTAGGCCCGGCCGAGGCCCTGCAGCATGGTGAGGTCGGCGCCGCCGGAGAAATTGTCCTTGCCGGTGGCGATGACGCAGCCCTTGATCGTCGGATCGGACGCGACCTGCTCGATGATCTGCTCGAGCTGGTCCATCACGCCTTCGGTGATGACGTTCATCGAGCGGCCGGGCATGTCCCAGGTCGCCAGAGCGATGCCGTCGGGATCGGTCTCGAAGCGGAAATCGGTCAGCGTCACGGTGCCGTCCTCCCTGGATTCCGCCGACGATCCGCCGGCGCGCTTGCATTAAGGTTGTGTTGAGCGCGGCCGCCCATTGTCCGCCGGCCGGGGTCACTCACCGAAAGCCGCACATGACGAAGGATTCCGGCTGCCGCGCCTGTCGCGCCGGCACCAAGCTCGACTTCGACTTCACGATGGCGTTTCAGCCGATCCTCGACCTCGCGGACGGCAGCGTCTGGGCCTACGAGGCGCTGGTGCGCGGCCCGAACGGCGAGCC
This sequence comes from Methylobacterium sp. 22177, assembly GCF_052045615.1. Taxonomy (NCBI): domain Bacteria; kingdom Pseudomonadati; phylum Pseudomonadota; class Alphaproteobacteria; order Hyphomicrobiales; family Methylobacteriaceae; genus Methylobacterium; species Methylobacterium sp. 22177. The sequence goes on along the minus strand of NZ_JBQEPK010000035.1, from coordinate 40,985 downwards.
AGCCTACACGATCCTCGACCGGGTGACCGACGACACCCGCTACCAGTTCGATCAGGCCGCCCGCGTCAAGGCGATCGAACTCGCCGGCACCCTGTTCCCCCGCGACAGCGCCACGCGGCTGTCGATCAACTTCATGCCGAACGCGGTCTACGAGCCGAATGCCTGCATCCGCGCCTCGCTCGAGGCGGCCCGGCGCATCGACTTCGCCCACCGGCGCATCATGTTCGAGTTCACCGAGCAGGAGCGGTTCCGCGACCTCGAGCACGTGAAGGGCATCGTCGCCGCCTACCGGAAGCAGGGATTCCTGACGGCGCTCGACGATTTCGGCGCCGGCTTCGCGGGCCTGAGCCTGCTCGCCAACTTCCGCCCCGACCTGATCAAGATCGACATGGACGTGCTGCGCGGCCTCGACAGCGACGCCGGGCGCTACGCCATCGTCTCGGGCGTGGCCGCCATCGCCCGCGCCCTCGACGTCACGGTGCTCGCCGAGGGCGTGGAGACCGCCGGGGAGCTCGACGCCCTGCGAAACATCGGGATCACGCTCGTGCAGGGCTACCACTTCGCCAAGCCCCTCCTGGAGGGACTGCCCCCGGTCGCGGGCTTCGCCCCCGTGGCTGCCGCGCGCGCAGCCTGACGCCGGACCGACGCGCGCGGCCTTCATCGCCTACTTCGGAGCCGGGGTCGGCGCCGCGGCCGGCGGCACGGCCGGCACCGGCGGGGTGCCGGGCTTCGGCGCGTTGTCGGTCGCCGCGGCGACCGCCAGCATGTTGAGCAGCTTGGTGACGGAGTTCTGCGAGATCGCGGTCACCGACGAGTTCGGATCGGCGTTCATCGTCTGGAACTTGAGATAGGTCGGGTCCGAGTAGATCTCGTCGAGGTGCTTGAGCTCGGCGAGGCTGAACTTCTCGGCGTAGTCCTTCGAGAGTCCCTGCACCATGAGGGCGCGCTGCTTCTCGAACTCGTCCAGCAGTTCCTTGCGCACGGCCTCGGCGCGGGCCTCCGGCATCGGCGCCACGGTCTTCTCGAGGGCGACGTTGAACCCGGTCTGAAGGTTCTTGATCAGGGTCTTGTTGACGAGGTTCGTGGCCGCGGCGACGCGGTCCGCGGCGTCGTCGGCGCGGGCGGCCACCGGCAGGCTCAGGGTGACGCCCAGACAGAGCGTCGCAATCAGGCGGTTCAAGGGCTTGTCTCCCGTTGTTTTATCGTCCGGACCGCGAAAGGGCCGAGCGTCGCCCGCGCCTCTAGCAGCGTTCCCGGACTTTGGGGAGCGGCGCCGCGCCGCTCCCGGGCGCGCGGCGGTTCAAACCCGCTCGATGATGGTCGCGGTGCCCATGCCGGCGCCGATGCACAGCGTGACCAGCGCGCGCTCCTTGCCGGTCCGCTCCAGCTCGTCGAGGGCGGTGCCGAGGATCATCGCGCCGGTGGCGCCCAGCGGGTGGCCGAGGGCGATGGCGCCTCCGTTCACGTTGACCGCCTCCGGGTCGAGGTCGAAGGCCTGGCAGAAGCGCAGGACCACCGCCGCGAAGGCCTCGTTGACCTCGAACAGGTCGATGTCCGCGAGGCTCAGGCCCGACTTCGCCAGCACCTTGCGGGTGACGTCCACCGGCCCGGTGAGCATCAGCGCCGGATCCGACCCGATATTGGCGAAGGCGCGGATCCGGCCGCGCGGGCGCAGGCCCGCGGCCTCGCCGGCCGCCCGGGAGCCGATCAGCACGGCGGCGGCGCCGTCGACGATGCCGGAGGAGTTGCCGGCGTGGTGGACGTGCTCGACCGTCTCGACGTCCGGATGCGCGTCGGTCGCCACGGCGTCGAAGCCGCCCATCTGGCCCATCTGCACGAAGGACGCCTTCAGCGCGGCGAGCGACTGCATGTCGGTGCCGGGGCGCATGTGCTCGTCGCGGTCGAGGAGCGTGATGCCGTTCACGTCGCGGACCGGAACCACGGAGCGGTCGAACAGGCCCTCGCCCCACGACTTCGCCGCGCGCTCCTGCGAGCGCACCGCGTAGGCGTCGCACTCGTCGCGGGTGAAGCCGTACTTGGTGGCGATCAGGTCGGCCGAGACGCCCTGCGGCATGAAGTAGGACTTGATGGCGATCGCCGGGTCGACCGGCCAGGCACCGCCCGAGGCGCCGATGCCGATGCGGCTCATCGATTCGACGCCGCCGCCCACCGCCATCTCGTGCTGGCCGCTCATGACCTGCGCGGCGGCGAAGTTCACCGCATCGAGGCCGGAGGCGCAGAAGCGGTTGATCTGCACGCCCGGCACGTGCGCCCCGTAATCGGCCACCAGGGCTGCGGCGCGGGCGATGTCGCCCCCCGCCTCCCCTACCGGATCGACGCAGCCCAGCACCACGTCGTCGACCAGGGCCGTGTCGAGGCCGTTGCGGTCCTTGAGGGCGCGGAGCGCGGTCTCGGCGAGTCGCAGGGCGGTGACTTCGTGGAGGGAGCCGTCCGCCTTGCCGCGCCCGCGCGGCGTGCGAACGTGGTCGTAGATGAAGGCGTCCGTCATCAGCACTCCCCCGGGGCGTCGGTCTTCGCCGGTCGGCGACGCGGCCTTACAGGGCCGTCTCGGTTCGCGCCAGTCTGCCACGGCGCGCGCGCCCTCGGCCAGCCCCGGAAGCGGGGAGCCGGCGAAGGGCGCGTGACAGCGGCGGAGTTTTGGCAGTGATCGTCCGGGACCGGCGCCGATCAGGCCGACGCCCGGACCGCTCCGGCGGCCATTCCGGGACGGACCCGATCCACTTTGAGCGGGTTGCTCCGGTGGATCGCCCGGTCTCGACTAGTCCTGAAGCATCCGCTTCAGCAGCTCGACTTCATCGCCGAGCACCGAATCTTCACCGATCTGCTTCTCGATCTTGCGCACGGCGTGGAGCACCGTGGTGTGATCGCGCCCTCCGAACCGGCGGCCGATCTCCGGCAGCGAGCGCAACGTCAGGACCTTGGACAGGTACATGGCGATCTGACGCGGCTTCACCACCGCGGCGGTGCGCCGTTCCGACAGGATGTCGGACCGCGAGACGTTGTAGCGCGAGGCGACCAGCTTCTGGATGTCCTCGATCTTGATCCGCTTCGGCTCGCGGTTCTTCACCAAGTCGCGGATCGCGCTCTCGGCCGTCTCCATCGTCACGGCGGTGCCGGTGAGCGTGGCGTGGGCCAGCAGGCGGTTCACGGCGCCCTCGAGGTCGCGGCCGTTGGCGGTGATCGCACGGGCCACGTAGGCCGCCACCTGCGGCGAGACGTCGAAGCCCGGATGGGACGCCCGCACCGCGGCGAGGCGGGCGGACAGGATCGAGACGCGCAGGGCCTCGTCGAGGGCCGTGATCTCGACCACGAGGCCGCCGCCGAGCCGCGAGCGCACCCGCTCGTCCAGGGCCTCGAGCTCGGTCGGGGGCCGGTCGGAGGCGACGACGACCTGACGTCCGGCATCGATGAGCGCGTTGATCGTGTGGCCGAACTCGGCCTGGATCGACTTGCCCTGGATGAACTGGACGTCGTCGAGGATCAGCAGGTCGATGCCCCGCAACCGCTCCTTGTAGGCGAGCGCCGACTGGGTCTTCAAGGCGTTGACGAAGCCGTACATGAACCGGTCGGCGGTCAGGTAGATCACCCGGCGCCCGGCCTCGCGGGCGGCGTGGCCGATCCCGTGCAGCAGGTGGGTCTTGCCCAGCCCGACGCCCGCGTGGAGGTAGAGCGGGTTGTAGAGCGCGCCCTCCCCCTGGTGATTGGCGACCCGCTCGGCGGCGGCGTGCGCCAGCGCGTTCGAGCGTCCGATCACGAAGCTCGCGAAGGTCAGCCGCGCGTCGAGCGGCGTGCCGCTGAGATCGCCCCCGGCCTCGCCGCCGCGAGCCTCGGGCGTCGGCGCGACCGCGGCGACCGGGATCGGCGCGCTGGTCGCGTGGAGGCGGGCGAGCGGTCCGCTGGCCGGGCCGGCCTTGGCGACCCCGGCGGCGACCGGACGGACCGGCGCCCCGGTCCCGCGCACGCCGACCTCGATCCGCGCGATCTCCTCGACCTCGGCCTTGAAGGTGTTGAGCACGCGGTCGAGGTAGTGCGACTCGATCCAGCTCTTGAGGAAGCGGGTCGGGACCGTCAGACGGGCCGTTCCGCCGGCCACGGTCTCCAGCTCCAGGCGGGCGAACCAGCTCGCGAACACGTCCTCGCCGAGCTCGGCCCGCAGCCGGCGCTTCACCCGGGCCCAGGCAGACCCGTAATCCGTGTTGCCGCCACCGTTGCGGCCCCCGTCGTCGTCGCTCGCCACCGTTCCGTCGACACGCATCACTGGCTCTCCCGACGCTGCCCACGGAGACCCGCAGGCGGCGCGTACGCACGATTTACGCCCTCAGCGTCCCGCAAGAACGGGCGGGACAGAGTCCTCTGAACGGAGTCAACCCCACCGCGAGGAACTTTTGCCGATTGGGAGAGCCTATCAACAATTACCTACGGTTCCTTTAACAGTGGGACTTGTGGGGACGGCGCGGATTCCCATTCGCAAGTGTTCCCGCCCGGGCTGAACACGGCCGCTAGAGTCTTGGCGAATCAGTTCGATTCGCTGGAGTCCCGAAATCGGCGCGTTTTGCTTGTCCAGGGTCAGTTTCTGTTAAGCTACACGCCGTTTCTGGACTCCGCAATCGCGTTGATTCTTGGACAGGGTTAACGCTTTCGTGCCGGGACGAGGCGGCGGCGCGCGGCTCGCCCGGACAGCGCGCACGAAAAAGCCCGGCGCGAAGGCCGGGCTCGAGACCGTCTCGGTGGTGCGTGGCGGTTTAGGCGGCGAGCGCCTTCACGCGGGCGGCGAGGCGCGAGACCTTCCGCGAAGCGTTGTTCTTGTGAACGATGCCGTGCTGGGCGGCGCGCATCATCTCGGGCTCGGCGGCGCGGAGGGCGGCCAGCGCGTCCTGCTGGTTGCCGCTGGCGATGGCCTCCTCGACCTTGCGGACGAAGGTCCGCATGCGCGAGCGGCGCGAGCGGTTGATCGCCGTACGCTTGGCGATCTTGCGGGTCATCTTCTTGGCCGAAGCGGTGTTGGCCATGTACGTCCTCGTGTTTCTCGTCGGGCGATGCCGACGGGCCGGCTGGGCCGGAAATCGGTCGTCGCGTCAGGTTGTCTGGCGATGGCCGAGACGCAGCGCGCGCGAAAGCGCGGCCCCTCGGCGAAGCGGCTTCTATAGTCAGGGGGGCGCCGCGCGTCAACGCGCTCGGAGGCAAATCCGGAGCGCGGGCTTCGGCCTCGGCCCGGGAGCCGGGAAGCATTCGGCAGGCTTCAGCGAAGACGTCCGGCCGCGCGAGGCAGCATCGCCGGGACGATGACGAGCGCTGGCCGCTTCATGCAAGAGAGCGTCGGCTATTCCGGCCAGCGCAGAGCCGCCGCCGCCGCCAGCGTCCCGACCACGGCGGCGATCAGCGTCAGCGCCGCCAGCACCGCCAGCGGCACGAGGAACGGCACCGTCCCGCCGCTCGCCGCCTGCGCGGCCGAGACGCCGAAGATCAGCGTCGGGATCATCAGCGGCAGGACCAGCACGGCGAGGATCAGGCCGCCCCGGCGAATCGAGGCGGTGAGCGCCGCGCCCACCGCGCCGATGAAGCTCAGGGCCGGCGTGCCGGCCAGAAGCGTCAGGGACGTCGCGCCCATGGCGGTGCCGTCGAGGGCCACCAGCAGGCCGAAGAGCGGCGCGGCCAGCGCCAGCGGCAGTCCGGTTGTCAGCCAGTGCGCCGCGACCTTGCCGAGCACCACCAGTTCGAGGGGCACCGGTGCCGCGGTCATCAGGTCGAGGGAGCCATCCTCCTCGTCGGCCTGGAACAGGCGGTCGAGGCCGATCAGCGTCGCCAGCACGGCGGCGAGCCAGAGGATAGCCGGGCCGATCCGCGACAGCAGATTGAGATCGGGCCCGAGGGCGAAGGGCACGAGCGCGACGATCATCAGGAAGAAGACCAGCGACAGGGCGCCGGACCCGCCGACCCGGCCGGCGAGGCGCAGGTCGCGGGCGATGAGGGCGAGGACCGCGCGAATCACGCCCACTCCTCCAGAAGGTCCGCGACCGGTGCCGCGGCGGCGGTCTCGATGCGCAGTTCCGCAGCGCCGGCGAGGCCGAGGGACTGGTGGGTGGCGGCGATCACGAGGCCGCCGCCGGCCCGATGGCCCTCCATCAGCTCGGCGAGCACCGCCTGCGAGGCCGTGTCGAGGGCGGCGGTGGGCTCGTCGAGGAGCCAGAGCGGGCGGGCGCAGACCAGCAGCCGCGCCAGGGCCACGCGCCGCCGCTGACCCGCCGACAGATAGGCCACCGGCAGGTCGTGCGCGTGGCCGAGGCCGAGCCGCTCCAGCGCGGCGCGCGGGTCCAGACGCGGCGCGCCCAGGAGCCGCTGGGCGAACAGGAGGTTCTCGCCCGCCGTGAGAGAGCTCTTCAGCCCGTCGCGGTGGCCGACGGCGTGGAGGCACTCGGGCAGACTCGCCTCGCCGACATCGGCGACGTCGATCCGCCCGGCATCCGCCCGCAGTCGGCCCGAGAGGATGGCGAGGAGGCTCGACTTGCCCGCGCCGTTCCGCCCGGTGATCGCGAGGGCGTCGCCGGGTCCGAGGGCGAAGGACAGGTTGGCGAAGATGCGGCGGCCGGAGCGGCGGCAGGCCAGATTGTCCACGCTGAGCCGCACCCGATACCCCGCCCTCGTTCCGCCACCGCGCGGCCACTCCGCGAATCGCCGACTCCATGCCCGATCGCGGCGCGGAACGGAACCGCACGGCTCAGCTGCGCTTTCGTTCTGCAACGGAGGATTGCCGATGGCCGAGGCGAGGAACCCGAGCGAGACCGAGGTGGCCGCGACAGCCGACGCGGTGGCCGGACGCGCCAAGGTCGAGGCGCGCATGGCGCAGTGCACGCCCGAGGAGCGGACGGCGTTCTGGGAGGCGGTCGGCCGCTGCTTCGGCGGCGGCAAGCCGCCGGAGATGAAGCCGGCCCCCGGCTGATCAGCCGCCCTTCCGCGTCAGGGCCCGCAGCGCCCCGCGGAACGTCCGCACGTCCTGCTCGGTCAGGCTCATGCGGTGGAGCATGTCGCGCATGTTGCGGGCGATGATCTCCTTCTTCTCCGGCGGGTAGAAGCCGGCCCCGTCGAGCGCCGCCTCAAGGCTTCCGAACAGCGCGATCAGCGCCTCGCGGGTCGCCGGCGGCGACAGGAGTTCGCCCGTGAAGGGCAGGCGCGCCCGGCCGCTCGCCTGCCGCCACGCGTAGCCCACCAGCAGAACCGCCTGCGCGAGGTTGAGCGAGGGAAAGTCCGGGGAGACCGGGAAGGTGACGATCGCGTCGGCGAGCGACACCTCGTCGTTGGTGAGCCCGACCCGCTCGCGGCCGAACATCACCGCGGTGCGCTGCCCCTCCCGGGCCACGAGCTCGCCCATGGCCTCCTCGGGCGCGAAGACCCGCTTCATCTGCCCGCGCTCGCGCGCCGTGGTCGCCAGGACGTACTGGCAGTCGGCGATGGCCTCGGCCACGCTGCCGTAGATCGCGGCCGCGTCCAGGACGTGCGTCGCGCCCGAGGCCGCCTCTCGGACGCCCTTCTTGGGCCAGCCGTTCTTCGGGTTGACGAGGCGCAGCTCCGACAGGCCGAAATTCGCCATGGCCCGGGCGGTCATGCCGATATTCTCGGCAAGCTGCGGCTCCACCAGGATCACCGCGGGGGCGATCCCGGGCGGCAGTTCGGTGACCTTCCTGGGGGCAACCTCGGGGGCGTCGCCCTGTGCGTCTCGGCTCGTCATGGCGGCCGTCTGGCACGGCGAGCCCGCGCCCGTCGAGGGGCGAGTGACGATGCCGCCCGGATGACAGCGCGCGCCTTCCGTCGCCGGAAGGGCCGCGCTATGTCGCGGGGCGATTCCGGCCCGGGGCGCCCCACAGGTCTCCCGGGACAACGACCGCACGGCCCTTGCATGCCGTGCGCGGGGACAACGCGGGAAGGCAGCGGTCCATGGCGAAGATCAAGGTAGCGAACCCCGTCGTCGAGCTCGACGGCGACGAGATGACCCGGATCATCTGGGCCGAGATCAAGAACAAGCTCATCCACCCCTATCTCGACGTCGACCTCGAGTACTACGACCTCGGCGTCGAGCACCGGGACGCCACCAACGACAAGGTGACGGTGGACGCCGCCGAGGCGATCAAGCGCCACGGCGTCGGCGTGAAGTGCGCCACCATCACCCCCGACGAGCAGCGGGTGCAGGAATTCGGTCTCAAGGAGATGTGGCGCTCGCCCAACGGCACGATCCGCAACATCCTGGGCGGCGTGATCTTCCGCGAGCCGATCATCTGCAAGAACGTGCCCCGCCTCGTGCCCGGCTGGACGCAGCCCTTCGTGATCGGCCGCCACGCCTACGGCGACCAGTACCGCGCCACGGACTTCAAGGTGCCCGGCAAGGGACGCCTGACCATCAAGTTCGAGGGCGATGACGGCACGGTCATCGAGAAGGAGGTGTTCAAGTTCCCCGAGGCCGGCGTCGCCATGTCGATGTACAACCTCGACCAGTCGATCATCGACTTCGCCCGCGCCTCGATGAACTACGGCCTCGCGCGCAAGTACCCGGTCTACCTGTCGACCAAGAACACCATCCTCAAGGCCTATGACGGCCGCTTCAAGGACCTGTTCCAGAAGGTCTACGAGGACGAGTTCGAGGCCAAGTTCAAGGCGCTCGGTATCACCTACGAGCACCGTCTGATCGACGACATGGTGGCCTCGTGCCTGAAGTGGTCGGGCGGCTACGTCTGGGCCTGCAAGAACTACGACGGCGACGTGCAGTCGGACACGGCCGCGCAGGGCTTCGGCTCGCTCGGCCTGATGACCTCGGTGCTGATGACGCCGGACGGCCGGACGGTGGAGGCCGAGGCCGCCCACGGCACCGTCACCCGCCACTACCGCGAGCACCAGAAGGGCCGCGAGACGTCGACCAACTCGATCGCGTCGATCTTCGCCTGGACCCGGGGCCTGTCGCACCGCGCCAAGCTCGACGGCAACGACGATCTGGCGAAGTTCTCCGCCACCTTGGAGAAGGTCTGCGTCGACACGGTCGAGGCCGGCTACATGACCAAGGATCTCGCCCTCCTCGTCGGGCCGGACCAGAAGTGGCTCTCGACCACCGGCTTCCTCGACAAGGTCGATCAGAACCTGAAAACCGCGATGGGCGTCTGAGGCATTAGCCACAACGTGGAGAGCGGCGGGCGTCCTACGGGACGCCCGCCGTCCCCGTATCCGCCTGCCGCCGGCGCCTCAGGCGCCGCTCGCGCGGTCCTGCGGTCCATTCTGGGCCAGGGCCCGGGCGACCTCGAGGAGCAGGAGATCGATGGCGGCCCGCATCAGCGGATCGCCGACCGTGTCGATGAGTTCGCGAACCCGCAGGCACTGCGCGGCGAGCGCGTCCAGCGCGGTATCCTTGCTGTCGAAGATCATGGTCAGGCCACCAGGTAAGCGGGTTCGGAGACGAGGACCGAGCGACTGTCGCCGCGGACCGCGCGGAGCTTGGCCAGGGTGCGGGCGTCGAATCGGGCGGTTGCCGCCATGATCTCCTCGCCGGCGATCTGGACCGGCAGGCCGAGCGGCTGCGGGCGGAAATGCAGCTGGATGACGTGGATCATGTAGAGGGTCGGCATCTGCAGCAGCAGGCTGTGGACCCCGTGGGCGAGGCCCCACTCGACGATCCCGGTAAGCAGGGCGATCGAGACCGGATTGACGACGCGGCCCTTCGCCCGGTGCGAGCGGGCGACGCCCTGGCGGGTCCATTCCCAGATCTGCGGTCCGACCGGCCGCTCGCCCTCGCAGAGCTGCGGGAGCACGTCCGACAGGAGATGCGGGCGCGTGGTCGGCAGGAGTCGGCTGTAGCCGACGACAGTGTCGTCCTCCATAGCGAGGAAGTGGACCGCGTGCGGCGTGTCGAACTGGTCGATCTCGCGACCGTCCGGACGGGCCAGCTCGCTCCAACCCTTCTCGCCGACGAAGATGGCGTGGCGCAGGCGCCAAGCCTGCTCCATCGCGTCGGCATAGCGATCCGCGTTGGCGGGTGTGACGATATGGATCACAGGAAAACCTCACGTTGGTCTGACGCGAGTTTTCGTCGTTTCACCGAGGGCTGTGTACTACGAGAAACCGTAGGGTCTGTGAGCCCGCCCTGCTGTGGCACCAAGGACTTGCTGCCATCCGGAACACGTCCGCCCGTGTTAGCCGAGACGGGCGCGGATCGGGTGGCGTGGTCTCTAGGTTATCAGACCGGACCGCAGCGCCTGCGCCACGGTGTGGGCGCGGTTGACGGTGTCGAGCTTCGCGCGGGCCGAGCGCAGATGGTAGTCGACGCCGGCGGCCGTGATGCCCATGACCATGCCGATCTCGACGTCGGTCTTGCCCTCCGCCGCCCACTGCAGGGCTTCGCGCTCCCGCGGCGAGAGGCGCGCCGGCGCCGGGGCGGCCGGCCGGCTGTTCATCAGCAGCAGTTGACCGACCGCGTAGGTCGCCACGAGGTTGACCGCGACGCGCTCGGCCGGATCGATCTCGATCCGCTCCCCCGAGACGCTGATCCCGCCCGGCTCGCCGTCGAGGGTCACGAACGGAACCGTGATGCCCGCGCGGATGCCGAATTCACCGGCCTCGTTCATGACGCGCCCGGCCGTCGGGGTATCCGGCAGCACGGCGCTCCAGTCGAAGGGCGTCGCCGTGGTGCACAGCCGCTGGACCGTGGGATCGTGAAGCGCGTAGCCCTGCGTCACGTACCGGCGGGCCCAGCCCTCCGGCATGGTGCTGGCGAGCACGAACCCGGCGTGCCGCCGCTTCGGCAGGCCGGGGTCCGGGACGATCCCGGCCATGATGTACGAGACTCCGTAGCGGCTGAACGCCTCGACCAGGAGCCGCGCGATCTCGTCGGGCGTGGCCGCACGTTCCAGGTCGCGCAACACGCTGAAGGTCCTGTCCAGGTACTTTGAATGCGGCATGCCCTAACTCGAAATTGATGCACGCACTGCGACAAATGATGAGTCGAACGCAACCTGAGGATGGCATCGCCGCCCCTGAAAGGCTAGGCTGTCCGCGGAAAGCTCTGCCGTTCAAATCGGTCCAGCGGGCGGAGTGCGAGTTTCAACGGTATGACAGACGATGCGACCCCGCCGACGACACGCTGGCTACTGGAACGGATCGCAGCCACGTTGAACGTCTGTCCGACCTACTTTCTGCAGCCGGACCGGCCGGACGAGACCGCGGCGGATCAGGACGCGCGGGACTGCGCGGAAGTCGCCGCGCTGTTCCGTTCGATCAAGTCGCCGGCGCGCCGCAACGCCGTCCTGAACCTCCTGCGCGAGATGAGCCGCGAGACCTGACGGCGCTCGCCGCGCGGCTGCCAGTTCGCGCGACCCGTCAGGCCGCCACGAGGAGCGCGGCCCCGGCGACGCCCGAGAGAACCAAGCGCAGGCGACCGAGCCAGAGGGGCGCGAGCCCGCGGCGGGGCAGATCCTGATCGATGAGGCCCCAGGCGAGCACGAGTCCGCCGAGGATGCGCAGGTCCCACGGCGCGGGCGTGGCCATCGCGGCCCAGGCCACCAGGGACGGCACGATGGCCACGAGATAATCGCCGTTGCCGGCGTTGCGCGCCGCGGCTGCGCCCCAACGGATCCCGCCCAGGAACGAGGCGATCACCGCGCCGTAGGCCGACAGGATGGTGCGGGGCGACAGGCCGATGCTGCTCAGGCCGCCGTCGGTGCCCGACACCGCCAGGGCCGCGAAGCCCAGGAACGGGATGAGCCCGGCGACACCGAGGACGATGGCGCCGAGCGGGACAGAGTTCCGGTGCGCCATCCATCCTCCGGGCATCGGCAAGGGTTGGCGACCCGTGCGATCCGACCCCCGGTCCGACGCCGCCCTGCCGCAGCGTTCCCGCATCGCGGCGTGGCGGTCAAGGTCGGAGCCGCGGCCGGGCCCCGCGCCCGGACCGGCATCAGCTCCGACGCGGCGGGGCCGTGAACGGAACGGCGCCGGGCATCGGCGCGCCGAGCAGGGACATCGGCGCGCTGGCCGGCAGCTTCGGCGCGGGCGGCTCGTTGACCGCCGCGTCGATCTTTCGCGGCTTGAAGTTCGCCGCGAGGCTCTTGGCGCTGGCGAGATCGGCAGGGCTCAGCTTGTTGGCCACGTCGTCGCGCTTCTTGCCGGCATCGTCGTCACCCTGGCTCGCGGCGGCGGAGAACCACGCGTAGGACTGGATCAGGTCCTGCGTCAGGCCGAGGCCGCGCGCGTAGAGGACGCCGAGATTGTACTGGCTGTCGCGGACACCGAACTCGGCGCCCTGGCGGAACCACGAGGCCGCGGAGGCGAAGTCCGGCTTACCGTTGGCGGCCGGGTTCTCGGCGTAGAGCACAGCCAGATTGTGCATGGAGCGGGCGTGGCCCTGCTCGGCCGCGCGGCCGTACCAGAGCTTCGCCTTGTCGAGGTCGCGAACGACGCCCGAGCCCTTCTCGTAATGGCCCGCGAGCTTGTACTGGGCGGGCGCGTAACCGGCCGAGGCCAACTTCTCGTAGAGCTTGGCGGCGATCGACAGGTCGCGCGGCATGCCGCGGCCGTCGGCCTCGCGGGTGGCGAGGTCCCAGATCGCCGCGCCGTCGCCGTCGAGGGCGGCGAGCTTCACCTTGGCCAGCGCCGGCGGAAGGTTGCCGAGTTCGGCCTGCAGGGTGTTCATCCCGGAGACCTGCGGCACCGCCGACTTGGCGTTGGGCCGGGCTTCCGCGGGAACGGGGCTGGGCAGGGCCTGGGTCGTCGTGGGATCGGCCGGGGCCGGCTTCGCTTCCGCGCTCTCCTTGACTGCGTCCTTGGACACGTCCGGAGCGTCTCTCTGGACAGTCGCCGCATCCCCGCGGGACGGCGCCACCTGGCTCGTCGGAGCCGCGGGCCGCGGCTCGTCCGCACCGCGCATGGTGATCGCCTGGAGCGCCCCCAGGGCCAGCACGATGGCGGCGAGGCCGAGCAGCAGCGGTCGGCGCCGGCGGTCGATCTCGGCGCGCAGGCGGCCGAGGCGTCCGGTCGCGGCACCCTGGAGGGCCGCCACCCGGTCGCCCCTGGCTTCCCGGCGCTCGGCCGGTGCCTCGGCGGCCAGCTCCGCCTGCGCGGCCTGAGCCGCGCGGCGCGCCGCGGCGATGAAGCTGGTCTTGATGTCGGTCTCGGACTTGGCATCGGCCGCGGACCGCGCGGCGGCGACGTCGCCGAGACGCTCCTGCGCGGGCCGGCGGGCGGACGGCTCGCGGGCCGAGCGCGGCTCGCGCGGCGGCCGGCCGCTTCCGGGCTCCAGCAGGTCGTCGGCGAGGCGGGATGCCTCGGCACCGTCGCGCCGCGGCTTGGGGCGCGCCTCGACGGGCGCGAGCGCCACCTCGGGGCTCGTCGACGACATCAGTCGCTCGTCGAGGGACGGAGCCCGCGCCGGGACGGCCTCGGCGGGGCCGAGCCGGACCAGGAGTCGCTCCAGGGCCGACTGCACACCCTCCAGGGTGGCGCCGAGGCGCTGATCGGAGGCAACCTGCCGGGCCTGCATGTCCGCGAGGCTGGCGCGCAGGAGGCCGATCTCCCCGGACTCGGCCGTGCCGAGGCCGGACGTCTGGAGGGTCTGAGCGACCGCGTTGCGGGCGGCCCGCTCCACCACGGCCTCGCTCGGTGCCGTTTCCCGGAGCGCCGTCACCTGCCGCAGCAGGTCGCCCATGGTGCGCTCGAGCCCGGCCAGCGCCGGATCGGCGCTGTGCGGCGCGTCGAGGCGACCGGCCAGGGAGACCACCTGCCGCTCCAGGGCGTCGAGGCCCTCCTGCTCGGAGCGGGTGCCGACCTGATCGACCTTCTCGGCGAGGCTGCGCAGCATGGCGTGGATGGAGGCCATGTCGCCCGAGCGGGCGACACTCGCCTCGCCGGCGCGCTCGGACCAGTCGTCCCGCGCGCAGAGCACGTCGACCTTTTCGGCGAGCGCCTGGATCTGCTCCGCCAATGCCGCAGGCGCGGCGATCTTCACGTCGCTGCGGATCTCCTCCAGGAGCGGACGCAGATCCGGAGCGGCGGCCGTCCGCTGCAGCTGGGCGATCTGCGCGCTCACCGCCTGCAGGCTCTGCGCGAGGCCCTGGATTCGCTCCGGACCGGCGAGCGCGCCGATCTGGCGGCGGATCTCCTCGAGTTCGGCGAACAGGCCCGCGAGCGTGTGGTCATCCGGGCCGGCGGCGCCGGTCGCGGCCGCGGTGTCGAGGCGCTCGGCGAGGCGCCGGACATCCTCCGCGACGCGGCTGTGAACGTTCTCGGCCACCTCCTCGGCGAGGCGCTCGACCTGAGCCCGGACCTGCTCGATCGGCACCGCGATGGCGGTGAGATCGGTCCCCGCCTGGGCGCGCTCGATGCCGCTCGCGAGAGTGACGACGGCCTGCTCGAGGGCGCCGATATCCCGGCTCGTCGCCAACTGGTTGATCGCCTCCCGCAGGCGCGTGGTCTCCTCCTGGAGTTCGAGCAGCGCGGTCGACGGGGCGACGCCCTCCTCGATCCTTGCCTCCAGCCGGCGGGCGAGGTCCAGACGCATGCTGGCGACGACGCCACCATCGGCCGGAGCGGCGGCCGGCGCCGCCTCGGCGCTCTGCGCCAGCTCGCGCTGCCGCTGGCGGATGTCCTGGACGGCGCTGCGGATGTCGGCGGCGGCGGGGCGCGGGCGACGGCCGGGCTGGCGGGTCGCGGCGACCTGCTCGCCGAGCTGGGACATGCGGCGCTCGATGTCGCCGAGCCGCTCGGTCACCTGCTGGACGGGCGCCGCCTTCAGGGCGCGCTCGATGCGCGACTCGATCTCCGCGAGGCGCCGCGCCTCGGCCTCCTGGGCTGCGCGCCGCTCGTGGTCGAGGGCGCGGTCGAGGCCGTCGAGGCGGTCCATCAGAGCGGCGATGCCGTCGCCGTAGCCGTCGGCGCCCTGCGCCGTGCCGTGAGGCCGGTGATCGGGCGAGGCCGGCGGCGGGGATCGCTCGGCCGACGCCTCGGGCCGGCTCCCGCCGAGGGCGAGCTGCTCGGCGCGGTGACGCCGCCGGTGCCGGCGATTGCCCTGGCCGGCCGATTGCTGCTGCGGCACCACCGACGCGATCCAGGTCTCGAGCGGCACGCCCGCCCGCGCCGCCACGTCGCGGGCCGCGTCGAGCACCTCGGGATCGAAACTGTCGAGCTGCGGCATCGCGTTGCGGGTCATCGGTGGCCTGTCGTCGGCAGCGTTCGGCGTCCGTTTCCTCGGCGCAGAGCGGGACCGGAATTCGGTATCCACGGACGCACGCGTCGGATCGTTCGAGCGTGACCATTAACTTTCTTGGTAAACACGAAGTTAAGGTTTGCTGGGCCCGGTAATGGCTGCGACCAACCCGCTGCGAGGAACGGCCGCGCGTGTCGCGCGATGGGCGGGCGGAGCCGTTGCTCCGCGGGCAGCGTGGCGTTTACATGCGGCCAACGCGGCGGGCCGTTCCGACAGGCCCGCACCAGACGGGGGAAGCCAGAGATGCCGCAGTATCGCGCTCCGGTCGAGGATACGCTGTTCTTGCTCACCGACGTCCTCGGCTTCCACGCCCGGGACAACTTGGCGGGCTTCGCCGACGCCTCGCCCGACGTGGTCGAGGCCGTCCTGCGCGAGGGCGCGAAGCTCGCCGAGGAGGTGCTCGCCCCGCTCAACCGCACGGGCGACGTCGAGGGCTGTCGCCGCGAGGCCGACGGCACGGTGCGCACGCCGAGCGGATTCAAGGCCGCCTACGACACATACGCCAGCGGCGGCTGGATGGGCCTGTCGGTGCCCGAGGCCTATGGCGGCCAGGGGCTGCCCCACACCCTCAACACGGCGATCCAGGAATTCGCCTCGGGCGCGAACCTCGCCTTCGGCATGTATCCCGGCCTGACGCAGGGCGCGATGGCGGCCCTGCTGGTCCACGGCTCGGAGGAGCAGAAGGCGCTGTACCTGCCCAAGATGGTCGAGGGCGCGTGGACCGGCACCATGAACCTGACCGAGCCGCATTGCGGCACGGATCTCGGCCTGCTCAAGACCAAGGCCGTGCCGAACGGCGACGGCTCCTACAGCATCACCGGCACCAAGATCTTCATCTCGGCCGGCGAGCACGATCTCGCCGAGAACATCGTGCACCTCGTCATCGCCCGGATCGAGGGGGCGCCCGCCGGCACCAAGGGCATCTCGCTCTTCGTGGTGCCGAAATTCCTGGTGAACGCCGACGGGTCCCTCGGGGCGCGCAACGGCGTCTCCTGCGGCTCCCTCGAGCACAAGATGGGCATCCACGGCAACGCCACCTGCGTGATGAACTATGACGGGGCGACGGGCTGGCTCGTGGGCCAGGAGAATCGCGGCCTCAACGCCATGTTCGTGATGATGAACGAGGCGCGGCTCGCCGTCGGCGTCCAGGGCCTCGGCCAGTCCGAAGTCGCCTACCAGAACGCGGCCGCCTATGCGAAGGACCGGCTGCAGGGCCGGGCTCTGACCGGCGCCAAGGCGCCCGAGAAGGCCGCCGACCCGATCATCGTCCACCCCGACGTGCGCCGCACGCTGATGCAGATCCGCGCCTTCAACGAGGCGGCCCGGGCCCTCATGCTCTGGACCGCGCTCCAGGCCGACATCCTGCACCGCTCCGAGGACGCCAAGGAGCGGCAGGCCGCCGACGACCACCTCGGCCTGATGACCCCGGTGGTGAAGGGCGTGTTCACCGATCGCGGCTTCGCCAACGCGGTCGAGGCCCAGCAGCTCCTCGGCGGCCACGGCTACATCGAGGAATGGGGCATGTCGCAGTTCGTGCGCGACGCCCGCATCGCCATGATCTACGAGGGCGCCAACGGCATCCAGGCCATGGACCTGATCGGCCGCAAGCTGCCGAAGGACGGCGGCCGGGCGATGATGACCTTCCTGGGCGAGGTTCAGACCTTCCTGAAGGACCACGGCGAGGATCCCGCCATGGCGCCGTTCACCAAGCCGCTCCAGGCCGGGCTGAACGACCTCCAGGGCGCCGTGATGTGGCTGATGCAGAACGCGTTCAGCAAGCCCGACAATGCCGGGGCCGGCGCCACCGACTTCATGCACCTCTTCGGCCTCGTGGCCCTGGGCTACATGTGGGCGCGGATCGCCAAGGCGGCCCAGGCCAAGCACGCGGAGGCACCCTCCCCGCGCTGGGAGTCGAAGCTGACGAGCGGCCGGTTCTTCATGGAGCGGATGCTTCCTGAGACCGCCCTGCGTCTCGGCCGGATCAAGGCCGGTGCGGACAGCACCATGGCGCTGGAGGCGGAGGCCTTCTGAGCCTCGCCGGCCGTCGCGCCACACGCGACGGCCGGCGAGGCGGCGTCAGCTTCGTTCCGCCGGCACCGTCGTCGCCCGCGCAGCGAACATCGCGCACGCCGCGAAACCCGGGCGGCGGGCGACGTCGAGCCCGGACGCGCCGCCGCGGTCGCCTCGCGGCGATCGCCGGTCTCGGCGCGGCCGGGCCGTCCGGCGTCGGCTCGTCAGCCCCCGAGAGCGGCGTCGAGATCGTCGATCAGGTCGGCCGGATCCTCCAGGCCGATCGACAGCCGCACCACGTCGGGTCCCGCGCCCGCGGCGGTCTTCTGCGCGTCGGTGAGCTGGCGGTGGGTCGTCGAGGCCGGGTGGATGATCAGCGAGCGGGTGTCGCCGATATTGGCGAGGTGCGAGAACAGCTGGAGACTCGACACGAGCTTGACGCCCGCGTCGTAGCCGCCCTTCAGCCCGAAGGTGAAGACGGCGCCGGCGCCGTTCGGCGTGTAGCGCCGCGCGAGCTGATGGTAGCGGTCGGTCTCCAGGCCGGGATAGCTCACCCACGACACCGCCGGATGCGTCGACAGGTGCTTGGCTACCGTCAGCGCGTTGTCGGAGTGCCGCTGCATGCGCAGCGGCAGCGTCTCGATGCCGTTCAGGATCAGGAAGGCGTTGAACGGCGACAGCGCCGGCCCGAGATCGCGCAGGCCCAGCACACGGCAGGCGATGGCGAAGCCGAAATTGCCGAAGGTCTCGGCCAGCACCATGCCGGAATATTCCGGCCGCGGCTGGCTCATCATCGGGTAGCGCGCGTCACCGGCCCACTGGAACGTGCCGCCGTCGACGATCAGGCCGCCGATCGAGTTGCCGTGGCCGCCGAGGAACTTGGTGGCCGAGTGCACCACGATGTCGGCGCCGTGCTCGAAGGGTCGGATCAGGTACGGCGTCGCCATGGTGTTGTCGACGACGAGCGGGATGTTGTGCCTCTTGGCGATCTGCGAGAGCGCCGCGAGGTCAGTGATGACGCCGCCGGGATTGGCGATCGATTCGCAGAAGATCGCCTTGGTGCGCGGCGTGATCGCCGCCTCGAAGGAGGCGGGGTCGTCGTTGTCGGCCCAGGCCACCGACCAGCCGAAGTTCTTGTACGAGTGGTTGAACTGGTTGATCGAGCCGCCGTACAGCTTGTTCGAGGCCACGAACTCGTCGCCCGGCTGCATCAGGGCGTGCATGGTCAGAAACTCGGCCGCGTGGCCGGAGGCGACCGCCAGGGCGGCGGTCCCGCCCTCCAACGCCGCGATGCGCTCCTCCAGCACGGCGTTCGTCGGGTTGGTGATCCGCGTGTAGATGTTGCCGAAGGCCTGAAGACCGAACAGCGACGCGGCGTGGTCGACGTCGTCGAACACGAAGCTGGTGGTCTGGTAGATCGGCGTGGCCCGTGCGCCGGTGGCCGCGTCGGGGGCGGCACCCGCGTGGATCGCCAGCGTGTTGAAGCCGGGCAGGCGGTCGGACATCGTCGGGTCTCCTCAGAGCACCCGAGCCTGTACGCCCGCCCGGGTTTGCGGCGCAAGACTCGCCCGCGGCCGCGCGCGCCGCAATCCCTAGGCGTCCGGCCGATGGCCGATATCGATATGCGGCTGACCCGCATCGACCAGGGCGCGGTCCACGGCCTCGATGGCGAGCAGGGTCCGGGTCAGGTCCTCCGCCATGGAGATCGGCGCCAGGTCGAGGCCGCCCAGGCGCCGCGCGATGGCGTTCCGCTGGCGGGTCAGAGCGGCACGCGCCCGGTTCAGATCCTCGATCTCGTCGGCGGTCATCCGCGCTCCATCTCGTCAGGGGTCCCGTGCCGTGCTCAGGCGCCCGGCGTCCAGTCGATGTTCGGCCGCTGGGCCAGCATGCGCTCGAAGTAGTTGGCGACGGCCTGCGCTCCGTCCGTGTGCATCATCGCGACGGGATGCGCGAGATAGGCGCGGGCGAGATCGACGGGGATCCGGCCAGCCTGGAGCGCGCTCAGCACCTCGTCGATGAAGGCGTCGTTGGCCTCGTTGAAGTCGTTCGACAGCTTCTTGCGGTCGTTGAGGGCCTTGATCGGCATGCAGCATCCTTGTCGCTCGGCGCCGGGGCCACGCCCGGCCGGAAGGCTCGGCCCGAACCGGGCCGCGGCGGGAAAGGCCCCGGCCACAGAGCCCGACAAACAGGCCCGATCCGCGTGCGCGGCCACACCGCTCGGTAACCGTCCACACGCGAGGTGTGGAGCGGAGTCGCGCCCTCGGGCGTTTATCGCGCATGACGACCGAAATCACGCGCTCTCACACCGTCGAGATCGTTCCGTGCGTGGACGATCCCCGCTGTTTCCGCTGGGTCATCCGCAGTCGCGGCGGCGCCGTGGTCGAACACTCGCCCTACGCGTTCGTAACGCAGAACGGGGCCCGGATATCCGGTGAATGCTGGATGCGCGAGCATTTCGCCGACGGCCAGCCGGCCTAGGCGCAAATCCGGCTCGCGGCACACAGCCCATGCCGCGTATCTCTCGGCGCGGCTCCCGGGGGTGCGCCGCCCGGCGCGGCGGTTGGCTTGCCGCGCGCCGTCCTCCGATCCGGACGCAGAATACAACCTCGCCGATGCTCAAGAACCGTAAGGCATCGGTTAAGCATTGTTTCGTCGCGCGCGTTCCTTTGTCAGAACTTTAATCACGGTCACCCAGTATCGCACCGTTTCTGTTTCGGGCCAGGGTGCGAATGATGTTGAGCGGCGACGGAACGGTCCGGCACGACGATGCCGCGTCGCATATGGGCGCCGTGACGTCCATCGAGGGATCGAAGGTCCATCTGGAACTCACCGTACTGAACGGGCGGCCGCGGGTGCGCGTCACCGTCGGGAATCTGGTCCGGATCCGGGCCGGCGACGCTGTCCTCGTCGGCATCGTCACCACGCTCTCCTCGGGCAGCGAGCGCGGCCATCGGCCGGGTGCCTACGCGAGCCTCGACCTGCTCGGCGAGATCGTCGCGGGACGCGACGCGCGCCGCTTCAGCCGCGGCGTGACCTGCTACCCAGCGATCGGCGACACCGTCGAACTCCTGTCCGCCGCCGACCTCCGGATCGTCCACCAGGTTTCTGCGACCAACACGGCGGCCGTCGGCGCGCTCTATCAGGACCCCGACACCCCGGCCTGCATCAAGATCGACGACCTGCTCTCCAAGCACTTCGCGGTGCTCGGCGCCACCGGCGTCGGCAAGTCCAGCGGCGTGACGGTCATCCTGGACGAGGTGATGCGGGCGCGGCCAGCCGTGCGCGTCTTCCTGCTGGACGTGCACAACGAGTACGCTGCCAGCTTCGGCGACCGCGCGAGCGTCATCAGCCCGCGGACCCTCAAGCTGCCGTTCTGGCTGTTCAACCTGGAGGAAATCGCCGACGTCATCTACGGCGGACGTCCGGCCGTGGACGAGGAGATCGAGATCCTGGCCGAGGTGATCCCCCTCGCGAAGAGCAAGTACGGGCAGTACAAGGAGGCGAGCGACCGCCAGATCGTCAAGCGGTCGTTCGGCAAGGGCGCCGGCTACACGGTCGACACGCCCGTCCCGTACATGCTGCAGGACCTGCTCGCGCTCATCGACGAGCGGATGGGGCGGCTCGAGAACCGCGTCTCCCGGATGCATTATCACCGGCTGATCAGCCGGATCGAGGCGATCCGGAACGATCCCCGGCACGGCTTCATGTTCGACAACGCCAATGTCGGCGGCGACATGATGGGCGAGATCCTGGCGCACCTGTTCCGGCTCGATCCTGACGGGCGGCCGATGACGATCATGCAGCTCGCCGGCTTGCCGATGGAGGTCGTGGACGCCGTCGTGTGCGTCCTGTGCCGCCTCGCCTTCGAGTTCGGCATCTGGAGTGAGGGCGCCGTCCCGCTGCTGTTCGTCTGCGAGGAGGCACACCGGTTCGCCTCGGCCGACCGCTCGGTCGGCTTCACGCCGACGCGTCGCGCCCTGGCGCGGATCGCCCGCGAGGGCCGCAAACACGGCGTCCATCTCGGCCTCGTCACCCAGCGCCCGGCCGAGCTCGACGCGACGATCATGTCGCAGTGCAGCACCCTGTTCGCCATGCGGATGACCAACGCGCGCGACCAGGCGTTCCTGGCCGCCGCGGTGTCGGACGCCACCAACCTGCTCACCTTCGTCCCGTCTCTGGGCACCGGCGAGGTCATCGCCTTCGGCGAGGGAGTCCCGATTCCGGCCCGCATGACCTTCCGGCCGCTGCCGTCGGCGCGTCACCCGCGCAACGACGCGAGCGGCCGCGCCGCCGAGGACGGCGCCACCGTCGCCGGCGCGGCCTTCGTCGGCGCCGTGGTCGAGCGCTGGCGGGGCGCCACCATGAACAAGCTCGCCGGACACGATGCGGATCCCGGCGCGGCGGCGCGCCTCGGTCGCGAGACAGGCCCGGACGGCGGCCAGGGCGCCGCCCTCGAGCAGATGCACC
The DNA here is from genome assembly GCF_052045615.1 of Methylobacterium sp. 22177. Lineage (NCBI taxonomy): Bacteria > Pseudomonadati > Pseudomonadota > Alphaproteobacteria > Hyphomicrobiales > Methylobacteriaceae > Methylobacterium > Methylobacterium sp. 22177. The sequence goes on along the minus strand of NZ_JBQEPK010000035.1, from coordinate 19,258 downwards.
GCCGGCTGCTCCGTCGCCCCCCCGAGACCGGCGATCAGGCCCCGACCGGCGGCCAGGCCGGCGCCCCGCCTGCCAAGTCCCTGTGGCAGCAGGGCGGGGCATGAGCGAGCCCGATTACCCGGAGCGTCAGACCCTGCTCGAGGCCGCCATCCAGGCGCTTCCGGTCGGCGTCGTGGTCCGTGATGGCCAGGGTCACTGCATCCTGGCCAACGCCGCCGCGCGCGCCCTCGGGGACAGGGCCGTCGCGGCGCTGCCCGCCGCGCCGTGTGACGCCCGGGATACCGCGGCCGTCGAGGCCGTCGACGACCGGATGTTCGAGGTGCGGACGCGGCCGGTCGCCGGGGGCCGGGACGCCTTCACGCTCACGACCCTGACCGACGTCACGCACCATCACCGGATCCAGCGTGAGCTGATCACCAAGGCCTTCATCGACGCCCTCACCGGCCTGCCCAACCGGACGATGTTCGAGCAGAGCATCGCGGATGTCCTGGCAGGATCGGCGCCGGGGGACCGGTTCGCCCTGGCGTTCATCGATCTCGACAACTTCAAGCACATCAACGACTACTACAGCCACGCCGCGGGCGACGCCCTGCTGCGCAAGATGTCCGACCGGATCGGCGGCGCCCTGCGCCCGAGCGACCTCCTGGCCCGGATCGGCGGCGACGAGTTCGTGCTCCTGCTCGCCCCGATCACCGATCGGGACGAGGCGCTGGCCGCCGTGCGCGCCATCTCGGAGCGCCTGAAGCAGCCGTTCTTCATCGACGGGCACGAGATCTTCGCCTCCGCCTCCATCGGCCTCAGCCTCTTCCCGGAGCACGGCGACAGCTACGAGACCCTCGCCCGGCAGGCCGACAACGCGATGTACCGGGTGAAGGGCGAGTTGAAGGGCGGCGTCAGCCTCTTCGACGACGCGATGAGCCAGGCCGCCACGGCCCGCATGGCCGTGGAGCAGCGCCTCCGACTGGCGATCCGCGACCGCTGCTTCTGCTGCGCCTTCCAGCCGAAGGTCGACATGCGCTCCCACGGGGTCACGGGCGTCGAGGTGCTGCTGCGCTGGCGCGACGAGCTCGGCATGATCCAGGCCCCGGGCGACTTCATCGCCCTGGCCATCGAGCTGGGGCTGATCAACGAGATCACCCTCCAGCTCCTCTCCGAGACCGTTCAGGCGATGCCCGACATCGACGAGGTGTTCGGACCCGACGTCACCGTGAGCCTCAACATCGCCGCCAAGCAGGCCTGCGACGTGCCGTTCATGACCGCCTTCTGCGCCTCGCTGGGCGAGACCGGCCTCGCGGAGCGCTTCGTCCTCGAACTGACAGAGGAGGCCTTCTTCACGACAGGCCGCTTCCAGAGCGAGGTTCTGCCGAAGATCCGGGCGATCGGCGCGCGGGTCTCGATCGACGATTTCGGCGTCGGCTACTCGTCCCTCGCGGCCCTGGCCGACATCACCGCGGACGAGCTCAAGATCGATCGCTCGTTCATCACCGACATCGATAAGCGACCGCGCAGCCAGATCGTCCTGAAGGCGATCGAGTCGCTCGGCGCGGCGCTCGGCATGACGGTCGTCGCCGAGGGCGTCGAGACCTTCGAGGAAGTCGCCTACCTGCTCGGCGCGACGCAGATCCGCTGCGCCCAGGGCTACTACTTCGCCCGCCCGCTCCTGCTCGACCAGATCCGGCAGGCCCAGCCGCCGCGCGTGTCCGGGACGCGCGCCCCCGCCACGCGCAGCCGCGCCTCGGACCTGCGCGCACCCGGCCTGATGCGGCGCGCCTGACTTCCGCCCCGCGGCGCGACTGCCGACAGCCTCCGACCGGCGGCCGGATCCGCACGCCGCTGGCGGCGTGCTACGCGGCCAGCAGCGGTCGCCACACGCCCGCCGCGTCGGCGGCCATGGCGCAGATCACCGCCTCGTCGGCCGAGCGGCGCACCTCGACCACGTGCGGCACCCCGGGGGCGAGGGGTGCCTCGACGCCGAGGTCGAAACCGTGTCGACCGTCGCCCACCCCCGCCGCAGCGATGTCGGCGCGGTACTCCGCCGCCACCGTCACCGCCACGATCGCGCCGTCGACCACGATGTCCAGGCACACGGGAGCGTCGGGCTGTGCCGGGTCGTGGGCCCAGCCGGCCACGCGCAGCGCACCGTCCGCGCGGAGGGCGCAGCGGTCCAGCCACGCCCGCACGGCGCCCGGAGGCGCGTGCGCGAACGAAGCGCCGGCCCGCCGGATCAGGCGCCTGCGCAGCGCGGCGAGCTGGGGACCGAGCTCGGTGCGCTGCGCGTAGGGCTGCGGGACGGTTGACGGATCGTCCGCGCCAGGGCCGTCGAAGAGCCGACGGATGCCGGGAGCGGGCAGGAAGCTCTCGGCCGGCGTGCCCTCCGCGATGAGGAGGTCGTGGCTTTCGAGCTCGACATGCCAGTAGGTGAGATCGGTCACGACCTCCCCGCGGGTGATGCTGGTGCCGTTGACGAGGTGGCCGGCGGCGACGAACAGCCCGTCCAGCCACACGGCGTGGTCCGGCGAGACGAGCAGGTCGCGGGCCGGAACCCCCTCGTACAGAGCGCCGGCCCGGATACGCACCGGCCGCTCGCTCGGCGGGGCCGAGGATCCGGGATAGGTGCGCCGTCCGATCCATCGAATCGGGCGGCGCAGGCCCGCGGCCGTGACGACGCTGTCCCCGACCACGAGCCGCTCGACAGGCACGTCGCCGCGGTCGGTCCGGATGGTCGTGCCGGTGCAGTAGCACGGGGCGCTGTTCGGCGATCCGCTCGATTGAGCCGTTCCCGCGGGCGATGGGGTCGATCCGCTCGATCCGGTCGCGCCCGATGCGGGCCCCGTGGAGCCGGTCGCGCCCGCCTGCGTTCCGGCCGCGCCGGCGCTGGACCGAACACCGGCCGTCGCTCCGTACAGGCCCGGATCCCGGCCGTCCGGCGAAGACACGCGGTCCTGCGGTACCGCGACGGCATTGGGGTTGTTCGAGTAGACGCGGATGTAGTCGATGCTCGAGCTGAACCGGGTGCCGGTCGCCGCCGTGCTCTGCACGGCCAAGTTGGCCAACAGATACATGGGGCTGTGCAGGTCGGACGGCGTCGCCTGCGAACCGACGAGCTGACCGTCCACGTAGAAGCTGATGCGATCCGCCTGCCAGTTCATGCCGTAGGTATGATACCCGCTCGGGTTGGGCATCTCGCTGTAGACCTGGCGGGTCTGCTGCCACGTCGTTCCGGCCGCCTGCGGATCGGTCGTGTGAATCGTGCTGTAGACGCCGCGGTCGTTGTTTCCGTAATGCTCGACGACATCGAGTTCCTGGTGGCCGTTGGCGCTGCTCGACTGCGGGCTCTGCTGATTCGGCAGCAGCCAGAAGGCGTCCCAGGCGTCGGGATTGTTGGAGAAATCCGCGCGGATCTCGAAGTAGCCGTAGGTCTGCGAGAAATTGCCCTGCGTGCTGATGAGGCCGGACTGCCAGCTCCCGGGATATCCGGACGCGCTCGTCCCGGGCGGCGCCGCCGTGATCGTCAGGACACCGTTCTGGACGCTGAAGGGATCGTAACCGGACGCGGAGTCGAGGAACGAGGACCGGCCGAAGCCGATGTCGGAATTGGCGTCGTACCGCCACTCGGCGCGGATGTCCCGGTACGTGGTCCCGACGCCGTTCTGCGAGATGCTGCGCGCGTTGAACTCGTCGTCGAAAGTCAGGCGGTAGCCAGTCAGATCAACCATCGACGCCGTCTCATCACCATTCTGGTTCGCCGGACGTGGCGCGCTGTCAAATCAAGATTGCCTTCAAGCAATCCGGGTGTGGTTAATAATGCGTTGTTTCTCGCGGCACTGAAGTGAGTACCGGCAGCTCCAGACCGCTGCCTGACCTCCCGCCCACCGCGGGGCGCGATCGAACACGGACAGATGACACGGTTAAGGCTGACTAACCGCATCGGCCGCGAGGCGCAAATCAGTCGCGGCGCCGCACGGCCGCACGCGATCTCACCGACGAACACTTGAGCCGCCGCGCTGGACGTCCGAAACCGGCCGGATCCGGCAGGCGCCGATCCGCGGCGGCCGGAGGGCTGATCCTAGCGCGCACGCCAAGTACCGGTGATCGCCTGCGACTTGGGGGAGGCGCAGCTCCGGCCGGACGGCGCGAACCCCGGCGGCGTGAGCGACGCGGGACCGCCCGCGATGTTCCGGCAACCGCATCGATCCCGCCCGGAGGCGGCGGAAGGGGTGGGATTCGAACCCACGGTGGAGTTGCCCCCACGGCGGTTTTCAAGACCGCTGCCTTAAACCACTCGGCCACCCTTCCTGGCGGCATCCGCGACCTCACGGTTACGGCCGCGGCGGAGGCTGCGTCAACAGCAGAACAACCGGTTGACCTCCCGAAGCATTCCGCCTATCTCACCGCCCACGCCCGGAGCCGCTCGATGCGCTGCGGGCTTTGCCCCGCCATCTCCGACACCGGATGCGCAGGGTTCACGGCTGATTGGGGGATAGTTTAACGGTAGAACGGTGGACTCTGACTCCTCTAGTCCTGGTTCGAATCCAGGTCCCCCAGCCACCGCGCCGGCCCGCCCGATCTCAGATCCGGCGGGTTTTTTTCTTGCTTGCGGCCCGGCACGTCTCTCTCATCCTGCAGCGATCCGCAGAAATCGAGCGGGGTCGGGCACGGTCCGGCAGTCATCGCCCGTTGACGCGCCGCCGCGCGGCCGCCTAGATCGCCGGATGCGCCGGTGCCTGCCTCTCACGGTTCGAGGGCGCGCGATCATCGGCTTGGTCGCGCTCTACGCGCTGCTGCTCCAAGCGTTCCTGGGCTTCGCCACCCCGGCCCGAGCCTGGGACGATCCGGACGCGGTGATCTGCGCCGGGCACGCCTCGGGCGACCCCGCCGGCACGGTGGTGCACGTCCATCCCTGCTGCACGGTCGTGCAGGCCGGAGCGCTGGCGCTTCCGACCATCGACCCGACCGCTGCCGCCTGGCCCGCCGCGCCCGCGACGCGCTGCGCGTGGCGCCCCGAATCCGAGATCCCGACGACCGGGCCGCCGGCCTCGACCGGCACCGCGCGAGGTCCACCGGAAGCCTGACGATCCCGCTCCCGATCGTTCAGGCCCGGACCTCCCATCATGTCGATTGTTCTCCACGGCGACGCCCCCGCATACGGTGCGGCCGCCACGCGGCGACTGTCCCGCGACGCCGTCTATCGGGCCGTCTGGCGGTGGCACTTCTACGCGGGCCTGCTGTGCCTTCCGTTCCTGATCAGCCTCTCGGCCACCGGCGCGCTCTACCTGTTCAAGGACGAGATCAACGGCAGCCTGTTCGCGTACCGGACCCGGGTCGCGCCGAGCGAGACGGCGCCGATGGGTCCGGACCGGCTGATCTTCAACGCGCTGCAGGCCGTGCCGGACGCCGCGCCCGTCACCTACACCGACCCGGCCTCGCCGGACGCCGCGGCGCGCGTCACCCTCGCTTCGGGCGAGCGCCGGATCCACGTCTACCTGAATCCGTATACCGGCGACGTGCTCTACCGGGTCGACCGGGACCGCGAGCTCATGGCGGTGGTCCGCGGGCTGCACAGCCTCGTGCTGGTCGGCCCCCTGGCGAACGCCGTCATCGAGATCGTCGCGGGCTTCGCGATCATCCTGGTGGTGACGGGCGCGTACCTGTGGTGGCCCCGCGGCCGGATGGGCGGCGTCGTGACCCTGCGCGCCGGCCCGCGCCGGCGCGTGTGGTGGCGCGACCTTCACGCCGTCACCGGGTTCGTCGCCGGCGGCGGGCTGCTCTTCCTGGCGCTGACCGGCCTGCCCTGGTCGATCTGGTGGGGACAGGAGCTGCGCGCGTGGTCCAACGCCGCCGGCCTCGGCCAGCCGGCCGCGCTCTGGGCGAACCGGCCGGTCTCGACGGTGCCTCTACGCGACCGGCTGGAAGATGCCGGCTGGACTCTGCAGGACGCGCCCGTGCCGCGCTCGGCGCCGGCCGCCGCGGCCGCGAGCGTCGGCATCGACGACGCCGTGGCGATCCTCCGAAGTCTGGGAATGCCCCGCGGCTTCGAGCTGGCGCTGCCCGTCGGCGCGGACGGCGTCTACGCCGCCGCAATCTACCCGCGCGACGTCACGCGGCAGCGGGTCCTGACCCTCGACCAGTATTCCGGCCGCCCGCTGGTGGACGTCCGCTTCGGCGATCTCGGACCCGTCGGCCGGGCGATTCAGTACGGGATCGGCATCCACAAGGGCGAGCACTGGGGCCGCGCGAACCAGTTCGCGATGCTGGGCTTCTGCCTCGCCACCATCCTGCTCGCCGTCACCGCCGGAACGATGTGGTGGAAGCGGCGCCCGGCCGGCGGCCTCGGCGTGCCGCCCTGGCCGCGCGACCGGCGGGTGGCCGCGACGGTGACCGTGATCATCCTCGGGCTCGGGGCGCTCTTCCCGCTGACCGGGCTCGCCATCGCCGCCATGATCGGCTTCGACCTCGCCGCGGGCCGGCTCCGAAGGCGGTGGGCGAACTGATCCGGTACGAGCGGGCGCCGTGCCCGTGCACAAGCCTCCGCGCCTGAGACGCGGGCGTCCGGGTCTTCCGGGCGCGGTGCTGATCGTGCTCGCGCTCTGGATCCAGGCGCTCGCACCGGCCGTCGCGCTCCGGATGGCGCAGGCGGATCGGGGCGTGCTGCCCGGCCAGATCCTGTGCGGGCACGCGTCGGATCAGGTCGGGGACGTCGCCATCGGCCTGCACGCGCCGGCAACGGGGTCCTGCGCCCTCTGCGGGCTGTGTCGCGCCGGCGCCGTCCCGCCGCTCCTCCCGGCCTCGCCCGGCCTCGCGCGCCGCCTGCGCTGGACAGCGGTGGCGTGGCCGATCCCGCCCCCTGCCCGGGCCGCGTCGGTCCCCATCATCGTCGGCCAGCCCCGCGGGCCGCCCCGCTCCGCCTGATCGCCCTTCCTCCGGGTGGCGCCGCCGCTCGCCCCTTCGATCAGACGAGACCTCCGATGACCTCCGACCAGACCGTCCTGTGCGGCGCCGCCCTCGCGCTCCTGCTCGCCGGAAGCCCCCTCCCCGCCCTCGGCCAGACCGCCGTGACCCTCGAGGAACTCTCCGTGGAGGGCGAGGCCGCGCCCGCCGCGGGCCGGAGTGCCGCGCCGCCCTTCGGCGTGGCGGCGCCACCGGGCTCGGCGCCCGCGGTCATCGAGCACCCTGTCGGCGAGATCGTGACCGGTATCGGCCGGGACGACACGATCGCGAACCGCCCGGCAACCAGCATCGGATCGGTCCTGGTGAACAGCCCTGGCGTCACGGTGCGGCAGGGGAACGGCGGCCGCGACGTCGTCATCTCGATCCGCGGCAACAACGCCCGCTCCACCGGGGTGATCAAGAACACCGTCGTCCTGGAGGACGGCTTCATCCTCACCCAGCCGGACGGCGCGTCGCGCTTCGATCTCACGGACCCCCGCGCCTACGGCCGGATCGACGTGTTCCGCGGGCCGCAATCGCCGCTCTTCGGCAACTACGCCACCGGGGGCGCCATCGCGTTCCGGACGCGCACCGGTCGCGAGATCGACGGCTACGAGATCGGGGTGGATGCCGGCAGCTTCGGCTACCTCAGCAACTATTTCACCGTCGGCGGCGTCAGCGGCCCGTTCGAGATCAGCCTGTTCGCCAGCGACGTCCGCGCCAACGGCTACCAGGACCACGCCAGCTACGACACGCAGACCATCAATCTGCTCGCGAGCTACACTCCGACGCCGGACAACCGCTTCACCCTGAAGGTGATCAACAACACCCTCGACGCCAACCTGCCCGCCCGCGCGTCCCTGGCCCAGTACCGGATCAACCCGTACCAGCGCGGCTGCGTCGCCGCAGCGAGCGCGGCCCCGGGCTGCACCACCTTCAACCTGTTCCGGAACGGGGCATTCGGCGCGACCGTGCCGGTGACGGCCGACGAGGGCGGCTTCGGGCGCAACGACCGCCGGACCATCGTGGCCGCCCGCTGGGAGCACGACATCGACGCGTTCACCACCTGGCGCACGCAGCTCGGGTTCGACGAGCGCAACTTCGATCAGCCGTTCTACACGACCTCGTCGCGGGGCTCTTACCCGTCCTGGAACTTCTTGACCGACCTGACCCGGCGGGGCGACCTGTTCGGCCTGCCGGCAACCGGCTACGTCGCGCTGGCCTACAACACCATCGACAATCACATCACCACCTTCAACCGGGCTCCCTACGACGGCCCGCGCCTGGGGGCGCTGATCGGCGATCAGGCGGCGGTGCAGTCGAATCTCGGCGGCCGGGCGCGGCTCGAGCTGGCGCTGTCGGATCAGTGGACCGGCATCCTCGGCCTGAGCGCCGAGACCACCTCGATCACCGGGCGCAACATCGCCTACGCGTACGCGGCGAGCGGCACGACGCGGACGGTGGCGGACGCGAACCGGTCCTTCCTCAACGTCGCCCCCGAGCTGGCCCTGGTCTACCGGCCGGACGCGGCCTGGGCGCTGCGCGGCCGGGTCGCCACCGGCTACACCACGCCGGCCGCCAGCAACCTGTTCATCACCCCGGCCGGGCTGCCCGGAAACAACACGCAGCTCCAGACTCAGGAGAATCTCGGCTTCGATCTCGGCGCCGAGTGGAGCCCGATGACCGATCTCCGCCTGAGCGTGACCGGGTTCTACGAGTTCTTCCGCAACGAGCTGGTCTCGCAATCGCCGGGGGCCGGCCTCCTCGCCTACACGTTCAACGCGCCCGCGTCGGAGCATCGCGGCATCGAGGTCGGCGCCGACTGGGCCTTCGCGCCCGGCTGGCGCGGGACGCTGGCCTACACGTTCGACGACCAGATCTACACCCGCTATACTGAGCGGCTCAGCGCCGGCAGCCTGACCCGGTCGTTCGACCGGGCGGGGAACCGGATTCCCGGGGTTCCGGCCCACCAGCTCCTGGCCCGCCTCGGCTACGACGTGCCGAGCGGACCGCTCGCGGGTCTCGGCGCCTTCGTGGAGACCGTCGTCCAGGGCGACTTCTACCTCGACAACGCCAACCTGCTGAAGGCCCCGGGCTACGCGGTCGTCAACGCCAACCTGCACTACGCCACGGATCTGACCGGCGGCTACGCGAAGCGGCTCAGCCTGTACGTCGAGGTTCGCAACCTGTTCGACACGACCTACGTCGCCTCCGCGCAGAACCTCGCCAATGGGATCAGCGGCACCACCGGCCTCCAGAACGGCGCCGCCGTGCTGGCGACCACCACGGGCTCGGTCTTCGCGGGTGCTCCGCGGAACATCGTCGGCGGCATGCGGCTGGCATTTTGATAACCGCGCGGGATCTCGCGCGTGGTGTCAAAGTGGAGCTTGCACTATGCTCCGGCGATCGATCGCAGGGGCCGGCCGAGGCGCGCGGTCCGGTCCGCGCGGCGGGGCCGTCGGCAGGGATGTGGCGCGATAGTCGGATGAGGCGGCGAACCGTACTCGCTGGTTTGCCCCTGGCGCTCGCCGGGTGGCCGCACGCCGTGCGGGCGCAGGGTCAGGCCCACGTCGCGGCCCTCTGGCCCTTCGTGGAGGGCGATCCCGAGGGCCGGGTGCTGGCGGAAGCGTTCCACGCCGGCTTGCGCGATCACGGTCAGCCGGATCAGCGGGTCGACGATCGCTGGACCGGGGCCGACCGCGAGCGCACGCGCCTCCTCGCGGCAGACCTCGTGGCCACACAACCGCAGGTGATCTTCGCCTATCTCAGCGCGCAGCTCACGGCCGTGGCGTCCCTGACGAAGCAGATACCCATCGTGTTCGTCGGCGCCTCGAACCCGGTCCGCTTCGGGTACGTGGAGAGTCTCCAGCGCCCGGGCGGCAACATCACCGGCTTCACGCTCTACGAGGCGCCTCTGGGCGGGAAATGGGTGGCGGCCCTCAAGGAGGCCGTCCCGAACCTCCGACGCGTCACGCTCCTGTCCAACCTGAGCACCGAGATCCGGGGCGAGAACCTCTACGCCGAGCCGTTCCGCACCACCGCGACGGCCCTCGGGATCGAGCCCGCGGTGGTGAAGATCGACAAGGCGGTCGAGATCGAGCCCATCATCGCGGATCTCGCGCGGCAGGGAGACGGTGGCCTGATCGTCGCCCCGGGCACGTTCAGCGAGGCCAACGGCGACCAGATCGTCGCGCTCACCACGCGCCTCAGGGTTCCGGCCGTCTTCGCCATCCGGCGCTTCGCCTATCGGGGCGGGCTGATGTCGTACGGGCCGGACCCGGTGGAGACGGTCCACCGGGCTGCCGCCTATGTCGGCCGGATCCTGCGCGGCGAGAACCCCGCGACCCTGCCGGTCCAGGCGCCCACGAAGTTCGACTTCATCGTGAATCTGAAGACGGCCCGCACCATGGGCGTGACCATCTCGTCGGCGCTCCTCGCCCAGGCGGACGAGATCGTCGAATGACGGCGCCGCGCCCGCTCGCCTCCCCGCCGGCCGCGGCAGCGCCGCCGCGCTGGTTCCGCCTGCCGCTCGCGGGGAAGTTCGCGGTGGCCTTCGTGGGCCTCGTCAGCCTGGTGCTGCTCATCAACGGCGCCGTCGACCTGACGCTGAACTATCAGGACGCCAAGCGGACCGCGATCGAGACGCAGCGCACCAAGGCGCGCGCCGCCGCCGAACGCGTCGACGCCTTCCTGTCCTCGATCGAGAGCCAGATCGGCTGGACGACCCGGGCCGAGTGGCGGCGGGTCTCCCCCGAGCAGCAGCGCTACGACTTCATCCGCCTGCTGCGCCAGGCACCGGCCATCACGGAGGTGGCGTACCTCGATCCGGCCGGGAAGGAGCAGCTGCGCGTCTCGCGGCTGGAGCCCGACGCCGTCGCCAGCGGCAAGGATTTCTCGGCCTCGCCGCGCTTCACCCAGGCGCTCGCCCAGAAGACCTGGTTCGGCCCGGTCTATTTCCGGCGCGGCTCCGAGCCGTACATGACCGTCTCGGTGGCCCATGCCGGACGCGACCCCGGCGTGACCGTCGCGGAAGTCAATCTGAAGCTGATCTGGGACGTGGTCAGCGCGATCAACGTCGGCGAGCACGGCTACGCCTTCGTGACCACGGCGACCGGGCGGCTGATCGCGCACCCGGATCTGAGCCTCGTCCTGCGCGACACCGACCTGTCCGGTCTGGCCGAGGTGGCGGCGGCCCTGCCCGGCTCCCGCATGGCGGGTCAGGACTACGAGATCACCACCGGCCTCGACGGCGGCTGGGTGCTGGCGGCCCATGCCACGATCCCGCGGGTCGACTGGATCGTCTTCGTGCAGGAATCGCTGCGCGACGCCATGGGCCCCGCCCTCGAATCCGTGATCCAGACCACATCGCTGATGGGTCTCGGCGTGCTGCTGGCAGCGGTGGCGGGCACCTTCCTGGCGCGGCGCATGGTCGTGCCCATCCGCGAACTCGAGGACGGGGCGGAGCGGTTCGGCGCGGGCGACCTGTCCGAGAGAATCGTGATCCGCACCGGCGACGAGATCGAGACCCTCGCGCACCGGTTCAACACGATGGCGAGCCGGGTTCAGGATTCCTACGAGACGCTCGAGGCCAAGGTGGAGGAACGGACCCGCGACCTCAACCGCTCGCTCGACGATCTCCAGCGGGCGCAGAGCCGGCTCGTCCAGTCCGAGAAGCTCGCCTCGCTGGGACAGCTCACCGCCGGCATCGCCCACGAGATCAAGAACCCGCTGAACTTCGTCAACAACTTCGCGTCGCTCTCGAACGAGCTGGTGGACGAGCTTCGCGAGGTGCTCGAACCGGCGGCCCTCGATCCGGACACGCGCGCGGAGGTCGAGGAGCTCGCCGGCCTGCTCAAGGGCAATCTCGCGAAGGTCGTCCAACACGGCAAGCGCGCGGACTCGATCGTCAAGAACATGCTGCTGCACTCGCGCACCGGATCCGGCGAGCATCGACCGGTCGAGGTCAACGGGCTGGTCGAGGAGAGCCTGAATCTTGCCTATCACGGGGCCCGCGCGGCGAAACCGAGCTTCAACGTGACCCTCGTGCGCGATTACGATCCGGCGTCCGGTCTCGCCGACCTCTACCCCCAGGAGATCACGCGGGTCCTTCTGAACCTGATGTCGAACGGCTTCTACGCCACCGAGAAGCGGGCCGCCGACGGTGATCCCGGCTACGAACCGACGCTGTCGGTCGCGACCCGGGACCGGGGCGACAGCGTCGAGATCCGCGTGCGCGACAACGGTACCGGCATCCCCGACAGCGTCAGAGCCAAGATGTTCGACCCGTTCTTCACCACCAAGCCGGCGGGCGAGGGAACGGGGCTAGGCCTGTCGCTGAGCCACGACATCGTCGTCAAGCAGCACGGCGGGACGGTTGACGTCGCCTCGGAACCGGGTGCCTTCACGGAATTCATCATCACCCTGCCGCGCCAGAGTGTTACGCCGGCCGCGCCGCCTCGGCCGGCGACCGAGACGGCGGCCGAGACCGAGAGCCAGCCATGAACGTCCTGATCCTCGTCGTCGATGACGAACCCGACGTCACAGACCTGTTCCGGCAGCAGTTCCGCCGCGAGCTGCGCGCCGGACGCTTCGCGATGGCCTTCGCGCACTCGGCGGCGGAAGCCCTGGAGCGGATCAACGGCGCCAACGAGCCGAGCCTGATCCTGATGCTGTCGGACATCAACATGCCCGGGATGACCGGCCTCGAATTGCTGCCCCTGGTGCGCGCCGCGCGCCCCGACGTGCCGGTGATCATGATCACAGCCTACGGCGACGCCGAGACGCGCGAGAAGGTCCGCGCCGCCGGCGCCGTGGGCCTGATCACCAAGCCGATCGACTTCGCCGTGCTGAAGGCCGAGATCGATCGCCGGCTGTCCGCCTTCGCGGGGACCGAATGACCCCCGGCGCCCCGAACGCCAAGATCCTGGTCGTCGACGACGAGCCGGATCTCGAGGCGCTGATCACCCAGAAATTCCGCCGCCAGATCCGCCAGGGCCTCGTCACCTTCCTGTTCGCCCACGACGGGCAGGAGGCGCTGGACCGCCTCTCGGAGAGCCGCGACGTCGATCTGGTCGTCTCCGACATCAACATGCCGCGGATGGACGGGCTGACTCTGCTCGCCAAGCTGCAGGACCTCCCGGAGCGCCCCTCGATCATCATCGTCTCGGCCTACGGTGACATGGCGAACATCCGCACCGCCATGAACCGGGGCGCCTTCGACTTCCTGACGAAGCCGATCGACTTCGCCGACCTGGAGACGACGATCGAGCGGACGCTGCGTCACGTCGAGGACCTGCGCGAGGGGCGGCGCCGGCAATCGCTCGCCGAGCGGGCCCACGCGTCCCTGGCCCGGTACTTCTCGCCGAACCTCGCCGAGCGGCTCGCCGGGGACGCGTCCGGTCTCGAGCTTGGCGGCCACCGGCGCGACGTGGCCTCGCTGTTCACCGACATCGCCGGCTTCACCAGCTTGGTGGAGAGCCTCGACCCGGTGCAGCTCGCCGAGATCCTCAACGGCTACTTCGCCGAGATGACCGACGTGGTCTTCGCCCACGAGGGGACGGTGGCCAAGATCGTCGGCGACGCCCTGCACGTGCTGTTCGGCGCGCCGGGGGACCAGCCGGACCACGCGGCCCGCGCCGTGGCGTGCGCCCTCGCCCTGGACGAGGCGGCCGAGGCCTTCCGCGGGCGCTGGCGCGAGCGCGGGATCGAGATCGGCGTGACGCGGATCGGCGTCCATGCCGGGCCGGCGATCGTGGGCAATTTCGGCGGCGGCCGGTACTTCGACTACACGGCCTACGGCGACACCATCAACACCGCCGCCCGTCTGGAGAACGCCAACAAGGCGTTCGGCACCCGGATCTGCGTCAGCGACGCCGTCGTGATCCGCGCCGGTCAGTTCCGCGGCCGCCCCCTCGGCGACCTCCTCCTGCGCGGCAAGCAGACGGCCCTGCGCGCCTACGAACCCCTGACCGAGGCTGCCTACGAGGACGCGCTGCTCGCCCAGTACCAGGACGCCTACGCGAAGCTCGACGCCGGGGAGGCCGGCGCCCTTCCGGCCTTCGCGGCGCTGGTCGGGCTGCGTCCCGACGACGGGGTCGCGGCCTATCACCTGAAGCGCCTGCTGAACGGCAGCAGCGGCAGCCGGGTCGAGGTCCGCTGAGCCCTGCACCCGCGCCGGGCGCCCCGTTCGGCGGCCGCGATAGCCCTGGCATGAGGCAGCGCCTATTACCGTCCCCGGGGCGAGCGATCGGGATCCCGCCCGATCGGCGATGCCCGGAACGCGTTCAGACAGGAGACCGGCGCATGAGACGGCGCGACGTCATCGCGGGCCTCGGCGGCGCGGTCGCGTGGCCAGCCTACGCGGCCGCGCCGGCGAAGGGTCAGCGTCGCCTGGGGATCCTGCTGGTCTACGGCGAAGCGCATCCGGACAGTCCCGTCGTCGTCGACACGCTCAAGGAGAGTCTGAAGCGGGCCGGCTGGATCTGGGGCCAGAACCTGGCCGTGGACCTGCATTACGGCAACGGCGACGCCGAGCGGATGCGCGCCCAGGCGGAGGAGATCCTCGCGCGCCAGCCCGACGTCGTGCTCGCGCAGGGCGTCGTCGGCGCGACCGCGCTCCAGCGGGCGACCACGACGGTTCCGGTCGTCTTCATGATGCTTCAGGACCCGGTCGGCGGCGGCTTCGTGACCAACCTGTCGCGGCCCGGCGGGAACCTCACCGGCTTCACCAATTTCGACTTCGTCCTCGTCGGAAAGTGGCTGCAGCTCCTGAAGGAACTCAGCCCCGGCGTCACGCGGGCCCTCGCCCTGATCAACCCCGATTACCGGGCCCGACTCGCGGGCTACACGGCCGAGATGGCCCGGATCGGCCCCGAACTCGGCATCGAGGCCCGGATCGCCGGCGTGCACGACGCCGCCGAGATCGAGGCCGCGATCACGGAGTTCGCCGCCCGGCCGGAGGGCGGCCTCATCGCCCTGCCCGACGCGGTGACCGGCGTGTATGGCCAGCGGATCGTCGATCTGGCGGCCACCTACCGCCTGCCGGCCGTCTACGCCTACGCGGCGCCGGTGCGCCTCGGCGGCCTCGCCGCCTACACGACCAGCGTCGAGCAGGATGTGCAGCGGGCGGCCGGGTACATCGACCGGATCCTGCGCGGCGCGGTGGTCGGCGACCTGCCGGTGCAGGCCAGCGAGCGCTTCATCACCCTGCTCAACCTGACGACGGCCGCTACCCTGGGATTGACCATCTCGCCCTCGCTGATGGCGAAGGTGGACGAGCTGGTCGAGTAGCGGCCGCCGGTCGTCGCGGCGCCGCCGCGACGACCTCGACGGACCGGTCAGCTGAAGGCCGGCAGACGTCCGTCCGGCGAGTAGCGGTCGATGGCCGAGGGCAGGTCGCGCGAGAGGCGCGCCAGCAGCTCGCTCTTGCTCAACCCGGTGCGCTGCTCCAGGGCCGCCAGCGTGTCCGGCCCGATGGCACGCTCCAGGTCAGCGGCCGGGATGTCGCGGTTCGGGCCGTGATTGATCCAGGACTGCGCCGTCTCGGCGTGG
The DNA here is from genome assembly GCF_052045615.1 of Methylobacterium sp. 22177. Lineage (NCBI taxonomy): Bacteria > Pseudomonadati > Pseudomonadota > Alphaproteobacteria > Hyphomicrobiales > Methylobacteriaceae > Methylobacterium > Methylobacterium sp. 22177. The sequence continues at coordinate 3,781 of NZ_JBQEPK010000035.1, read as the reverse complement.
CCGCCCTTGGTGAAATGATCGACCAGTTCGCTCAGGCCACCGGCGATGAGGCCTCCAACGCCACCCGCGCTGGCGCCGCCGAGGAGGCGATCCAGGTTCGCCGGAATCGTCGATCCCGCGGCGGACGGAACCTGCGGGGCCGGCGACCGACCCGCCTCCTTGGCGTGGCCGCCGAGCCACTCGGCGATCCGGTCGCGATTCTGGTAGCCGGCCACTGCCAGCAGGCCCAGCAGGGCCGTCATCGAGGGGTATCCCTTGCTCATGGCGTCGTCCTTCCTTGATGCGGGCCGAAGCCCGGGTGATACGGCGGTGGGCCGCCGCAACGGGTCATGCCGGCGTCTGGGCGGCGTCGGCGGCGATGGCTCTGCCGGCCAGGGCCGATCCGTCATCCGCGCTCCGGCCGGCCGCGATGGCGCGCTTCACCGTCGAGCGGGCCGCGTCGATGGCGATGGCCGCCGCCGACATGGTCCGGGCCTCGGTCGGCCGCTCCAGGGCATGCTTGGCGATGTCGCCCGCGAGATCGTCGATCTCCCGGGCCAGGATCTCGAGACGCCCGGGATCCGAGGTCTCCTGCGCCTCCTGGCGGATCTGCAGCAGGCGGTCGGTCGCCTCTTCGACCCGCTCGCGGCGCAGGCGCGACAGGCGCTGGCCGATCCAGGCGAGCGCGGAGCCGATGCCGCCGCCCAGGAAGGCGAGCAGGTAGATCCAGGTCTCGTAGCGCTCGATGAAGCTCTGCTGCTCGCGCTCGTAATAGTCGACCGCGCCGGGATGGATCGGCAGCCTCGCGCTCGTCGCGCCGACGGTCCCATCGTAGGCGGGGGCCTGAACGTAGTCGGCGGCCGGCGTGACGTTCGCCATCGCGCTGCGCAGCTCGAACAGGTGCTGGGTGACGTCGGCCGCCACGGAGCGGGCGAGGTTCGAGCGCGCCATCAACCGGTAGGAGGCGCCGACCGTGTGTACGTCGTCGGCCGGCACCTTGGGGCTGCCGCCGAAGGTCTCGGCCGGCATGGTGACCACCTGCAGACGCGGCAGCCGGGCGACGATCGCGTCGGCGTTCTCGACATCCACGAAGGTGATCTTGCGAGTGCGGCTGGCGGCCTGAACGAGGCCGACGATCCGTTGGGCCGTCGGCGCGGTCGGCGCGATGACCGAGATCACCGCGTCGACCCGCTTGCGCGCGAGGGCCGCGCCCAGGTCGCTCTCGGCCATCTCGACCAGGGCGACGTGGCGCGGCGGGAGACCGCCGTCCGGCTCGGTGGTGACCAGCGTCAGCCCGTAGTGCTCCAGCATGGCGCGGATGAGCGCCTCGTCGGCGTCCCGATGGGCCAGGATCGCGAGGCGTTTGCGGTCGAGGTCGGGGAAGCGGTCGATCCCGGAGGCTTCCGGGGAGGCGATGATCATCGCCTGGTCGCGCAGGATGGCCAGCGTCAGGCCGTTGTCGGGGAGCTCGACGTCCGGCCGCACGATCGCCAGATCGACGCGCCCGTCGCGCAGCGCCTCGGCACTGTCGCGCACGTCGTCGAAGGGCAGGATCTTGAGGCGGATCTCCTTCTGGCGCTTGGCCAGGGCATCCGCGTAGGCCTGGATCAGGGCCGGCTCCGTCCCGTCCTTGGGAGCCACCGCGATGGTCAGGACAGTGGCGCGCGATACCCAGTAGGCCACCCCGGCGCCGACGCTCAGCAGAACGGCGAGCACCAAGAAGACGAGTTCCTGACGCAGGAAGAGGCTGGCGAAGCGCCGCATCGGCTCTGCTCTCGCGCGTTGACCGGTTCGGCAGACGTCGTGCCGAAGGCGGGCCGAGGGGCGGCGCCGGCGTGCCGGCGCCGCCGTGTCGGGATCAGTGCTTGCCGGTGACCTTGTCGGCGAGGCTCTTGGCGCCGTCCTTGACGTCGCCGACGGTCTTCTGCGCCTCGCCCTTCAGCTCCTGCGCCTTGCCCTCGGCCACCAGCTTGTCGTTGCCCGTCGCCTTGCCGGCCGCCTGCTTGACGTTGCCCACCGCCTCGTTGGCCAGGCCCTTGATCTTGTCGGTCGTGCTGCTCATCGCGTGCTCTCCTCTCTCTCGGGGTCGTGTCGTGGCTCGGGAGGTCCGGCCGGGCGCCCCGCCCGCCGGGGTGGACGGCCCCCGCCGGGGCGGGAGCCGAGGGGATCACCGGGCGATCGCTGGACGATCGGCCGACGGTGGGCCGGCGATCAGACGCGCCGGGTCTCGTAGGCGCCCAGCAGGGTCGCGGGCTTGGGCGCGCCCAGCCGGCCGCCGACATACGCCGCCAGCGCACCCAGGATCAGCGCCAGCGCGGCGTAGAACGCGCCCTGCGTGGCCGCCGACTTGGCCGTCACCGCCGCCGCCTCGGCCTTCTGCTTGGCGCTGGCCACCGCCTGGTCGTACTGCTTCTCGTAGTCCTGGATCTGCTGGCGGGCCTGATCGACCGGGATGTTCTGCGCCTTGGCCAGGGCGTCGGCCGCCCGCGCCTCGGCCTGCTGCTTCTGCGACGGGTCGCCGGTGAACAGCGCCTTCACCGCCGCGACCGCCGCGTCCCTGGCCGCCTGCGGGTCCTGCCCGGCGGTCTGCTGCCGGACCTTGTCCTCGATGCCGTCGAGCGGGTTGGCGATCTTCGACAGCGACGGCGCCGCCGCCTGGGCCGCCGTCTGCACCGTGCCGCCCACCAGGCTGCCGGCCCCGCCCAGCGCGCCCGACACCGTGCTGAGCGTGCCGCCGACCAGGCCGCTGGCGGCCGAGGTCAGCAGGTACAGCACCACCAGCGTCGTCACCGCCCAGGAGACCAGCCCGTGCAGGGCGGCCGCGCCCGGCAGGGTCTTGCCCGAGAGCCGCCCGGCGATGACGCCCCCGGCCAGCGAGGCCACGAGGCCCGAGGCGACGAACCAGAGCCCCGCGCCCATCGACACGGTCGAGGCGGAGGGGTTGTCGGCGGCGGTCGTGCCGACCGAGGCCAGCCCGACCCCGACGCCGACGAGGTTGACGATCACCTGGGTGACCAGCGCGGTCACGGCGCCGGCGAAGATCGCGCCCCAGGAGACTTGGTTGAGCAGGACTGCGCGCGTGTCGGCGTGCGCGTCCGGCGCGAGGGGCGTTGCAACGGTCTGGATGGTGGTCACGCTGTCACTCCGGGTGGTGGGTCGAAACTCGTGGGGCTGACGGCTCAGGCGCGGCTCAGGCGCGGCGGGCGCTGACGAGCAGGCCGAGGCCGAAGCCCGCGATGCCGGCGATCAGCAGGGCGGCGAGCGGGTACGCGGCGACCTGCTCGCCGACCTCGCGGGTGCCGCGGCGCAGGGCGCGGCTGCCGCGCGCGTAGGCGTCCTCGGCGACGTCGTAGGCCTCCTCGGCGGCGTGGCGGACGCCGCGCTCGGCGCGGGCGTACTGATCGTGCGCGGCGCCCTGGGCGCGGCGGGCGCGGGCCTCGACGTCGTCGGCCCCGAGATCGTCGACGGCGTCGCGGACCCGGCCGCCGAGGTCGCGGGCCGCGTCGGCCACGTGGTCGGCCGCGTCGCGCACGGTGTCCTTGGCCTGGCCGTAGAGGCTCTCGGCCTGTCCGGCGGCCGCGCGGGCGCGGCCCTCGACCGCGTCGCGCCGCGAGCCGGTCAGGTCGCCGAACGCGCCCTGCACCTTGCCGCCGAGTTGCCGGGCCGCGCCCGTGATCCGATCGGTGTCGACCATGTCGTTCTCCTCCGTCGTCGCGTCGGCGATCGCCTCCGCGATCGCGCTGGTGGTGGGGGCGCCTCACCGTGAGGCGCCGGGTGATGTCCGTCAGCGCGGGCCGGAGCC
>NZ_JBQEPK010000034.1:0-65926 GCF_052045615.1 Methylobacterium sp. 22177 | reverse complement strand
ACGTTGCGGACGATCTCCTGGGTCGCCGCACCCTGCTGCTCGACCGCGGCGGCGATCGAGGTCGCCACGCCGCTGATCTCGCGGATCCGGCCGGTGATGCCGGCGATCGACGTGACCGCCTGCCCGGTCGAGGCCTGGATCTGCGCGATCTGGCCGGAGATCTCGTGCGTCGCCCTGGCGGTCTGCTCGGCCAGCGCCTTGACCTCGGAGGCCACCACCGCGAAGCCCTTGCCGGCGGCCCCGGCCCGGGCCGCCTCGATGGTGGCGTTGAGCGCCAGCAGGTTGGTCTGGCCGGCGATGTTCGAGATCAGCCCGACCACGTCGCCGATGCGGGTGACGGCGGCGCTGAGTTCCTGCACGCGGAGACCGGTCTGATCGGCCTCGCTCACCGCGAGGTGCGCGAGGCTGGCCGAGCCCTGCACCTGCCGGCCGATCTCCTGCACCGACGAGCCGAGCTCCTCGGCCGCCGCCGCGACCGTGCTGACGTTGGAGGCGGCTTCCTCGGCCGCCGCCGCCACGGTCGTCGACTGGCTGGCGGTCTCGGTGGCGGTGGCGGTCATCGCCTGCGCGGTCGCCTGCAGCTCGGTCGCGGAGGACGACACCGTGCCGATGATCCCGCCGACCGCGGCCTCGAAGTCGTCGGCCATCTGCCGCATGCCGGCCTTGCGCTGCTCCTCGGCGGCCAGGCGCGCCTGCGCGGTCTCGTCCTCCAGACGGCGGGTGCGGATCAGGTTGTCCTTGAACACCTGAACGGCCGCCGCCATCGCGCCGACCTCGTCGCGGCGCGCGCGGTGGGGCACCTCGCCCCCCGTGTCGCCCGCGGCCAGGACGGTCATCGCGCCCGTCATCGCCTGGATCGGGCGGGACACGCGCAGCAGCACGAACGCGGTGGCGCCGCAGGCCGCCAGCACGCTCAGCGCGGCGGAGAGATAGGCCGTCAGGGTCGCGAAATCCGTCGCCGCCATGGCGCTCTCGGCGTCCGCGTGCGCGCCGCGCTCGTTCAGGGCGACGTCCTTGGCCAGCGTGTCGCGGGCCTCGTTGTAGAGATCGATGTTGGCCGGGTCGGCCATGAGCCGGATGCCGTCGGCACCCTGGCCCGCCTCCGCCAGGCGCGCCGCCTCGCGGCCGACGGTCTGGTAGCGCTCCCAGGTGGCGCCGAAGGCGTCGTAGAGGGCCCGCTCCGCGTCCGACGAGATCAGCGGCTCGTAGGCCTTCCGGGCGGCGGCGAGCGCCGCGACGGCCTGGTCGGTCTGCCGCGCGTTGTCGGCCCGCGTCTCGGGACTGCCGGACAGGGTCAGCGTGCGCAACTGCTTGATGCGCACATCCGAGGCCGCGGCGCGGATGTTGGTGATCGCCACGACGGAGGGGAGCCAGTTCGTGGCGACGCCCGTGACGTTGGCCCGGATGCCGGAGAGCGTGAGGGTCGTGAGAACGGCCTGGCCGGCGCACAGGAGCGCGAGGAGGCCGAAGGCGGCGAGGAGCGACGCTTTGACTGTCAGGTGAAGGCGCATGATCCGGTCCTGGACGAGGCATCCCGCACGTCCGCGACGGCGCCTGCCGGAGCGCAGACGGTCGGGCGGCCGCACGGGCACGAAGGGGTGAGCCTGGACCGGCTTCCCGCCCTCACAGGCAGCCCACCAAGCAGCCTACACTTCGCTCGGAAAGTCTTAATATTTATATCCAAGCGGTCTTTGAACGGATTTGTCTGCGGTCAACTAAAGTTGATTAGCTCTTTCTCTGAGTCGCCCTACCCGACAACCGGATTACTCTTGCGACCATCCCCGCTCTCCCCCGTCCCGCGCGGGGGGCGCCGCGCGCTAGAGCAGCGCGAGGAGGGCGAGCGCGCAGGAGGCGCCGACGCAGAGCGCGAGGAAGACGTCTCCCCAGGACAGGTTTCGGGCGGGCTCAGCGGCATTCATGGGCCGGCGAACGCCCTGAGGCCGACCGGGTTCCCGGGGCGCGCGCAGCGACGGGCACGGTGTCGCCGATGCGCAACAGCCCCGGCCGGAACAGGCCCCGCGCCTGCGGCAGCCGCACGACTGCGCGCACGAAGTCGCTGAGGCCGTCGGGGAAGACGGGCGGCATGACGGTGATGCCGTCGGCCGCGCCCCCGTCTCGAACCTGGCCTGTACGCGGTCGGCCACGTCCGCGGCGATGCCGACGATCATGTGGTGGCCGCGACCCGCCGCCACTCGCAGGGCGGTCCGGCGGATGGTCAGGTCCTCCCGGCACGCCAGGGCGGTGCGGCGCTCGGCGCGGCTGCGGCCCTGGTCCGAGACCGGCAGGTCGGGCAGGGGCCCGTCGAGGTCGTAGGATGCCGGCGCGTGGCCGATCACCGGCAGGAAGTCCGGCATCACCGCCACCACCGAGACGACGGGGCTGAACGGGGCGTGCGCCGCGCCGCCCAGCGCCCGGGACGGGAGCATGTTCAGCGCGAAGAACGCGACCATGCGCTGGACCGGCATCGGCGTGCTGCGCGGGCTCGACATAGGCCCGCACCGGCCCGGCGGGCCACAGGCGGCCGGAAGTCAGGGCCGCCGCGGAGGCGGTGCCCCCGAACGGCGCCCCCGACAGGATGATGCCGACCGTGAGCTTCTCGCGGCCCTTGATCCGGTGGGGGCGCGTCCGCCCGCGCCGAGGCGGGACCTCGACGGGGGTGCGCGCCATGACGGCCGCGCCGCGCTCAGCGCGGCGCGGTTCTCCATCCGGAGCGCCGGTACGCACGGGAAGCCGGATCGACCCGCGGGGGAACCCTCCGCGCCCCGGATCGCCGCGGGTCCGTCAGGTCCGCGGCGGCGTCCAGAGCGCGTCCCGGACCTGGATCGGCCGCGGGAGCAGCCCGAGCCGGTGGAACCGGTCGGCGGTCGATTGCTGCTTGGCCGCGAGCGCGTCCGTGACCGGGCCGACGCCGAACTCGGAGCGCGCGGCGACGACCGTCTCGATCGGGTACGGGACGCCGGTCACGCTCGACAGCACCTGCGCGACCTGATCCCGGTGGGCCTCCGCCCAGGCGGCCGCGTCCGCCAGCGCCGCCACCGTCGCCGTGACGATCCCCGGGTAACGGTCGGCGAAGCTCCGGCGCGCCAGGAAGAAGTCCGAGACGGCGTGGGTCTGCCGCGAGGTGGTGAGGACCCGCGTGTCGTCGTGCGCCTGCGCCAGGGCGAGGTAGGGATCCCAGATCACCCAGGCGTCGACGCTGCCGTTCGCGAAGGCGGCGCCGGCGTCGGAGGGCAGCAGGTAGGCGGGCCTGACATCGGAGAAGGCGAGGCCCGCCTTCTCCAGGGCCGTCACGAGCAGGTTGTGCGAACTGGTGCCCCGCGCCACCGCGACGGTCCGGCCCTTGAGGTCGGCGACGGTGCGGATCGCCGAGCTCGCCTTCACCACGACGGCCTCGCCGTCGCCGGACAGCACCGAGGCGCCGACATAGACGAGATCGTTGCCGGCCGCCTGCGCGAAGATCGGCGGCGTGTCCCCGGCGAAGCCGAAATCGATGCTGCCCGCGTTGAGGGCCTCCAGCAGCGGCGGCCCGGCCTGGAACTCGACCCAGCGGACAGCGACGCCCTGCGGCGCCAGACGCGTCTCGATGACGCCCTGCCGGCGCGCCACCACGACCACGCCGACCTTCTGGTAGCCGATCCGGAACTCCTTCGGCGCCGCGTCCTGCGCGGCCGCGCCGGTGGCGAGGCCCGCCCCGAGGGCGAGGATCAGGGCCGCGGCGCGGCGTCGTGTTGTCGTCACGGTGGGACCTCCGTCGCGGGGTGAGCGGGCGCTTCGACCGGCCCGAACCGGCCGGTCACGGCCCGCGGACGACGCAGGAGGTCGGGGATCGGGCGGACCGCCTCCACCCGGGGCCGGAGCGCCGCGCTCCGCGCGGGATCCGCCTCCGGCCCGATCCGGACCGCGTCGGCGCGATCCAGCGCGCCTCTCGTCGTCGGGATAGGCATCGATGGGGGGCATGCGGCACGATCCGGCGCGGCAGGACATCCGGGACTTTCCCGAGACGATCTCAGGATAGCGCGCGGCCGGCAGAAGGAGCTTCCGTAGTTCCCGTGCCGGCGGGAAGGTCTTACTGGGACCAGGGATGCCGGAAGACCGAAGCGATGCCCGTGCGGAACCGGCACCTCCGTCGCGGAGAGTGCGGCGCGGCGGCCGGATCGACGCGCGGGACGCGGCGAATCGCGCCGGCGCCGGCGGTCAGAACCGTCCGGCGATCGTCAGGCGCACGGCCGTGGGCTCGACGGGATGGAAGACGCGGTCGATCAGCCCCTCGGCGGGCTCACCCGGCAGGCGGGACGCGTACGCGTAGGTGATCTGGTCGGACCTGCTGTTGGTCAGGTTCAGCACGTCCAGCGAGACGCTCACGCCATTGCCGAAGGCGTAGCCGATCCGGCCGTTGACGAGGGCGGTCGACCGCGAGCGGATCGAGTTGTCCTCGATCAACGGGCGCGGCCCGAAGTAGCGGAAGCGGAGCGACCCGAACCAGCCGAGGGGCTCACCGAAGGTCACCCCCGCCGACGCGATGGTCGTGGGGGCTTCCGGGACCCGGTTGCCCGCCGGGTCGTAGCGGGAGAACCGGGCGTTGGTGATCGTCAGATCCCCGTCCAGGGCGAGCCACGGCGTCAGCGCGTACCGGTTCGTCCACTCGACGCCGAAGCGCCGGGTCGGGCGGCTCGGCTCCGTGGTGCCGGTGTCGCCCTGGAAGATGTTCTCCGAGGCGAAGTCGAGCCGGAACAGGGCGAGGCTCGTCTCCAGCCCGGCGATCGAGCGGTTGCGCAGGCCCAGCTCGTAGCCCGTGGAGGGCACCAGGAAGGGCGACCGGGTGATGTTGAACAGGGGGCTCGCGGGATCGACCGTGGCGGTGACTCCGCGCGCGTCGTTCGAGTGGAAGCCGCCGCCGTAATTCACGTAGATCTCGGTGTCGGACCAGGGCCCGAGCACGAGGCCGAGCTTCGGGTTGACGATGCCGTCGGTGGCCCGGCCGGAATTCGCCGGCGTGTCGGAGCGGACATCGGCGTAGTAGCCGTCCGCCCGCAGGCCGACGCTCGTGCGCAGCCACGGGGTCCAGCGCACCCGCGTGTCCAGGTAGAGGGCGCCGCTCGATTCCAGCACGCGGTCGTCGAGCACGGTCGACCGGTACCGGCGGAAGGCGGTGTTGAACAGGCCGACGCGGATCGAGTCCGTCCGGGTCTGGGCGCCGACCTCGACCTCCAGCGGCCGGCCGAACAGGTCGCCCTGGAAGATGTGCAGCACCTCGCCGCCGCCGAGGACGCGCTGGTCGAGCTGGTGGAACTGGTCGCCGCCGACGGGATCGTTGAGGAAGTAGGTGAAGTCGTTGAACAGGTTCATCTGGTAGCGGGTCACGTAGGCCGAGGCCCGCGTGATCCCGGTGTCGTCCGTGGCGCTGAACCGCCCCGAGAGCGAGAACCGGCCGGTGTCGCCGCCATCCGTGGGGTTGAGGGTGCCGTAGCGGCCGATCAGCCCCGCGCCGACGGCCCGCTCCGGGATCTGGTTGGTGGCCGTCCAGCGGGACGCGTAGGCCATGCCGGTGACCGCGAACCCGTCCAGCGCCGTGCCCTGGCTGTAGCGGGCGACGCCGTTGAGCTTGCGCAGCGCGTCCGGGACGGCCCACGGCCCGTCGTAGACCTGCGCCTCGCCGGCCACGAGCAGGTTGCCCTCGCCCACCGGCACCGAGGCGATCGACAGGCCCCGCTTGTAGCCGAAGCTGCCGATCGTGGTCAGTGCGAGGTTCTTCTGAACGGTGTCGAGATAGTCGATGCGCACCGAGCCCGCGGAGGCGAAGTCGCCGTCGCGCACGAAGTACGGTCCCTTGTGATACTCCACCGCGCCGACGAGTTCGGGGATGAGGAAGTTGAGGTCGGCGTAGCCCTGGCCGTGGGCGTGGGTGCGCATGTTGACCGGCATGCCGTCGACGCTGATGGCGATGTCGGTCCCGTGGTCGAGGTTGAAGCCGCGCAGGAAGTACTGGTTGGCCTTCCCCTCCCCGCTGTGCTGGGTGACGATCAGGCCCGGCACCGCCTCCAGCACCTCGCCGGGGCGCGTCACCGGGCGGGCGTTGAGGGCCGCGCCGCCGATGAGGTCGGCGCTGGCCGCGTCGACGGTCAGCAGGGAGCCGCCGATCCCGGTGACGCCGCCGACGTAGCCGGCGCTGGCGCCGGGCGTGCCGGCCGCGGGGACGACCGGGGGCGCAGCCGAGACCACCGAGATCTCGGACAGGGTCACGGCGGAGGCTGCCGGGGCACCGGTATCCGGCGCCGCCCAGCCGCGCCCGCCGGTCGCGACGGCGAGACCGCCCGCGGCGAGCAGCCGCGTCACGGCGCGGCGGCCGGGAGCGGCAGGAGGGTGGCGGGAGATCGGGCGGGACACCGGCGGATCGGAGGAGGCGTGGCGATCCTCGGACCCTCGCACGCCGCGCGTATGATAAACATACGAAAAATTCACACCGGCGGATCGGCGCGGTCGTGTTGCCCGCGGGGCGCAGTCGAACCGCCCTCGGGACGCCGTCCGGGCGCGGCCCTCACTCCGGGCCGTCGCCGTGGCCCGGACGGGTCGGCGCGTCGTCGCCCTCGGGGATGAGGTGCAGGTGGCCGTAGCGGACGCCGCGCTGCGTGACGACGGCGTCGGCGTAGCTCTGCATCCGGGCCGGCGGCCCGCGCAGCACCGCCACCTCGAGGCACGCGTCGTGGGTCAGGTGCACGTGCAGGCTGGCGATCGAGACGCCGTGCTCATGCCCCTCGCCGGTCAGCCGGCGGGCCAGGTCGCGGGTGCCGTGGCTGTAGACGTAGCTCAGGGCCCCGTAGCAGGCCGCCGATCCGCCGGTCTCCGCGGCGCGGGCCGGCGCCAGGGCGTCGCGGACGATGTCGCGCACCGCCTCCGAGCGGCTGCCGTAGCCGCGCCGCGCGCAGAGATCGTCGACCGCCGCCAGCAGGGCGTCGTCGATGGTGATGGTGATGCGCTGCATGCCCGTCCCGCCGCTCCCGTCGCCTTCTGGTACGGGGACGCGGGGTCCGTGAACAGCCGCCGGGGACCCATCGGCCGGCGCGGCAGAAAAAGAGCCTCGAGGGCCGCGCCTCGAGGCTCGAGTTCTGGGTCTCGGGGTCATGTCCAGCGTGCGCTTGGGATGGACCGCGCTGGAACGCCTGTGCCGAAGGATCAAGGGCGTGAAAATCGACGACGCAGGCGCGACCGGCCAACATGCCGGCCGCGCCATTCTGCACAGATACAGTCGAGGCGCACCCGATATATGTCAGGCTTGGCAAAGTATTTTGAATTAATTCGCCGAACCCGGTTCAGGATACCGGTTCAATTTTATCATATCGGCTCCCGGTCGCCCAGTTCCGTCATGCCGGGCCGGGCCTAGTCCCGCCGCGCATGCGCCGCGATCGAGAGCCCGGCGGCCTTCGTGGGTCGGCGGGACGCTCCGCCGCGCCGCGCGATCGTGCGGACCGCGAGCAGGAAGAGGGCGGCGAGGGCCAGCATCGCGCCGTCGAAGGCGAGGAAGACCGGCTCGACCGGCGCGTCGCCGCCGAGCCGGCGCGCGACGAGGCGCCCGACATCGGCGGCCGCGACGGCGCCGTACAACGCGGCCGCCGCCGTCAGCGTCTCCGGCCAGACCCGCCCGGCCGGGCGCAGGAGCGCCGCCGCGGCGACGAGCAGCCAGACGGCGAAGAAGGCCCCGACCTCCCACTCCGCCCGCGCGGGCAGCGCGGCCGGCAGGAGCCGGTTGGCCAGGAAATAGGCGGCGACGGCCGCGGGCAGGCCGGCGATCGTGGCGACGTTCAGGCCCTGGACGAGCCGCAGGCCGAAGCCCCCGGGCGCGTCCCCCTTGGGCAGGCGCGCCACGGCCCAGAGCAGCAGCCCGGTCGCCACCATGGCGCTGCCGGCCACGCCGCACAGGAAGAACAGCACCCGCAGGGCCGGGCCGGCGAAGTGCGCCTCGTGCAGGCCGACCATCGCGGTGAACGTCTTGGTCGCCGGCCGCAGGCCGCCCGCGCGCACCTCCAGGACCGCGCCCGTCACGCCGTCGAAGGCGATCTGCGGATGCTCGTGGGAGAGGCCGTGCGGCTCCTCGAACACCGCCACCACCGTGGCGTTGGCGTCCTTCGGGTTGACGATGGTGATCCGCTCCAGGGGCTCCGGCCGCATCGCCAGCGCGCGGACCACCAGCGGCCCGACCGGCGCCAGCGTGCCGGGCTGACCGGCGGGCGGGCGCGGCGCGGTGATCTGGCCGGATTCGGCGAAGTAGCGCTGGCTGTCGCCGCGATAGGCCGTGTTCAGGCCCCAGGGCACGTACATCAGCATGAGGGTGGCGAGCCCGGTATAGGTGATCATCAGGTGGAACGGCAGGGCGAGGACGCCCGTGACGTTGTGCGCGTCGAGCCAGCCCCGCTGGGCGGACTTGTCCCGGCGGAAGGTGAAGAAGTCGGCGAAGATGCGCCGGTGCGTGACGAGGCCCGAGATCAGCGCCACCAGCATTATCATCGCGCAGGCGCCGACGATCCAGCGGCCCCAGAGCGGCGGCAGGTTCAGCTCGAAGTGGAAGCGGTAGAGGAAGTCGCCGCCGCGCGTCGCCCGCACCGCCGCCGGCGCGCCGCTGTCGGGATCCAGGAGGACGTGGCCGGGCGGGCGGCCCGGCCCCGTCCGCCAGAACAGCTCCAGCACCGGCCTGTCCGGCCGCGGCAGCGCGAGGAACCACGTCCGCGCGCCGCCCGCATGGGTCTGAGCGTAGGCGACGCCGCGCTCGGCCGCCGCCGCGAGGTCCGCCGGCCCGAAGGTCCGGTCGGTGCGGAGCTCGGGCCGCATCCACTGCGAGATCTCCGGCCGGTAGTAGCTCGCCGTGCCCGTCACGAAGACGGCGAACAGCACCCAGCCGACGACGAGGCCCGACCAGGCGTGGAGCCACGCCATCGACTGCCGGAAGGTCTTGCGCACGGCGACCGCCTCACCAGCGGTAGCGCAGGGTCGCGTAGACCGTGCGCGGCAGGCCGTAATAGCAGCCCGAGTAGGTGAAGCAGCCGGTCACGTAGCGCTCGTCGAGCAGGTTCTGCACGTTGATCTGCGCCGTGAGCCCCGTCAGCCGCGGGTCGAGATGCTTCATGTCGTAGGAGGCGACGGCGTCGACCAGCACGCTCTCGGGCACCTGGAAGGTGTTGGCCGGATCGCCCCAGGATGGGCCGAGGTAGCGCACGCCGCCGCCGAGGCCGAGGCCGAGCAGCGGGCCGCCGGTGAAGCGGTAGTCGACGAACAGCGAGGCCGTCGTGTCCGGCACCTGCACCGGCCGCAGGCCCTGGAGCGGCACCTGCCGGCGGGTCAGGTCGTTCGTGGTGAAGCCGGTGTCGCGGACGTTGCGGATGTCGAGGAGCGAGAAGCCGCCGATCAGGCTGAGGCCCTCGGCGAGGGTGGCCCGCGCCTCGAACTCGACGCCCTGCACGCCGACCTCGCCGGTCTGCACGACGAAGCCGGGATTGACCGGGTCCGTGGTGGTCGCGTTCGAGCGGCGGATGTCGAAGAACGCGGTGGTCAGCAGGATGTCGGTGCCGGGGGGCTGGTACTTGATGCCGGCCTCGTACTGGTTGCTGGCGATCGGGACCGGGATGCGCCCGGCCGAGCCGAAGGCCGTGTCGAAGATCCGCCCGTTGACGATCGGCTCGAACGCCTCGCTGTAGGAGACGTACGGGGCGACACCGCTGTCGAACAGGTAGAGCAGGCTGGCGCGGCCGGTGAAGGCCTCGGCCGGCACGTCCTGGATGGTGAGCCCGTTCGGCGCGAAGGTGCGGGTCGGGCCGGTCTGCCGGGCGGTGTCGTAGCGGCCGCCGAGCGTCAGGATGAAGCGGTCGAACTTCGCCTGATCCTGGAAGTACACGCCGGTCTGCTGCGCGTCGATCCGCGAGGTCGACGTGAAGGCGGGGAACCGGATCGGCAGGTCGTGGTCGGGGGCGAGGGCGTTCAGGCCCGTCGTCGCCGGGAACGGGCCGGTGACCGACCGCGTGCTGAAGGTCCGGTGGTCGACGCCGAGCAGCGCCGTGTGGGCGATCGGGCCGGTGTCGAAATCGGCGATGAAGTTGTTGTCCATCGTGTAGGCTTCGATGTCGACCTGGGTGCCGCCGACCGAGCGGCCGATGGTCGGGCCGCTCGTGTACGGGCCGTTGACGTCGCCGAAGGTCGTGAACACGCTCCGGTAGTCGCCGTTCGTGCGCAGGTAGCGGCCGGCCGAGTGGAAGCGCAGGTTCTCGGTGATCCGGTGGTCGAACAGGTACTCGATGGAGGCCTGGGTGCGGTCGGAGCGCTCGATGTTGCGGTCGCCGTCGTAGAAGTTCACCGGCAGCCGGCCGAAGACGCCGTTGCCGAAGCTGCGCGGGAACACCGTGCCGACGGCCGGGAAGCCGCCGTAGAAGCCCGAGAACGGGTCGCGCTGGTAGTTGGCGATGATGGTGAGCGAGGTGTCGGCGGAGGGCCGCCACGTGAGGCTCGGATTGATGAAGGCGCGCTCGACCTTGGTGGTCACGGCCGGCCCGTCGCCGTTCCAGCCGAGGCCGATGACCCGGTAGGCGAACTGGTCGGCGAGGCCGGGGATGTCGGATTGGATCGGCCCGCCGACGTCGAAGCCGCCGCGGACCTCGCTGAAGCCGCCGCCCTGGACGAAGATCTCGCCGTGGCGGACGAATTGCGGGACCTTCGAGACGAGGTTGACGAGGCCGCCCGGACCCGACTGCCCGTAGAGGACCGAGGCCGGCCCCTTGATGATGTCGACCCGCTCCAGGCGGTAGGGATCGACGCTGGGGAAGGCGTCGCGGTTCGTGGGCAGCGCCATGTTGTCGAGGAAGATCGGCGCGGTGAAGCCGCGGATGTAGAACTGCTCCAGGCGCGTCGAGCCGGCGCCGCCCCGCTGCTCGGTGGTGACGCTCGGCGTGAAGCGCAGCGCCTGGTTGATGGTCAGGGCGTTCTAGTCCTCGATCTGCTGGCGCCCGATGACCGACACCGACTGCGCCGTCTCCAGGATCGGCGTGTCGGTCTTCGTGCCGACCGTGCTGCGGCTGGCGACGTAGCCGGGCACCGGCCCGGTCGCCCCGCCGCGCCCGTACAGATCGCTGTTCAGGCTGCGCCCGCGCGCCTCGCCCATCACGCTCAGTTCGGACAGTTCGATGTCCGTGGCGGGCGCGGGCGGGACGGGCGCGGGCTGGGCGATCGCGGCCGTTCCGAGGGCGAGCAGAGATGTCGACGATACAAACCCGATCCGGAGCAGCCTCTCCGCATGATCGTACGCGCGCGACGCGGTCAGCCCGCCAACAGATCTCGACATTACACCGACTCTAAACTACAAATACTGGGCGAATAGGCGCCGAGTTCCAGCTATCACGGATCCGTGAACGGAATGTGCCCCCGAAGACACATGTTCCAGAAACGTAGTTTGGTATTTATCTAATGAGAATATGCGGCCGGGCCGGCATTCCGGACATCGGCCGACCGCGACCCGGTCCTCCGACACGCCGCGGCCGTGTCGGTCCGGAACGTCCAGGATGATCGGGCAACGCGCGCCGCCTCGGCAGCGCCGTCCGCGGCCGCCGCAGGTTTGAGGGCACCGGCGGCCGGCGAGGCGGGGACAAATCGCGCGTTCACGGCGGTGACGGCCCTGCGTAAGATCGGCGGCGCCGCGATCGAGGCGGCCCGGCGCGGATGTCACCCCGTCGGCCCTCACGCCGTTCGCCGATGACCGAGCCGATCTCCGCCGCGGCCCATGCCCGCACGATCCTGGCCGCGCACGAGCATCGCCGCCCGATCGCGCCGCTGACCGACTGGGATCCGACCCTCGACCTGCCGGCGGCCTACCGGGTCGCCGAGGCGGTCCGGGTCCTGCGCGGGGAGCGCGGCGAGCGGCCCGTCGGCTACAAGATCGGCTTCACCAACACGACCCTGTGGGAGCGCTACGGCGTCCGGGCGCCGATCTGGGGGCACGTCTACGACACGACCCTGCGCGACCGGGCCGCGCTGACCGGGCCGGTCCCGCTCGCCGCCTTCGTCGAGCCGCGGATCGAGCCTGAGATCGTGTTCGGGCTGGCGCGCGCGCCCGAGCCCGGCATGAGTGCCGAGGCGCTGATCGCCTGCCTCGACTGGGCGGCGAGCGGCTTCGAGATCGTGCAGTCGCTCTACCCCGGCTGGCGCTTCGCGGCGCCCGACACGGTCGCGGCCTTCGGCCTGCACGGGCTGCTGGTGGTGGGCGAGCGGGTGCGGATCTCCCCGGACGCGCGATCGGCCTGGATCGGCGACCTCGCGGGCTTCACCGTCGACCTGCTCCGGGACGAGGCCGTCGCGGACCGGGGCGGCGGCCGCTGCGTGCTCGGGACGGGGCCGCTCGCGGCCCTGGCCCACCTCGTCGATGCGCTGGCTAACGATCCTGTGGCCCCACCGCTCGCGGCCGGGACCGTCGTCACGACGGGCACGCTGACGGACGCGCTGCCCGTCGCCTCCGGTCAGCGCTGGCGCACGCGCCTCGACGGGCTGCCGCTTCCCGGCATCGACCTTGCCCTGAGCTGAAAGGCCCGGCACGCGTTATCGTGCCGGGTTCGTGCAGTTTCCCGGCCGGCTCCGGGACTCGGGCATTGGTGATGGTTAGCCGACATGCCAAATGCTGGACCATGCCTGGACGCCTGCGGCGACGCCACACGACCTTCCTCGTCTCCGTCACCGCGGAGGGCGCGGCGCCCGGCGCCACGGTCTACGCGGTGATGAAGCCCAGCGCCGAGGAGGCGCTGGAGGCCGTCCGCGCCCTCGCCGCCCCGTCGGCCAGCCTCGCCATCGTAGGCAGCCTGTCCACCCGGATCGCCAAGGCCCTCAAGCTGAAGCCCGACGCGCCGCGGGTGGTCTGAGCCGCCCGGCGCCGGCCCGCGCGCGGCTCAGTCGACCGCGAGCCGGTAGCCGACGCCCCGCACGGTCTGCAGGAAGACCGGGTTGGCGGGGTCGACCTCGGTCTTGCGGCGCAGGCGGTTGATCTGCACGTCGACGGTCCGCTCCGCCGCGGCGCCCCCTGGCCCGGCGAGCTGCTCGCGCTCGACATTGGCGCCGCCCGCCGCCGCCAGGATCGTCAGGATCTCGCGCTCGCGCTCGGTGATGCGGATCAGCTCGTCGTCCCGGCGCAGCTCGCCCCGGTCGATCCGGAACGCGAATGGCCCGAAGGTGACCGCCTCGGCGGAGGCCGGGCGGGGCCGCGCGCTGCGCTTGATGATGTTGTTGAGCCGCAGCGTCAGCTCCCGCGGCTCGAACGGCTTCGGCAGGTAATCGTCCGCGCCGATCTCCAGCCCCATCACCCGGTCGTTCGGGTTGGAGCGCGCCGTGAGCATCAGGATCGGCACCCGGGAGGTCTCGCGCACGCTGCGCGCGTAGTCGAAGCCGTTCTCGCCGGGCATCATCACGTCGAGCACCATGGCGTCGAACACGACGCTCTGGGCCCGGGCCCGCGCCTCCGCGGCGCTCGCCGCCGCGGTGACCCGGAAGCCCTGGTCGGTGAGGTAGCGGGCGAGCAGCTCGCGCAGGCGGCGGTCGTCGTCGACCACGAGGACGTGGGGTGCCTCGTCGGGCAGGTCGGACCGGGCAGCGTGGCTCACGCGGGCTCCTCCGCGCCGAGGCGCCCCTCGGCCCCGCCCCCGCGCCGCGCCATCAGGCGCTGGACCGCCGGCCGGTCCTCCGGCTCGATCATCGCCATCAGGAAGTCCTCCGGGGAGCCCCGGGCATCCGGCGCCGCGAGCGCCCGGGCGAGGCGGCGGGCCTGGACCCGGGTGAGGTCGGCCGCGAGCCCGGCCCCGGCCTCGGTGCAGTAGAGGAGGCGCTGGCGGCGGTCGCTGGAACCGGGCTTCTGCGCGACGTAGCCCTGCCCGATCAGGTCCTTGAGCACCCGGTTCAGGCTCTGCTTGGTGATGCGCAGGATGTCGAGGAGCTCGGCGATCGTGAGGCCCGGGTAGCGGTCGACGAAGTGCAGCACCCGGTGGTGGGCGCGGCCGAAGCCGTAGGCGGCCAGGATCCGGTCCGGATCGCCGACGAAGTCCCGGTAGGCGAAGAACAGGAGCTCGATCAGGTCGTCGCTGCCGAGGGCGGCGCCCGGGACGGGTTTCGGCGCGAACATCTCCTCGCGCGGGGCTGTCCGTGTCACGGCGCGGCCGCTCCCAACGGGTGATAGGTCAGTCCCCATGACGTTTCTCAAGGCGGCCCGGGCCCGTCAACCCTGGCCGGGGCGGCCGGGGCGCCGACCGACGCGGATCCCCAAGCGCGATCCCGCGGGATTGCCGCCGGTCCGGCACCTCCGCTACGCAGGCCCCTCGGGCGACGGGAGCGGACGCGCATGGCCGAGGCAGCTGAACCGGGACCGGACCGCCTCTGGATCCGCGATCCGCGCGCCGTCCTGGCCGAGGGCGCCGGCGGCGGGATCGTCGTGGCGGGCACCCGGATCGTCGAGTGCGTGCCGGCGGGCGCGCGGCCCGCCGCGCCCGTCGACGCGGTCTTCGACGCGTCGCGCCACGTGGTCATCCCGGGGCTCATCAACACCCACCACCACGCCTTCCAGACGCTGACCCGCGCCCATCCGCTGGCGATCAACAAGCCGCTCTTCCCCTGGCTGAAGGCGCTCTACACCGTCTGGGGGCGGATCACCCCCGAGGCGTTCCGGCTCGCCACCCGGGTCGCCTTCACCGAACTGCTGCTCTCGGGTTGCACCACGGCGGGCGACCACCACTACCTGTTCCCGAAGGGCCTGGAAGCGTCGATGGACATCCAGGTCGCGGAGGCGCGGAGCCTCGGGGTCCGGGCCGCGATCACCCGCGGCTCCATGAGCCTGTCCGACCGCGAGGGCGGTCTGCCGCCCGAGAGCCTCACCCAGGACGACGACGCGATCCTCGCCGATTGCGAGCGGGTGCTGAACCTGTTCCACGACCCCGGCCCCGGCGCGATGGTGCAGGTCGCGCTCGCCCCCTGCTCGCCCTTCGCGGTGACCGGGCGCCTGATGCGCGAGAGCGCGGCGCTCGCGGCCCGGCACGGGTGCCGGCTGCACACCCATCTCGGCGAGACGCAGGCTGAGGACGCCTACTGCCAGCAGATGTTCGGCTGCCGCCCGGTGGAGTACCTCGAAGAGGTCGGCTGGCTGAGCGACCGGGTCTGGCTCGCCCACGGCATCCACTTCGACGATGCCGAGGTCGCGCGGCTCGGCAGGGCCGGCGTGGGCGTCTGCCACTGCCCGACCTCGAACATGACCCTGGCCTCGGGCAGATGCCGCACCTGCGAGCTGGAGGCGGCGGGCGCGCCCGTGGGCCTCGGCGTCGACGGCTCGGCCTCGAACGACAGCTCGAACCTGATGGAGGGCGTGCGCCACGCCCTGCTGATCAACCGGCTCAGCTACGGGGCGGAGGCCGTGACGCACCTGGACGCCCTGCGCTGGGCGACCGAGGGCTCGGCCGCCTGCCTCGGCCGCTCCGACATCGGCCGGATCGCGCCGGGTCGCGAGGCCGACCTCGCGCTGTTCACCCTGGACGAGCTGCGCTTCTCCGGCGCCCACGACCCGCTGGCGGCCCTGGTCCTGTGCGGCGCCACCCGGGCCGACCGGGTGATGGTTGCGGGTCAGTGGCGGGTGATCGACGGGCAGCCGCTCGGGGTCGATCTCGGCGCGCTCCGCGAGGCCCATTCCCGGCTGGCGGTGGAGCTGTTCGGGACCGCGTAGCGCGCGGCCCCCGATCCGGCCCGCTCCGCTCGCGAAGACGAACGGCGGGGCCCGCCCGTGGGCGGGCCCCGCGCGCGATCCTCAGAACAGCCCGTCGATCTGGCCGTTGGCGTCCAGCCGGATCGTGTCGGCGGCCGGCACCCGGGGCAGGCCCGGCATGGTCATGATCTCCCCGCAGATCGCCACCACGAAGCCGGCACCGGCCGAGAGGCGGACGTCGCGCACGCCGACGATGTGGCCCTCGGGGGCGCCCATCAGGGTCGGGTCGGTGGAGAACGAGTACTGGGTCTTGGCCATGCAGATCGGCAGGTGGCCGTAGCCGTCCTTCTCGAAGGTGGCGAGCTTGCCGGCGGCCTTCGTCTCGATCTGGATGTCGGCGGCGCCGTACAGCTTGGTGGCGATCGCCCGGATCTTGTCGGTGAGGCGGCTCTCGGTCTCGTAGGCGTGGCGGATCGGCGCCGGCTCGGCCTGGCTGAGCTTCACCACCGCGCGGGCGAGCTCCTCGGCCCCGGCGCCGCCCTCGGCCCAGTGGCGGCAGGTGATCGCCTCGACGTCGAGCCGCTCGCGGCACAGTTCCTTGAGCTTGGCGTGCTCGGCCTCAGTGTCGGCGTGGAAGTGGTTGACGCCGACCACCACCGGCAGGCCGAAGCCGCGCAGGTTGGTGACGTGCCGGGCGAGGTTGGCGAAGCCCTTCTCCAGGGCGTCGATGTTCTCGGCCCCGAGGTTCTTCTTGTCGACGCCGCCGTGCATCTTGAGGGCGCGGATCGTCGCCACCACCACCACGGCCGACGGGGTCAGCCCCGCCTGCCGGCACTTGATGTCCAGGAACTTCTCGGCGCCGAGATCGGCGCCGAAGCCGGCCTCCGTCACGGTGTAGTCGGCGAGCCGCAGGCCGGCCCGCGTGGCGATCACCGAGTTGCATCCGTGGGCGATGTTGGCGAAGGGGCCGCCGTGGATCAGCGCCGGGTTGCCCTCGAGCGTCTGCACGAGGTTCGGCTGCAGGGCGTCCTTGAGCAGCACCGTCATGGCGCCGGTCGCCTTCACGTCCTTGAGGGTGACGAGCTTGCGGTCGCGGGTCTCGGCGATGACGATCCGGCCGAGGCGCTCCTCCAGGTCGGCGAGGTCCTTGGCGAGGCAGAACACCGCCATCACCTCGGAGGCCACCGTGATGTCGAACCCGTCCTCGCGGGGGAAGCCGTTGGCGACGCCGCCCAGCGACTGGGTGATCGCGCGCAGCGCGCGGTCGTTCATGTCGACGACCCGGCGCCAGTGGATGCGGCGGACGTCGATGTTGAGCTCGTTCGCCCAGTAGACGTGGTTGTCGATCAGCGCGGCCGCGAGGCTGTGGGCCGACGTGATGGCGTGGAAGTCGCCGGTGAAGTGCAGGTTGATCTGCTCCATCGGCACGACCTGCGCCTTGCCGCCGCCGGCAGCGCCCCCTTTCATGCCGAAGCACGGCCCGAGCGAGGGCTCGCGCAGGCAGATCATGGTCTTCTCGCCGATGCGGTTCAGCGCGTCGCCGAGGCCCACCGTGGTGGTGGTCTTGCCCTCGCCGGCCGGGGTCGGGGAGATCGCCGTCACCAGCACGAGCTTGCCGGGCTTCCGGCTCTCCAGCCCGGCGATGTAGCCGTGGTCGATCTTGGCGATGTGCTTGCCGTAATTGTGGAGCGCGTCATCCGGGATGCCGAGCTTCTCGGCGACCTGCGCGATCGGCTTCAGGGTCGCGGCGCGGGCAATCTCGATGTCTGACGGCATGGGCCTTCCTCCCTGGGTCGCGGGCACGCTGCCCGCCCGCCGGCTCTTGCCGTGCGAATCTCCTGCCGTGCGGGCTGCGGCATGGCCGCCCGCGAACGGCCACGCACTGTGCGTCAAAGCCCGCGAAAATGCGCGTCGATTTTTATGAGCTGGCGGACAAAATACTCTTGTCGATCGCGCTGTCCCCTGCTCAGGCGCCGGAGCGGGCCCGGATCGGCCGTCCGAGACCGGCGTCGAGCGGCGCCCGCCATCCGCGCCCGTCAGAACTTGACCAGCTCGACGCGCCGGTTCTGCGCCCGCCCCGCCGCGCTGTCTTTGGAGGCGACCGGGCTGGCGGCCCCGAAGCCCTCGGCCCTCAGCCGGTCCTTCGCGATGCCGGCGCCGACGAGCCTCGCCACGACCGCCTTGGCGCGGCCGTCGGACAGGGCTTGGTTGTGCGCGGCGGCCCCGGTCCCGTCCGTGTAGCCGTTGATGGCGAGCCGCAGGCCGGGATCCGTCCGCAGCAGGGCCGCCACCGCGTCGATCTGCGGGGCGGAGGCCGGCAGGATCTCGGTCCTGTCGGTGGCGAAGTTGACCTGGATCACCGCCTTCCCGGTCTTGTCGAGATCCTGCTTCAGCCGCTCGGCGGGCAGGAGGGCGGCGGTCTGGACGAACGGCTTCGTCTCGAGGATCGTCCAGGCCGCGCCGTTGCTGTCGGGCACGAAATGCACCCAGATCTGCCGGTCCGGGCGGCGGATCACCCAGGTCTGCACCGGCGCGCCGTAGACGTTGCCCAGGCCCTCGTACATCCCGACCCGGATGTCCTCCGGCAGCGTCTCGGTCACGGAGCCGGGGATCCGGCCGTCGGCGATCTTCCGGCCGCCGGCCTGGGTCAGCACGGCCTCGATGTTCTTCCTCAGCTCGTAGGAGGCGTAGGTCTTGCCCTCCCTGGGGCCGATCAGGGACAGGAAGACCCGGCCCTCGACGTCGTGCAGCGCCGTCCCGGTCCAGAACGGGAAATGCCCGAACGCGCGCGTCTCGGGCGGGTTCAGCGGCTGGTAGCCGTCGGGCAGCGCGAAGTAGGGGAAGCGGCCGAGCGGCGCGTCCGAGACGGGCACCGCATCGATCGCGAAGGCCGCCGGCGCGTCCTGCGCGCGCGCGGGTGCGGCCCCGATCCCGGACGCCGCGCAGGCGAGGGTCAGCAGGATCCGGACAGGCTTCAGCGCTCTCACGTCGCACTCCGGCACGTTGCGGAGGCGCGACGATAGCGGGGGCCAATCGGGAGGCAATTAGGTCTCACGACCTACGGCCCCGGGCGCCCGAAGCCGCGACGGGCCGGCGGACGATCGTCGGGACGGCGCGGCAGCCGCACCGCCCCGAGGCGGGATCGGGCGGGAGCCCTAGCCCCCCGACTTCTTGGCCTTGTCGGCCGAGCCCGGCGCCTCGTGCGGCTGGGGCGCGCCCTTCGGCAGCTCCGGGTTCTCGGCGTTGTGCGGGGCGGCGACCGGGGCCGGCACCGTCTCGGCGGTGGCGGTCGGCTTCTCGATGTCGGGCAGCCCGTCCTTCAGCTTCGCGTTGATCTGCGCGAGGTCGTCCGGCTCGGGGTTCAGGTCCTTGGCGTGCTGCCACTGGAACTTGCCCTCGAGGCGCCGGCCCGAGCGCCAGTAGGCGTCGCCGAGGTGGTCGTTGATGGTCGGATCGCCGGGCTTCAGCTCGACCGCCTTCTCCAGCTCGCGCACCGCGTCGTCCCAGCGGCCGAGGCGGTAATAGGCCCAGCCGAGGCTGTCGACGATCATGCCGTCCCGGGGGCTCGCGTCGGCGGCCTGCTGCAGCAGCTTGAACGCCTCGTCGATGTTGATGTTCTGGTCGACCCAGGAATAGCCGAGGTAGTTCATCACCTGCGCCTTGGCGGCGGGCTGGTTGGCGGGCACCAGCGACAGGGCCTTCTTCAGGTCGGCCTCGGCCTTCGGCCACTGCTTGGCGCGCTCGTAGGCGGTGCCGCGGAAATAGTAGGTCGTCCAGTAGTTGGATTGCGGCCGGTCGCCGATCAGGTCGATGGCGCGGGTGTAGGTGGCCGCCGCCTCCTCGTACTTCTTGCGGGCGCGCTGGACGTTGCCGAGCGCCGTGATGACGTCGATGTCGTCCGGGTGGGCTTTCATCGCCGCGTCGAGATGGGCGAGCGCCTCGTCGCCCTTGCCCATCTGCTCCAGGTTCAGGCCGATCTGGATGTCGGCGTTGAGCTTGAGCGGGGAGTTGGCCGGGATCTGCGCGTAGGCCTCGTTGGCGCGCTCGGGCTGCTTCATCCGGTCCAGCGTGTCGGCGAGCGTCAGCCGCGCGAGGGCGTGGTCGGGGGCGAGGTAGAGCGCCAGCCGCAGGTAGATCACCGCGGGCAGCTCGTCGCCCTGGGTCGAGCCGGCCGAGCCGAGCCCGTACAGCACCTCGGCGGCGCCCTCCTGGGCGGTACCGATCAGCCGGGTGAGCGGCTTGCCCTCCTTCAGCTTCTCGAGGGCGTCGCGCACGAGCGGGTGGCGCGGCGAGAGCTGGTCGAAGTCGGAATAGGCCTGGATCGCCAGGTCGGTGCGGCCGAGGCTGGCCTCCATCCGGGCGTAGGCGTCGACGATGCGCAGGGTGTTGTGGTCGGCGTCGTAGGCGGCCTTGAGCCGGCGCTCGGCCTCGGCGTTGTCGCCGGTCACCGAGGCGATCAGGCCGGCGTGGTAGTCGCGGAAGGTGTTGTAGTAGCGCTCGCCCCGGAGCTTGTTGACCGTCTCCAGCGCCTTCTTGCCGTCGCCCGCGCCCGCGTAGGACCACGCGGTCAGCAGCGTCGCGGTCAGGTCGGTCGCAGCACCCCGGCCGCTCCGGGAGAAGTTCTGGCGGGCGGCGGCCCACTGGCCGGCCTTGATCTGGCGCACCCCGAGGGAGAGGTTGGCGAGGCCGTTGGTCGGATCGCGGGCGATCAGCTTCTCGGCGGTGCGGAACGCGTCCGGCAGGGCACCGTCGGCCAGCAGCGAGATGAAGGCGCGCTCGACGAGTTCCGCGTTGCGCGGGTCGGCCTTCACCGCCTCGCGGTAGAAGGTCGCCGCCGCCGCCGTGTCCCGCGACGCGCCCGCGATGTAGGCGGAGAGGAAGTTGCCCTCGAGCGAGTCCGCGGGCTCGTAGTCGAGCACCGGGGTCGATTCCTTCGGCTGCGCCGCGAGCACGGTCTGCGGAAGCCCGGCGGCGAGCAGCAGGGCGAGCGCCGAAACGCTCCGGCGGGCGCGTGTCATCATCATGAACCGATCGCGGCTCCTGGGCGCCGGCTCACGAGAGGGCCGGGCGCGAGAATGGCGGGGCATCCCCGAAAAAACGTTGGGGACACTGAACCCATCCCGCCAGCCCCGCAAGGCGAAAGGATGGCGCGCCTCCCGATCGGGAAGCGCCGGGGCTCGGTGACCCGTCCCCGCCCCGGGTCACGCCTCCGTCATCGCGGGCGAAGCGAAGCGACCCAGAGATGCGCGACCGCGGCAAGCGGGGCGCCGCCGGATCGCTCCGCGCGCGAGGACGACCGAGCGCCCGAGGCGCTCCGACGAAGCTCCGGCGAAGCTCCGGCGAAGCTCCGCCTCACATGTTCGGGTAGTTCGGCCCGCCCGGGCCCTCCGGCGTCACCCAGTCGATGTTCTGGTTCGGATCCTTGATGTCGCAGGTCTTGCAGTGGACGCAGTTCTGCGCGTTGATCTGGTAGCGCACCCCGTCGCTGGCGGAGGCATCCTCCACCCACTCGTAGACGCCGGCCGGGCAGTAGCGGCCCGAGGGCCCGCCGTAGACGTCGTGCTCGGAGCGCTTCTGCAGCTCCAGGTCGCGGACCTTCAGGTGGGGCGGCTGGTCCTCCTCGTGGTTGGTGTTCGACAGGTAGACCGAGGAGAGCCGGTCGAAGGTCAGCTTGCCGTCCGGCTTCGGGTAGACGATCGGCGTCACCTCCGAGAGCGGCTTGAGGCAGGCGTGATCCGGCTTGCCGTGCGAGAGCGTGCCGAACGGCGAGGCGCCGAGGATGCTGGTCGCCCACATGTCGATCCCGCCGAGCCCCACGCCGACCAGCGTGCCGTACTTGGACCAGAGCGGCTTGACGTTGCGCACCGCCTTCAGGTCCTGCCCGATCGGGCTGTCGCGCCAGCCGGCCTCGTAGGCGGTGAGCTCGTCGCCGGCGCGGCCCGCCTTCAGGGCGTCCGCGATGGCGTCGGCCGCCTGCATGCCGGACAGGATCGCGTTGTGCGAGCCCTTGATCCGCGGCACGTTCACGAAGCCCGCCGAGCAGCCGACGAGGCACCCGCCCGGGAAGACCAGCTTCGGCACGGACTGCCAGCCGCCCTCCATGATGGCCCGCGCGCCGTAGCCGATGCGCTTGGCGCCCTCGAAGGTCTCGGCGATCATCGGGTGGGTCTTGAAGCGCTGGAACTCCTCGAACGGCGACAGGGTCGGGTTCTCGTAGTTCAGGTGCGTGACGAAGCCGACCGAGAGCAGGTGGTCGTCGAAGTGATAGAGCCATGAGCCGCCGCCGGCCCTGTTGGGCAGCGGCCAGCCCATCGTGTGCTGCACGAGGCCGGGCTCGAACTTGCCGGGGGCGAGCTGCCAGAGCTCCTTCACGCCGAGCCCGTACTTGAAGTGGTCGCTGTGCCGGTTGAGCTCGAAGCGCCGGATCAGCCCCTTGGTCAGGTTGCCCCGGGCGCCCTCGCCGAACACCGTGTACTTGCCGCGCAGCTCCATGCCGCGGGTGTAGTCGTCGCGCGGCTCGCCGGATTTGCCGATGCCGAGATCGCCCGTGGCGATGCCCGCCACGGCGCCGTTCGCGTCGAACAGCACCTCGGAGGCCGGGAAGCCCGGATAGATCTCGACGCCGAGCGCCTCGGCCTGCACGCCGAGATACTTGCAGGTGTTGGACAGCGAGCCGACGAAGTTGCCGTGGTTCGACATCAGCTTGGGGAAGAACACGTTCGGCAGGGTGATGCCGCTGTTCTTGGTGAGCATCATGAACTCGTCGCGCTGGACCTCGGTCTTCAGCGGACGCTCCGGGTCGGTGCGCCACTCGGGCAGCAGGCGATCCAGGCCGATCGGGTCGATCACCGCCCCCGACAGGATGTGGGCGCCGACCTCCGAGCCCTTCTCGACGACGACGACCGAGATCTCCTCGCCGATCTCGGCGGCGCGCTGCTTCAGGCGGATCGCGGTGGCGAGGCCGGCCGGGCCGGCGCCCACCACGACCACGTCGAAATCCATGCTCTCGCGTTCGGGCAGCGCCATCCTCGGGTTCCTTTTCTTGTTCCGGCGCCCGGTTCGTCGCCGGGCCGGCCTTCCTGATGCCGTCTCAAGCGATTCCAAGCTAGAAAGGCAAGTTGCCGACGCTCAAGCTCGAGGCAAAGTTCCCTTTGCCGCGGGGAACGGCGTCACAGCGCTGTGCCGCGCCGCGCTGTTCGGTCACGCAAGTCCTTGCCACCCGGCGCGATTCGGCGAGTTGTCCACAGGCCCCGGCGATCCCACATGCTGAGTCCCATGCCGAGCTCCACCGACGCGCAAGCCGACCTGATCGCCTATCTCGACTTCCACGTGGAGGCCGGTGCCGACGCGGCGCTCGACGAGCACCCGCACGACCGCTTCAACGAGGCCGACACGCCGGCCCCGACCCTACGCGCGCCGCGCCGTGCAGCGCCCCGGGCCGCCGAGCCGCCCGTCAGCCCCGTCGCCAACACGCTCGTGCCGCCCCCGGGCTCGGCCCCGCCGGCCCCGCCGGCCGCGGCGCCGCGCACCTTCGGCCGCGCCGCCAGCGCCCAGCCCGACGAGGCCGCGAGCGACGCCCGCGCCCGGGCGCGGCAGGCCAAGTCCCTCGACGAGCTCGAGCGGATTCTCGCGGATTTCGACGCCTGCCCGCTGCGCTTCACGGCGAAGAACCTCGTCTTCGCCGACGGCAATCCCGCGGCGCGGGTGATGTTTCTCGGCGAGGCGCCCGGCGCCGACGAGGACCGGATCGGCAAGCCGTTCATGGGCCGCTCGGGCCAGCTCCTCGACAAGATGATGAAGGCGGTCGGGCTCGACCGGACGAGCGCCTATATCGGCAACATCGTGCCCTGGCGGCCGCCGGGCAACCGCAACCCGACCCCCCAGGAGGTGGCGGTCTGCCGGCCCTTCGTGGAGCGCCAGATCGAGCTCGTCGACCCGGACATCATCGTCTGCCTCGGCGCGCCCGCGACCCAGACGCTGACCGGCACCAAGGACGGCATCCTGCGGACCCGCGGCCGGCTGTTCCCGTACAAGCTGCCGAACCGCGAGGTGAAGCTGCTCGCCACCCTCCACCCCGCCTTCCTGCTGCGCCAGCCGGTCCAGAAGCGGCTGGCGTGGCGGGATTTCCGGTCCCTGCGCGCCCTCCTCGACGGGAAAGCGTGACCGCGAGCTTGACCGGGGTGACGGAACCGGCTCTCCCCTCCCGCCATTAGAGCTTCGTTCCCGCTGCCGGTGCCCCGGCGGCCGGACACGACGACGCACAGCAAATCGTGGGCTGCCCGGGGCGGCCGGCGCAGCATCGATGGCGGGACCCAACCATGCGCTGGGAAGATCTACGCAGCTCGGACAACGTCGAGGATCGGCGCGGTGAAGGCGGCGGCGGGGGCGGCATGGGCTTTCCCGGCGGCGGCGCCGGCGGGCTCGGCATCGGCACCATCGTGGTGCTGCTGATCATCAGCTACTTCACGGGCATTAACCCGGCGATCCTGATCGGCGGGGCCCAGCAGATCGGCGGCGGCGGCCGCAGCCAGCAGGAGCAGGTCGACCCGCAGACCCAGGCCAAGCGGCGCCAGGCGCCCACCGACGAGAGCGGCCGGTTCGCCTCGAAGATCCTCGGCAACACCGAGGACGTGTGGAGCCAGATCCTGCCGCAGCAGACCGGCAAGCAGTACACCCCGACGACGCTGGTGCTCTACACCGGCGGCACCCGCTCCGGCTGCGGCTCGGCCCAGGCCGCCATGGGCCCGTTCTACTGCCCGCTCGACAAGAAGGTCTATCTGGACACCGGCTTCTTCAAGGAGATGGCCTCGAAGTTCGGCGTGAAGGGCGACTTCGCCTACGCGTACGTGATCGCCCACGAGGTCGGCCACCACGTCCAGGACGTGCTCGGCATCCTCGGCAAGGTCCAGGCCCGCCAGCAGCAGGCCTCCAGCAAGACCGAGGCGAACGCCCTCTCGGTGCGGATCGAGCTGATGGCCGACTGCCTCGCCGGCGTCTGGGCCAAGAACTCCAACGACAAGTACGCCGAGCTCGACAAGGGCGACATCGACGAGGCGCTGAACGCCGCCGCGCAGATCGGCGACGACGCGCTCCAGCAGCGCTCGCGGGGCTACGTGGTGCCGGATTCCTTCACCCACGGCTCCTCGGCCCAGCGCCAGCGCTGGTTCATGGCCGGCTACAAGAGCGGCCAGACCAAGTCCTGCGACACGTTCCGGACGGCCAACAACTGAGGCCGGCTCGCGGCTGCGCGAGCTGGCTCCGTCGTCGCGAGCGGAGCGACGCGGCCCGGGGCAGCACGCCGTCGTCCGCTGCGGCGCCGCTGGATCGCCGCGCCGCGTTCGCGATCAAACCCGGCGGGCACGCGCCTCAGCCCCGGCTCAGCCGCCGGGCGTTGGCCTGGACCTTCCGCCGGTAGCTGCGGATCACCTTGCCGTTCGAGGCGCCCGCGGCGAGCATGAGCGCCGCCTCGCCGGCGGCCAGCATCTTCTCGGTCACCATGAGCTGCGCCTCGGCCTGGGCCGCCGGGCCGCCGAGGGCGAACATCGCCATGCGCTGCGCGATGACGCCCTGCGCCTCCAGCCCCAGCATGGCCATGTCCAGGCCCGTCATCCACCAACCGAACAGCATCGCGATCCTCTTGTTGCCCAGGGCAACGGCCGAGCCTGATCCTGGGTCCCGGGATGCGCCCAGGCCTGCGCCGGACGCAAGCGTTATCCCGCACTGCGGCACCCTGCCTTTGCGCCGCGTCGGCCGATGCCGTAAGCGGCCGGGATACTCCCGGACACCTTCCGGACAGCGACCTCCCGGACAGCGCCCGCCCCATGATACGCCTGGACAAGATCACCAAGCAGAACGGGCGGCAGCTCGTCTTCATCGAGGCCTCGGCCGCCCTGCAGCGGGGCGAGAAGGTCGGCCTGGTCGGCCCGAACGGGGCCGGCAAGACCACCCTGTTCCGGATGATCATCGGCCAGGAGCAGCCCGACGAGGGGCAGGTCGCCGCCGACCGGGGCATCACCATCGGCTATTTCAGTCAGGATGTCGGCGAGATGTCGGGGCGCAGCGTCGTCACCGAGGTGATGGACGGCGCCGGCCCGGTGAGCGCGGTCGCGGCCGAGCTCGCCGAGCTCGGCGCGGCGCTCGCCGACCCGGACCGCGCCGACGAGATGGACGCCCTGGTCGAGCGCTACGGCGAGGTCCAGGCCCGGTTCGAGGAGCTCGACGGCTACGCCCTGGAGGGCCGGGCCCGCGAGGTGCTCGACGGGCTGAGCTTCAGCCAGGAGATGATGGACGGCGACGTCGGCGCCCTCTCGGGCGGCTGGAAGATGCGCGTCGCCCTCGCCCGCATCCTGCTGATGCGCCCGGACGTGATGCTCCTCGACGAGCCGTCGAACCACCTCGACATCGAGAGCCTGATCTGGCTCGAATCGTTCCTGAAGGGCTACGACGGCGCCCTGCTGATGACCTCGCACGACCGCGAGTTCATGAACCGCATCGTCACCAAGATCATCGAGATCGACGCCGGCGCGCTCACCACCTACTCGGGCGACTACGCCTTCTACGAGGGCCAGCGGAAGCTCAACGAGGCGCAGGCCCAGGCGCAGTACGAGCGCCAGCAGGCCATGCTGGCGAAGGAGATCGCCTTCATCGAGCGGTTCAAGGCCCGGGCCTCCCACGCCGCCCAGGTGCAGAGCCGGGTGAAGAAGCTCGACAAGATCGAGCGGGTCGAGCCGCCCCGGCGGCGGCAATCGGTGGCGTTCGAGTTCCAGCCGGCGCCGCGCTCGGGCGACGACGTCGTGATGCTCAAGGGCGTGAACAAGCGCTACGGCAGCCGCACGATCTACGAGGGGCTCGACTTCTCGGTGCGGCGCAAGGAGCGCTGGTGCGTGATGGGCATCAACGGCGCCGGCAAGTCGACGCTGCTGAAGCTCGTCACCGGCACCACCGCGCCCGACGACGGCTCGGTCACGGTCGGCGGCAGCGTGAAGCTCGGCTACTTCGCCCAGCACGCCATGGACCTGCTCGAGGGCGACCGCACCGTGTTCCAGACCCTGGAGGATGCCTTCCCGCAGGCCGGCCAGGGGTCCCTGCGGGCGCTGGCCGGCTGCTTCGGCTTCTCGGGCGACGACGTCGAGAAGCGCTGCCGGGTGCTCTCGGGCGGCGAGAAGGCCCGGCTGGTCATGGCGCTGATGCTCTACGACCCGCCGAACTTCCTGGTGCTCGACGAGCCGACCAACCACCTCGACATGGGCACCAAGGAGATGCTGATCGAGGCGCTGGCCAACTACGAGGGGACGATGCTGTTCGTGTCCCACGACCGGCACTTCCTGGCCGCGCTGTCGAACCGGGTGCTGGAGGTGACCCCGGAGGGCATCCACCAGTACGGCGGCGGCTACACCGAGTACGTGGCCCGCACCGGCCAGGAGGCGCCCGGCCTGCGCAGCTGAGGGGCCACGCCGTCGTCGCGAGCGCAGCGAGGCGCCCCAGGGCAGCGCGACCTCGATCAGCGTGGCGCGGCTGGACGGCGTCGCTCCGCTCGCGGGGACGGCGGGGGATTCGGCCGGAAGCCCTGCGACCGGCGCGCCGCTATCGCCCCCCGATGCCCCGCGCTAGGCTGCGCCGAAACGGCCCGGGTGAGACGCCGTGCGACGCCTGCTGAAGTTCCTCCACACGATGGGGTCCGCGGGGCTGCTGGGGGCCATGGCGTCCCTGGTCGTCATGCTGAGCCTGTCGCCCGCGCCGTCCGCCCTGGCGGGCTACGCGGCGACGCGGGGCGCCATGGGCGCCGTCGCCACCTGGATCTTCCTGCCCGCCCTGGCGGTGACGCTGATGTCCGGCCTGCTGGCGATGGCGCTGAACCGCGCCTTCCTCAATGCCGGGTGGGCCTGGCTGAAGCTCGCCACCGGGGTCCTGATGTTCGAGGGCGGGCTGGTCTACGTGCAGGGCCCGATGAAGCAGGAGGCGGAGCGGAGCGCCCGCGCGCTCGCGGGCCTCGTCGATCCAGCGGCGCTGGCCGTCTCGCTGACCGGCGAGCGCGGCACCCTGTGGGTCCTGCTGGCGGTCGCGACCGCGAACGTCGCGCTCGGGATCTGGCGGCCGCGGATCCTGCGGATTCCCCGGTAGCGCCGCCGCGCAGGGCTGCGGGAGCCGGCGACGGCGCCCGGCCGGGCCGGTTTCCGCCCGATGGGTTGCCAGCTACAGATCTACTTCCCGATGCAGAAGCCGCTGAACAGCCGGTCGAGGACGTCCTCGACGCCGACATGGCCGGCCACCTCGCCCAGCGCCCGGACCGCGAGCCGCAGGTCCTCCGCGGCCAGCTCCGGCAGACCGCCGGCGCTCCCGGAGACGCGGTCGAGATGGGCCACGCAGGCCTCGAGCGCGGCCCTGTGACGGGCGCGGGTGATCAGCGCGTCGCCGGTGCCGAGACCGTCCTCGGCCGCGGCCTGGATCGCGTCGAGCAGGGCGTCCATGCCGGCGCCGGTATGGGCCGAGACCGTCACGTCGGCCGAGTCGCCGGCGGGCTGTGAGCCGGCAAAAAGATCGGCCTTCGTGCGGACGATCAGGATCGGACGGCATCCCGGCCCGAGATCCGGGACAGCACCGCCGGGGGGCACGAGGGCGACCACCAGATCGGCCGTGTCGATCCGCGCCCGGGTCCGCACGATGCCCTGCGCCTCGATCGGCTCCGCGGTCTCGCGGAGCCCGGCCGTGTCGACCAGGAGGACCGGCAGGCCGCCGAGGTCGAGCCGCACCTCGATGGCGTCCCGGGTCGTCCCCGGGCTGTCCGACACGATGGCGACGTCCCGCCGGCTCAGGGCGTTCAGCAGCGTCGACTTCCCGCTGTTGGGCGCCCCCGCCAGCACCACCGTGAATCCTTCGCGCAGGCGCTCGCCGCGGTGGCCGTCGCGCAGCGTCGCGGCGACCGCGTCCCGCAGGCGCGCGGCGCGGTCGAACAGCGCGGCGTCGAGCCCGGCATCGTCCACGTCCCCCTCGTCGGCGAAGTCGAGCGCGGCCTCCGCGGCGGCGAGGCAGTCGATCGCCTCCGCGCGCCACGCGGCCACCTGCCGGCTGAGCGCGCCGTCGAGCTGGCGCAGGGCCTGCCGGCGCTGGCCCTCGGTCTCGGCGTCGATCAGGTCGGCGACGGCCTCCGCCTCGGCGAGATCCATCCGGCCGTTGAGGACCGCCCGCCGCGTGAACGCCCCGGGCTCGGCCGCCCGGCATCCGGGAAGGCGGGCGAGGGTCGCGAGGACGCGCATCCGCACGGCCGCGCCGCCGTGGAGGTGCAGCTCCGCCATATCCTCGCCGCTGTAGGTGTCCGGCCCGGGAAACCACGCCACCAGCGCCCGGTCGAGCTCGGTGCCGTCCCGCGGATCCCTGAGGCTCCGCAGGGACAGCCGCCGCGGGGTCGGCAGGCGGCCGCCCAGGGTGGCGAGCACGCCGCCCGCGGCCGGGCCGCTGATGCGGATGACCGCGACGGCGGCCCGGCCGAAGCCGCTGGCCGGGGCGAAGAGCGTGTCGGTCTCGTTCATGGTCCCACAGGGCCGCGCGGAGGGGCGGAGTTTCACGTGAAACACGCGCGGCCGCCCTATACCATCCCGGCGTCGCGGTGACGCGCCCGGGCGCGCGGCCGCGATCTCGAACGGGGATGCCATGATCGTCTGGACCCGCCGCGCCGTCGGCCTCGGCCTGCTCGCCGCGCCCTTCGCCCTCCCCGCGCGCGCCGTCGAGGCGGAGCCGGACTGGACCGCGAT
The DNA here is from genome assembly GCF_052045615.1 of Methylobacterium sp. 22177. Lineage (NCBI taxonomy): Bacteria > Pseudomonadati > Pseudomonadota > Alphaproteobacteria > Hyphomicrobiales > Methylobacteriaceae > Methylobacterium > Methylobacterium sp. 22177. The sequence continues at coordinate 36,484 of NZ_JBQEPK010000034.1, read as the reverse complement.
CGAGCGCCGACTCGGTGGCCGCCTCGGGATCGCGGTCGCCTCGGCGGACCGCGTCCTCGCCGCCTACCGCGCCGACGCGCGCTTCCCGATGTGCAGCACCTTCAAGGTCCTGGCGGCCGCGGCGGTGCTGGCGCGGGTCGATGCCGGCCGCGAGACCCTCGGCCGGATCGTCACCTACGGTCCCGGCGATCTCCTGAGCTACGCCCCGGTCACCCGGAAGGCGCTGGAGGCCGGCGGCGGGACCGGGCGGATGAGCGTCGCCGACCTGTGCGCGGCGACGCTGGTCTGGAGCGACAACGCGGCCGCCAACCTGCTCCTGGCGGATCTCGGCGGCCCCGCAGCGCTGACCGCGTGGCTGCGGACGACCGGCGATCCCGTCACCCGCCTCGACCGGACCGAGCCGACCCTCAACACCGCCCTGCCCGGCGACCCGCGCGACACGACCACGCCGGACGCCATGCGGGCGACCCTGGGTCGGATCCTCCTCGGGACGACCCTGTCGCCGGCCTCGCGCGACCGGCTGGAGGCCTGGATGGTCGCCTGCGAGACCGGCCGGAAACGCCTGCGGGCCGGCCTGCCGCCGGATTGGAGCGCGGGCGACAAGACCGGGAGCGGCGACAACGGCACCGTCAACGACGTGGCGATCCTGCGGCCGCCGGGGCGTGCGCCGATCCTCGTGGCGGTCTACGTCACGGGATCGACGGCCTCCCCCGACGCCTGCGCGGCGGCCTACGCGGAGATCGCCCGCCTCATCGCCGCGCGCGCCCAGTCCACCTGACCGAACGAGCCATGAAGACACCCACCAGGACATCTGCCAAGACGACCCGCGCCACGCTCGCCCTCGACAAGGCCGGCATCCGCCACGGCCTCCACGTCTACGCGTACGATCCGGACGCCCCGCGCATCGGCCTGCAGGCCGCGGAGGCGCTCGGTGTGGACCCGGGACGCGTGCTGAAGACCCTGATGGCGTCGGTGGACGGACGGACGGTCTGCCTGCTCGTGGCCTCCGACAAGGAGGTGTCGATGAAGCGGGTCGCCGCCGCCTTCTCGGGCAAGGCCGCGTCCATGCTCAAGCCGGCCGACGCCGAGCGGCTGACCGGCTACCATGTCGGTGGGATCAGCCCGCTCGGTCAGAAGCGGTCCTTCCCGACCGCGATCGACGCCGGATCCCTGACCGACCCGGCGGCCGAGATCCACGTCAACGGCGGCGGCCGGGGCTTGCAGATCCGGCTGACCGAGGGCGACCTCGTCGGCGTGCTGAACGCCCTCGTCGTGCCGCTCGCGTGATCCCGCGGTAAGCGTCCGTTTACCCTGCCGTCGCACGGTGCCGCCTTCCGGCTGGGATGGAGGCGGCATGCGGGCGACGACGCGCAGGGCGGTGACGGCGCTCGGATTCGTCCTGCTGCTCGCCGGATCGGGCCGCGCGGCCGACCTCGACATCCGCGGCGGCGTCGAGACGGGCGCGGGTGGCAGCCCCCGCTTCTTCCCGCGCAACGACGGCCTCGATCGTCGGCCGGTCTACGCCCTCCGGTCCCGTCCCGCGCCGATGGGCTGCACGCCCCGGCGGGCGCCCGTGCCCACCAACGCCCCGGACGATCCGAGCTATGTCGGCTCCGAGTACGGCCTGGGGCATCCGAGCTACTACGGCTTCACGCCGCCGCCCGGCGTGGACGACCCGTTCGGACGCTCACTCCTGCCCTACTGCCCCTGACGCCGACCGGGACCGCGCGGACCGTGACCGGACTGCCGGATTCCACCGCTCCCCATCATGCTCTAGACCGGCCCCACCCTCCCCCGGAGCCCGTGCCGTGTCCGAGTCGACCTTCCAGTCCTTCCGCGACCTCGCCGCCCTGCGCGGATGCGTGGCGGCGTGGCGCGCGGCGGGCGAGCGCGTCGTCCTGATCCCCACCATGGGGGCCCTGCACGACGGGCACCTCGCCCTCGTGGCCGAGGCGCGGCGGATCGGCCGCCGGACCGTCGCCAGCATCTTCGTCAATCCGACCCAGTTCGGCCCGAACGAGGATTTCGCCCGCTACCCCCGCGACCTCGACGCGGACCTGGCCCTGCTGGCGCAAGCCGGCGCGGACGCCGCCTGGACGCCCAGCGTCGAGACCATGTACCCGCCGGGCTTCGCCACCCGGATCGAGGTCGCCGGCCTGACCGACGGCCTGTGCGGGCCGTTCCGGCCCGGCCACTTCGCCGGCGTCGCCACGGTGGTGACCAAGCTCCTCAACCAGGTCCGGCCGGACGTCGCCCTGTTCGGCGAGAAGGACTTCCAGCAGCTCCGCGTGCTCCAGCAGGTGGCGGCGGATCTCGACCTCCCGGTGGAGATCCGCGGCGTACCGACCGTGCGCGAGCCCGACGGCCTCGCGCTGTCGTCGCGCAACCGCTACCTCTCGGCCGAGGAGCGGGCCGTCGCCCCGAAGCTCCACGCCGTCTTGTCGGAGATCGCCTCCGCGTCCCGCAGCGGCACCCCCGTGGCCGGCCGGATCGCCGCCGGGCGGGCGGCGCTGGAGGCGGCGGGGTTCCGCGTCCAGTACCTCGCGGTCTGCGACGCCCGGACCCTGGTCCCGGTGGAGCGGGTCGACGGCCCGGCCCGCGTGATCGCCGCGGCCTTCCTGGGCCGGACCCGGCTGATCGACAATCGCGCCGTCTAGGCCGGCGCCGGTCCGGCCGCCGGCGGTCGTGGCCGCCGGGCCACGATGCGCGGATTTCCGGCTTTGAGTGCGCCAAGTGATTGGCGCCGCCCGGCCGACCTGTTTTCTGCTGCTCCCGTGATCGGAACGCGCACCGCACCGGCCGTCCTGGCCGTGTCCCTCGCCCTGGCGGGTCCCGCCGGCGCCGGCGAGGACGCGTTCGAGGGGATGGCCGGCCCCTCCGGCGAGCGCCTGCGCTACGACGCGAAGGGGCTGACCCTCACCTTTCCCGAACCCGACGTGAAGCTCCAGATCGGCGGCCGGCTGCACATCGACGGCGGCGCGGCGGGCTTCAGCCGGCCGGACCTGCCCGAGGCCTTCCCCGACAACGTCGCCGTGCGCCGGGCCTGGATCGAGCCGACGCTGACCATCGGCCGCGACTGGGTGATCGCCTTCCAGTACGATTTCGCCGACCCGATGCTGCCGATCAACGACGCGCTGGTCGCCTGGAAGGGGGTGCCGGACACGATCCTGACCCTCGGCAACATGAAGGAGCCCTTCAGCCTGGAATGGCTGCAGAGCAACAACGACACGCTGTTCGCCGAGCGCTCGGTGGCCAACGCCCTCGTGCCGGAGCGCCGCTTCGGTTTCGCGGCCGGACATCACGGGAAGAACTGGACCGCTGTGGCCGGCGTGTTCGGCAACGCCGCCAGCAGCGGCATCGACGGGGACGGCGTCGCGGTGGCGGCCCGCGCCACCGTCGCGCCGATCATGACCGGGGACGAGACCCTGCATCTCGGGCTCGCCGGGGTCTTCCGCACCCGGTCGCGGTCGGACGGCGCCTTCGGCTTCTCCAGCCCCGCCGGCGCCTTCCTGTTCGAGCGCCCCCTGGTGGATACCGGCGATCTCCCCGACGCCGCCAGCGTGTCGCGCCTCGGCGCCGAGCTGGCCTATCGCCGCGGCCCGCTCCTGGTGCAGGCCGAGTACATCCGGGCCGAGCTGCAGCCGTTCCCCGGTCCCGGCCAGCCCGGCGCCGCGCTGGATTTCCAGGGCGGCTATGTCGAGGCGGCCCTGGTGCTCAACGGCGAGGGCCGCGCCTACGCGCTGACGCCGCAGAGCGGCACGACCTACGCGACCTTCCGGGGCGTGACGGTTCCGGAGGCGCAGCGGCTCTCCCGGGGCGGGATCGGCGTGTTCGAGCTGGCGGCGCGCTACAGCGCCGTCGACCTGGACGCCCGCGGTTTCCGCGGGGGCATGGAGCAGGACGTGACCCTCGGCCTGAGCTGGTATCCCGAGCCCAATCTGCGGCTGATCGGGAACGTCGTCCACGGGCGCGTGCGGCCGGGGGAGGCCCAGTCCGACACCCTCGGCACCCGCCCGTTCTCGGTCGACACGGTGATCGCGCGCCTGCAGATCTACTGGTGACGCGGCTCGGCGGGCGGCCCGAAGCCCTCACACGGCCCGGCGCAGGACCGACCGGAACGGGCGCCGCTCGGGCTCCGGCGGGGGCGTCGGCTCCTCGGCGGGCGGGGCCGCCAGGACCTCCGCGCGCACCGGCCGCGGGGCCGCGAAAGCCGTCCCCTGCGCGAACGGCACGTCGAGATCGATCAGGTCCGGGACGTCGGCCTCGTCGGCGACGCCCGTGGCGACGACGCGGATCCCGGCCCGGGCCAGGGCCGGCGCGGTGTCCTCGAGGGCGATGTCCGACAGGCTGCCGCGACTCGTGCCGGGCCGGAGCAGCATCTCGGCCGGCACCTTGACCTGCCCGATGCCGAGCGCCGCCAGCTCGGCCGCGTCGAAGCGGAGGTCGTCCGGGCGGTCGAGGCTGAACCCGATCCGACCCTGCAGGGGCGCCAGCAGGCCCCGCTGGCCGGCGTCGAGACGGCGCCAGCTCTCCTGCGGCAGCGCGATGGTGAGGCCGGCCAGGGCCGGATCGTCCGCGGCCGTGCGCGCCAGCTCGCGCAGCAGGCCGGGCTCGAACAGCGACAGCGGCGACAGCCCGTAGGTCAGCAGGGTCTCGCTGCCGCGCCGGGCGAGGTGGCGCGCCACGATGGTGGCCCGTTGGAGCATCCGGCGGTCGAGTTCGGTGGTGCGCCCGTAGCGCTCCAGCACCGGCAGGAACACCTCGGGCTCGGCCGGCGGCGCGCCGGGGCCGCCGATCCGCAGCCGGGCCAGCGCCTCGTAGGCCACCACCTTGCGCTGCGGCAGGGTGACGACCGGCTGCAGGTGGATCTCCAGGCCGTCGCCCTCGAAGGCCGCGACGATCGCGCCCTCGTCGGCGGGCGCGGCCGCGGGCCGGGGCGGGATCGGCCGCGGCGGGATCGGCCGCGCCGGGACGGCCGGGGTCGGGTCCGGGGCGGGCTGCCGGTCGGCCGGAGCCGGCTGCGGCCCGGGCGGGACCCGCTCGAGCGGGGCGGCCGGGCCCCTCGGCTGCGGCAGCGACGGGGCGGCGGCGTCCGGAAGGGCAGCGGCGGGCGCCGCCGCGGTCTGCGGCCGGGGCGCCTCGGCGGGCGCGATTCCGGGCCCGATCGCCGGCCGCGCCTTGAGGCCCGCGATCTCGGCATCCTGGGCGCTCACGACCGTGGTGAGGTCGCGGACGATCCCGCTGAGGAGCCCGAACTCGACGGTCAGTTCCTCGATCTGCGCCCGCAGGGCGGCCTCCGCGGCCTCGGGCCGCGGCTGGGCCGCCGCGGTCGCGGCCGCCGTCTCGACCTTGAGCAGGCGCCGGGACAGCAGGTCGACCTCGCCGGACAGCTTCTCGCAGCGCGCCTTGAGGGTGGCGATACGGGTGAGGGCGAGACCGCCCGCCGCGGCGGCCGCGGCGCCGAGCGTCAGGGCACTCCAGAGCGGCAGGAACACCGCGAGCGGCCCGAACACGACGAGCCCGAGAAGGCCGACCGTCAGCAGCCCCGCGTACCGGCCGAGGACCGGGACCATCGTCTGAACACCTGCCAGGAACGCGCGCCGGTCGCCGGGGGACATCCCGAGCGATCCCCACCGGGCGCGAACCGAATCGCAGGATCATTGGCCACCCGCACCCTGCCCGGCAAGGCTCCGGGACCGCGATGGAGCGCCACCGCCTGTTAATTCCGGGCGGTGTGACGCCGGCGCCCGCTGGAACGTTGCGGATTCATCACGGCGGACCCGATTGCGGGGCGATCCGGGGAGGGTTGCGCGGCTTGCGAATGCGGACGGGATGAAAAAGGATCATAAAGCGTGGCCATGACGCCCGTCCCCCCGCGTACTCCCCGATATCGCGCCGTTCTCGGCGCCGGCGCGCTCGTCGCGGCCTTCGGCACGACGGCGCCGCGGGCCGCCGATCTCAACGCGGATCTTCCGCGCACCACGCCGACCTTCGCGATGGTCGATCCCAACACTTGGATCGTCACGCTGAGCGGCTCGATCCAGGCCGTGCCGCGCTATCCGGGCGCCAGCGACTATACGGCCGTCGGCTATCCCTCGATCGATGTCCGCCGGGTGGGCGAGCCGCGCCGCTTCTCGACGCCGGATGACGGGTTCAGCCTGTCGCTGTTCGACACCGAGTCGTTCCGGATCGGCCCGACCGCGCGCTTCGTGCCGGGGCGCTACTACGGCGACGACAGGCGCCACCTGTACGGCTTCCGCGACGCCCGCTTCGCCGTGGAGCCGGGCGTGTTCGCGGAGTTCTACCCGGTCTCGTTCATCCGGACCCGCGTCGAGGTGCGCCAGGGCCTCTACGGCCACCACGGCACGGTCGGCTCGGTGGCGGCCGACTACCTGATCCCGGCGGAGAAGTTCCTGTTCTCCGTCGGGCCGCGCCTGAACGTCGGCGACGCCAGCTACGCCCGGAAATACTTCGGCGTCTCGCCGATCGAGGCGGCGCTGAACGGGCGCGTCACCCCCTACGATCCGCGCAGCTTCTACTCGGCGGGCGTGCTCGGCGGCGTGACCTACACCCAGAGCGAGACTTGGTCCTACACGGCCTATGCCGGCTACACCCGGATCCTGGGCGCCTCCGGCGACAGCCCGCTGGTGCGGCGCCCGTTCGGCAACCCCAACCAGTACCAGTTCGGCCTGCGCGTCGATTACGCCTTCCGCATGCCGGCGCTGTTCTGAGCCGCGCCCCGGCTTGCGCCGGCCCCGCCGGGTCCCGACATTCCGGGGACACGCCATGGAGGCCCGGATGGACGAGACGCGCGCCGACCTGCTGATGCGAGTCGAGGGCATGACCTGCGACGGCTGCGCCGCCGCGGTGACCCGCACGGTGAAGCGGGTCGATCCCGCCGCCGACGTGCGGGTCGACCGGGACGCCGCGCGCGTGGCGATCCGCACCGACGCGCAGGCGCTGACCATCGCCGAAGCCCTGACCAAGGCCGGCTACACCGCGACGGCCATGACCGGCTGAGCCGCCGCGGCCTCCCGAGGCCGCGGACGCCGGAGGCCCCGTGCGCGGCCCCCTCTCAGGAGCGGCTCAGGAACATCCCGGTCAGCAACAGGGCGAAGCCCGCGAGGCCGAACAGGCCTTCCTTGCGCTTGGTGCGGTCGAGGAAATGGGCGGCGGCGCCGGCCGCGCAACAGGCGGCGCCCAGGCCGATTGTCAGCGACGACATCTTGAGTCTCCTCCTCGCGCGTCGCTCCGCGGCGCGGCGAAACCGGTCCCTCTCGTGGGCCTGGCGAACGGCGTTGTCCGCTCAGGATCGCGTCACGGCGCAAGATTTGCACGGCCCGGAGCGGCTGGCAAGAGATTGCAGGCAAGTCATCGCAGAGCCTTCTCCAGCAACGCCCGCGGGAACAACAGATCTTTCCGCGGCTCGGGTGTTGAATACCGCATTCAGATGAGTCCTGCCGTGCGGGGCGCCGTCCCGGGCGCGCGGGATCCGGACGCGTTGACCGCCGCGCCCGGGCGCGCTTAGACCTCCCGGCAGATCCGCCGGTCCCCGCGCGCGCGGGCCGTGCACGGCGCGCGCGCCGCCCGCACCCGCGGCGGAATATCTGCGAAAGGCTGCTCGGTACCCGATGCTCACCACCTCCTCCGCACGGTTCGACGTCGCGGTCGTCGGCGGCGGCCATGCCGGCGTCGAGGCCGCCGCCGCCGCCGCGCGCTGCGGCGCGCGCACCGCGCTGGTCACCCACGATCCCGCGACGATCGGCGCGATGTCCTGCAACCCGGCGATCGGCGGCCTCGGCAAGGGCCACCTCGTCCGCGAGGTCGATGCCCTGGACGGGCTGATGGGCCGGGTCGCCGACGCGGCCGGCATCCAGTTCCGCCTGCTCAACCGCCGCAAGGGACCGGCGGTGCGCGGTCCGCGCACCCAGGCCGACCGCAAGCTCTACGCGGCCGCCATGCAGACCGCCGTGGCCGAGACCGCCGGCCTCACCGTGGTCGCGGGCGCGTGCGAGGATCTGGCCTTCGACGCCGAGGGCCGCCTCTGCGGCCTCGTCCTGGCGGACGGGCGGACCCTCGCCTGCGGCGCGGTGGTGCTGACCACCGGCACCTTCCTGCGCGGCCTGATCCATATCGGCGAGCGGCAGATCCCGGCGGGCCGCGTCGGCGAGGCGCCGGCGGTCGGGCTGGCCCAGACCCTCGAACGCCTCGGCCTCCGCCTCGGGCGCCTGAAGACCGGCACGCCCCCGCGCCTCGACGGGCGGACCATCGACTGGTCCGGCCTGGAGATGCAGGAGGCCGACGCCGAGCCGGTGCCGTTCTCGACGCTGACCGAGCGGATCACCAACCCGCAGATCCGCTGCGGCATCACCCGGACCACCCGGGCCGTCCACGACCTGATCCGCGCCAACCTGCACCGCTCGCCGATGTATTCCGGCGGCATCGCCAGCCGGGGCCCGCGCTACTGCCCGTCGATCGAGGACAAGGTGGTGCGCTTCGGCGACCGGGAGGGCCACCAGATTTTCCTGGAACCTGAAGGGCTCGACGATCCCACCATCTACCCGAACGGCATCTCGACGGCGCTGCCGGAGGCGGTGCAACGCGACCTCGTGCGGCTGATCCCGGGCCTGGAGCGGGTCGAGATCCTGCGGCCGGGCTACGCCATCGAGTACGACTACGTCGATCCCCGGGAGCTCGATCTCGGCCTCCAGGTGAAGCGCCTGCCGGGCCTGTTCCTGGCCGGCCAGATCAACGGGACCACGGGCTACGAGGAGGCCGCCGGCCAGGGCCTGGTGGCCGGCCTCAATGCCGCCCGGCACGCGGGCGGCCTCGGCATCGCGGGCTTCGACCGGGCCGAGTCGTATCTCGGCGTGATGATCGACGACCTCGTGACCCAGGGGGTCAGCGAGCCGTACCGGATGTTCACCTCGCGCTCGGAGTACCGGCTGTCCCTGCGGGTCGACAACGCCGACGCCCGGCTGACGCCGCGCGGGATCGCGCTCGGCTGCGTCGGGGGACACCGGGCGACCCAGTTCGCGGCCGGCCAGGCGGCGCTCGGCGCGGCCCGCGCCCGCCTCGACGCGGTGAGCCTGACGCCCAGCCAGGCCGCGCCCCACGGGATCAGCCTCAACCGCGACGGCATCCGCCGCACCGGCTTCCAGCTGCTCGCGTACCCGGAGATCGGATGGGCGGACTTGGCGGCGGTGTGGCCGGACCTGGCGGAGGTCCCCCCGCGGATCGCCGACCGGATGAAGACCGACGCGACCTACGCGGTCTACCTCGACCGCCAGAACGCCGACATCGCGGCCTTCCGCCGGGACGAGGCGGTGCGCCTGCCGCCGGGGCTCGACTACGCGGCGATCAGCGGCCTCTCGAACGAGATGCGGGTGAAGCTCGAGACCGTGCGCCCCGGGACCCTGGGGCAGGCGGCCCGGATCGAGGGCGTCACCCCGGCGGCCCTCACCCTCCTGGCCGCCCACGCAAGGCGCGGCGCGCGCGCGCCGTCGGCCCCCGTGGACCGGCACCCGGCATGAGCGATCCGGATCGCGCCCGTGTCCTGGCGGCTGCCGGTGTTTCACGTGAAACAGCGGAGCGGCTCGACCTCTACGTGGCGCAGCTGCGACGCTGGCAGCCCATCAAGAACCTCGTCGGCCCCGCGACCCTGACGGAGGTCTGGAGCCGCCATATCGACGACGCGCTGCAACTGCTCGACCTCGCGCCGGAGGCCCGCACGTGGCTCGATCTCGGCTCCGGGGCGGGCATCCCGGGCCTGATCCTGGCCATCGCCGGCCGGGAGCGCGGCGTCCGGGTCGACCTCGTGGAGAGCAACGCGCGCAAATGCGCCTTCCTCACCGAGACCGCCCGGCTGACCGAGGCCCCGGCCCGGGTGCGCAACGCGCGGATCGAGGCGGTGATCGGTGAGTACGGCGGGACCGACGTGGTCTGCGCCCGCGCCCTCGCCCCGATGACGCAGCTCCTCGCCTGGACCGAGCCTCTGTTGAAAACGGGCACCACCGGCCTGTTTCCGAAGGGGCGGGACGTACAAGCCGAATTGACCCAGGCCGGCGCGCAGTGGAGAGTCGTTAACGACCTCGTGCCGAGCCGGACCGATTCCGAAGCCCGGATCGTGCGCGTCACTGCCCTCGCCGCCCCGAGCCACCGATGAGCGAAGCGATCCTCGGCGATCCCGCCGACCGGTCCATGGATTCATCCATGCGACGCCCTCTGCGCGTGCTGGCGCTCGCCAACCAGAAGGGCGGCGTCGGCAAGACCACGACGGCGATCAACCTCGGCACCGCCCTGGCGGCGATCGGCGAGGACGTGCTGGTGATCGACCTCGACCCGCAGGGCAACGCCTCCACGGGCCTCGGGATCGACCGCGCCAAGCGCCGGGTCTCGACCTACGAGGTCATGGCCGGCGAGGCCTCCCTGGCGCAGGCCGTGGTCCCCACCGCCGTGCCGCGGCTGTCGCTGGCGCCCTCGACCATGGACCTCCTCGGCCTGGAGCTGGAGCTGGCCACCCTCCCCGACCGGGCGCACCGGCTGCGCGGCGTCCTGAAGAGCCTGACCCAGGCGCCGAGCCTGAGCCGGATCAGCTACGTCCTGATCGACTGCCCGCCCTCGCTCAACCTGCTGACCATCAACGCGCTGGCGGCCGCCGACGCGGTGCTGGTGCCGCTGCAGTGCGAGTTCTTCGCCCTGGAGGGCCTCAGCCAGCTGCTGCGCACCGTCGAGCAGGTCCGCGGCGCCCTGAACCCGAAGCTGACGATCCAGGGCATCGTGCTGACGATGTTCGACCCGCGCAACAACCTCTCCGCCCAGGTGGTGGCGGACGTGCGCGGGTTCATGGGCGACAAGGTCTACGAGACCGTGATCCCCCGCAATGTCCGGATCTCCGAGGCGCCCTCGCACGGCAAGCCGGCGCTGCTGTACGACCTGAAATGCGCCGGCAGTCAGGCCTACCTGCGCCTCGCCTCGGAGGTGATCCAGCGCGAGGGCCGGGTTCCGGCCGCGGCCTGACGGATTTGAGTCCCCCTCCCGGTACGAGGGGCGAGTGTGGAGCGTGACACGGGTGGCGATCATGGCGGAGGAGGGGGCGAAGCCTCGACTGGGGCGCGGGCTCGCGGCGCTGATCGGTGACTTCAACGAGGCCGGCCGCGCCTCGGCCAAGGCCGAGGAGCAGCGCAGGGTCCAGATCGAGTTCCTGCGCGCCAACCCGCGCAACCCGCGCCGGAGCTTCGCCGAGACGGAGCTGTCCGAGCTGGCGGCCTCGATCGGTCAGCGGGGCATCATCCAGCCGATCGTGGTCCGCCCGATCGCCGACGTGCCCGGGACCTACGAGATCGTGGCCGGCGAGCGGCGCTGGCGGGCCGCCCAGCGCGCCGGCCTCGACGAGGTGCCGGTGGTGGTGGTCGAGATCGACGACCGCGGCTCGCTGGAATTCGCCATCCTGGAGAACGTCCAGCGCACCGACCTCAACGCGATCGAGGAGGCGTCCGGGTACGAGCGCCTGATGAAAGATTTCTCGTACACCCAGAAGGAGCTGGCCGAGATCCTGGGCAAGAGCCGCAGCCACCTCGCCAACACGCTCCGGCTGCTCAACCTGCCGCTGTCCGTGCAGGAGCGGGTCACCGCCGGCGAGCTGACCGCCGGCCACGCCCGCGCGCTGCTGGCCGTGCGCGATCCCGAGGCGACGGCGCGCCGCGTCGTGGCCGAGAGCCTGTCGGTCCGGGACGTGGAGGCCATCGCCTCCGCGGAGGCCGCCCCGGCCGAGACGCCGCGCCCGGGGCGCCCGCGCCTCTCGGCCGAGCGCCCCGCGACGGTGCGCGACCTGGAGCTGCGGATCCACCGGGCGCTCGGCGTCCCGGTCTCCTACAAGCCGAAGGACGCCGATTCGGGCGAGATCCGCATCCGCTACGAGACCCAGGACGAGCTGCAGGCCCTGCTCAACCGGTTCAAGGTCTCGGACGCCTGAGGCGGCGCCGTCGGCGCCCCGTAGAGCGGAGGAGCGGAGCTTGGCCGAGCAGGGCGGCGCGGCGGCGCGGAAGTTCGACGCCGACCGGGCCGGGGCGTACGCGCAGCAGAGCCGGATCGCCCTGGCGGGCTACGACGCCTGCCACGAGCTCGCCGCCTGCATGCTCGCCGCCGCCCTGGGTCGCGGCGCGCCCGCGCGGCTGCTGGTCGTCGGCGCGGGCGGGGGCGGCACGGAGATCGTCACCGCGGCGGCCCTCGAGCCGGCCTGGCGCTTCACCGCCGTCGACCCCTCCAGCGCCATGATGGACCTGACGGTCGCGCGGCTGGAGCGGGACGGACTCGCCGACCGGACCGAGATCGTCCGCGGCCCGGTGGAGGCCCTCCCCCGCGACGCGACCTACGACGCCGCGACCCTGATCGGCGTGCTCCACCATCTGCCGGGCGACGCGGAGAAGCGGGCGATCCTGCACGCCATCGCCGGACACCTGAGGCCGGGGGCGCCCCTGGTGCTCGCCGGCAACCACTACGCCTACGCGAGCCAGCCCCTGCTCCTGGCGGCCTGGGGCGAGCGCTGGCGCCAGCAGGGCGCCGGCGCCGACGAGATCGAGGCCCGGCGCGGGAAGATCCTGCAGGGCGCCGACCCGCCCCACTCCGAGGAGGCCGTCGCGGACCTGCTGGATGCCGCCGGCTTCGGGACGCCGACCCGCTTCTTCTCCAGCCTGTTCTGGGGCGCGTGGCTCGCGCGCCGCCGTGCCGGGGGCGCGGACGGCGCCTGAGCCCGGCTAGCGCCGCCGCCGTGCCCCCGCCTCCGCGACCCGCAGGAGGGCCGCCGAGGCCAGCGCGTGGGCCAGGTCGGGCTCGGCCCGCCGGCAGGCGAGGACGGCCTCCTGCAGGGCCGCGACGGCCTGGCGGAGGGTGCCGGGCGGCCACGCGCCGAGCTGGCCCTCGATGCTGGCCTTGCGCTTGAAATGCAGGCCCCGCCAGGTCGCGGCCATCATAGCGGGCGTCTTCTCGGGATTGTCGAGGCGGGTGGTGAGCAGTGTCAGGGCGTGCCGCAGCGCCGAGCCCAGCACCACGCCCGGATCGAGGCCCTCGTGCCGGAAGCGGCGGTAGTCGCGCTCCACCGCCTCGCGGCGGCCGTCGAAGGCGGCGTCGATCAGGGTGTTGAGCACGCTCGCCGCGACGTCGCTGGTGACGGCCTCGACGTGCTCGAGGGTCACGGTCTTGTCCCCCTCCCCCGCGGCGTAGAGGGCGAGCTTCTCGATCTCCATCAGGCTCGCGCGACGGTCGCCGCCGAGGCTGCGGGCCAGGACCTCCCGGGCGGCGCGGTCGATGCGCAGGCCGCGCTCCTGGAGGGTGCGCTCGATCAGGTCCGAGAGGGTCCGCTCGTCGTCGGCGTAGCAGGGGATCGCGAGCGCCTTCGGCGAGCGCTCGCAGAGGGTGCGGAGCGGGTTGTTCTTGGCGAGGTCGCCGGCCTCCACCACGATGCGGGCGTCGGCGACGGTCGCGCCCAGCACCGCCTCGACGGCGGGCGCGTAGTTGCGCGTGCCGGGCCGGACCCAGATCGACCGGCGGCCGCCGAACAGGCCCATCGTCCCGGCCTCGTCGCACAGCCGGCCCGGATCGGCGGCCAGGGCGTCGCCGTCGATCCGCACCAGCGCGAAGGGATCGGCCGGATCGTCGACGAAATCCTCGGCGAGCTTCCGGGCCCGCTCGGTCACCAGACCGGTATCGGGCCCGAAGACCAGGATGACGGGGATGCGCGGATCGGGCCCGCGCCGGATCAGCCCCTCGATCTCGCCGGCCTTGACTGCCGTCACGTCGGGTTACGGCTTTGTCGAGAGCACGGCCGCGAGGCGGCTCTTGATCTGATCGGACAGCACGCTCGCCAGCCGGATCTCGGCGTCCCGCGCCGCCCGCTGGCTGGCGAAGCGCTGGACCGAGCGGTCGTAGGTCGCGGTCGAGGTGGCGACACCCTCGGTGTAGACCTTGGTGCCGGCCATGTCCTCCAGGCTGTACTTGATGTTGGCCACCAGGGTGCCGGCCTCGGCGCGGCCGGTGGTGGACGAGACGATCGGGGTCTGCACGATCTCGGAGCCCGAGAGCTTGAGCCGGTAGCGCTTGGTCGCCGGATGGCCGGACCCGTCGAGGTCGAAGACCAGCTCGCTGCGCAGGTAGTGGCCGAGGCGCTCCTGGCCCTGGGCCATCGCCACGTCGTCGACCTGCACCGAGGCGAGCAGCGCCTGGACGGATTCTCCCGAGGCGGTCGGCCCGTAGAGCGGCCGGAAGCAGGCCGAGAGGCTCAGCGCCAGGCCCGTCGCGCAGGCGAGGCGTGCGATACGCCCCGCGATGGAAACTCCCGAACCCACCATCCGCCGTCGTTCCGCCCCTGCCTGTCGGATCGTTCTAGCGCGGACACGGCGTGCCGCGCCACGACGCTACGGGGCAAACGTTACGATTCCTCTGCGGCAAGAGCGTGATCGTCCCGTTTCCGACCGTGAGGCCGCGGAGCGCCGGAGCGCCGGGGGGTGGCGACGCCTAGGCGATCGCCGCGAGGTAGGCCGAGACCGTGACGATGGCCAGCACGGTGGAGGCCAGCACCACGGTGGCGGTCAGGTCGGCCTCGCGCCGGTAGAACTCGGCCAGCATGAACGGCCCGGTGCCGGTGGGGAGGGCGGCCATGAGCACGGCGGTGTGGAGCAGGAGCGGGGGCAGGTCGAACAGGTAGCGGCCGAGGCCGTAGGCCAGGAGCGGGTGGAGCGCGAGCTTCAGGCCGACGAGCAGCGCGGCGGTGCGCCCCTGCCCGCCCCCGGTGTGGCGGGCCTGGGCCAGGAACAGGCCGAGCGCCACCAGGGCGCAGGGCGCCGCCGCGCCGCCGAGGAGCTTCAGGAACGTGGCCACCGCCTCCGGCACGGTCAGCCCGGCGCTCGGCACCAGGGCGCCCAGCGCCGGCGCCACCAGCAGCGGGTTGCGCACGAGGGAGCGGATAACCGTCCACCAGACCGGCCGGCGGGCCCCGCCGCCGCGGCCCGTGGCGGCCGCCTCGCGCCGCAGACCGGTCTCAATCAGCACGATCGCCACCGCGAACACGCCGCAGACCGTGAGGATCGCCGCCACCGTGGTGGGCGCGAGCGCCTCCGGCCCGAAGGCGACCAGCGCCAGCGGGAAGCCCATGAAGCCGGTATTGGCGTAGCCGGCGTTGAGGCCGTCGACCGCGGCGTCGGCCAGCGGCCGCCCCGCCCCGCGCCGGATCATCACGGTGAGGCCGAAGACCGCGAGGCTGCTGAGCCCGAAGGCGCCGATGAAGCCGGGCTTCCAGATGGCGCTCCAGTGGGCGTGCGCGGTCACGTCGAACAGGAGCGCCGGCAGGGCCAGGAAGACCACGAACCGGTTGAGCTCGGTGGTGGCGGCGGCCCCGAGCACCCCGATCCGCCGCGTCAGCCAGCCGGCGAAGATCAGCGCGAAGATCGGCAGCACGACCAGCAGGGTCGAGAGCATGGCGGGTCCGGGTCGGAGGACGATGCTCCGGCCTTAGGACGGTTTCCGATCCCAGCTCCAGTGCCGCGGACGGGGACCTGCCATGCCGCGGCCCCCGCTCCCGCAAACTACCAGCGGTAGATCAGGCTGCCGATGACTGTCGCGGGCGCGCCGCGATAGCAGAAGCCGGCCTGGCAGGTCGTGTAGCTGCGGTCGAAGATGTTGGTGGCGTTGATCTGCGCGCGGAAGCCCCTGTATTTCGGGTCGAGGGCCGCGAAATCGTAGGCGACCAGCGCGTCGAACAGGGTCACGGTCGGGTTGCGGACGGTGTTCTCGTCGTCGGCGAAACTCGTCCCGGCGTAGCGGATACCGCCGCCCAGTTGCAGGCCGGCCAGCGGCGAGGAGGGCGCGAACAGATAGGTTCCGAAGGCGGTGAAGCTGTCGCCCGGGATGCCCGAGAGGGCGTTGCCGTCGGTCGGCCGACCCGTGACCAGGGAGGTCTGGCGCAGATAGCGAAGATCGAGATGGGTGTAGGACAGCGTCAGGTTGGTTCCCGGCGCGAAATTGGCCGTCAGTTCGGCCTCGAATCCCTTGGACTCCACCGACCCGGTCGCGACCTGATTGGCGATGTTATTGGGATCCTGCCGCAGGAGCGACGATTGCACGATGTCGAATCCTGAGAACGACGTCGTGATGTTGGTGTTCGGGATGGCCACCTTCACGCCGGCCTCGATCTGGTCGCCGGTCGCGGCCTTGAACGGGTTCCCGTTCACGTCGATGCCGACCTGCGGCGTGAAGGTCGTGGCGTAGCTGGCGTAGGGCACCAGGAAATCGGTGAGCAGGTAATTCAGCCCGATACGGCCCGAGAAGGCCCGGTCGGTCTGGTTGGCGACCGTTCCGGCCGTCTGGTCGCTCGTGTTCTGGAAGACCCAGTCGTGCCGGCCGGTGAGGGTCAGGACGAAGCGCCCGAGCTTGGCCTGTTCCTGCAAGTAGGCACCGATCTGATCCTGCGCTTGGCTCTGGAAGTTCGTGTAACGCGGCCGGGCGATGACCTGCTGCCCGTAGTTCAAGGTCAGGAGGTTGAGATCCGGCGCGGCACCGAAGCCGAAGGCGCGCGTGTAGTCGTAATGGGCGTAATCGACCCCGCCGATCAGGGTGTGCTGGATCGGACCGGTGGTGAAGTGGCCTTCGAGTTGGTTGTCGAGGGAGATCTGGCTCAGCGTGTCCAGATAGGCGCCGGCCGTCCGCGAGCCCAGGGTTCGGGCAGGATTGAGTCCCGTGATCGACGTGTAATCGTAATCCGCGCGGACATCATAGTAGCGAAAGTTCTGACGAAAGATCAGATCCGGCGAGAATTTGTGCTCGAAAGCGTAGCCGATGCGATATTGCTGCTGCTTGTACTGATTGAACGCCGGGTCACCGGAGTAGAAATTGGTCACCCGGAAGCCCGGATCGTTGTAGAAGAACGACGTTCCCGGCAGGCGCGACTCGAAATACTCGCTGAGGAACGTGAAGCTGGTGTCGGAATCCGGTCGCCACGTGAAGGACGGGGCGATGAAGGTGCGGTCGTCGTCTCCGCCGGGCAGGTAGGTGTTGGACTGGCGCTTCACCCCGGTCACGCGGTAGGCCAACGTCCCGTCGGTGCCCTCCACCGGGCCGCCGATGTCGAAATTGCCCTGGAAGCGGTCGTAGTTGCCGGCCTGAAACTGCACCTCGCCGAAGGGCACGAAGACCGGGCGCTTCGAGGTCGAGTCGACGATGCCGCCGGGCGAGCCGAGACCGTAGAGTCCCGAGGCCGGCCCTCTCAGGATGGTGACCGCCTCCAGCCCGTAGGGCTCGCTGCGCGGGATCGTCAGGCCGACGGCGTTGAGGCGCAGGCCGTCGCGGAAGATGCCGTTGTAGGTCGCGCTGAAGCCGCGGATGTAGAAGGCATCGTAGCGCGGGTCGAAGCCGAACACGCTGCTCGACACGCCCGGCGTGTAGGCAATCGCCTGGGCCAGATCCTGCACGTTGCGGTCGTTGAGCTGCTCGCGGGTGACCACCGAGACCGATTGCGGGGTCTCGATCAGGGGCGTGTTGGTCTTCGTCGCCGTGGGGCTCACGCGCGCCACGTAGCCGGTGACGCCGGAGGGTCCGCCGCCGCCGCCGCTGGTGGCCGCGCTGCCGCCGTCGCCGCCGCTGACGTTGCCGCCGCCGATGCCGGATCCCGCGGGGGCCGCGATGGCCGGCCGGGTGGCCTCCACGGAGATCTCGTTGAGCTGGACGGCGGCGTCCTGCGCGGCGGCGGCCCGAACGAAGGCGACGGTGGTCAGAGCGGTGGTGGCGAGGAGGAGGCCGGACTGAGCGGAACGAAGCGACATCGGAGACCCAGAAACACGCCTACAGACGGCGCCTGGAGCTCAGGTACCATTACTCACGGTCTCTTGATCAAGCCGAAAACGTGTTGCAAATCACACACTTAGAAGCGTTCAAATCTGGAGCGGTTCGAGCCTAGAACTCGAGCGGCGGCTCCCGCAGGGCGGTGGCCTCCCGGGTGCAGGCGGCCTGATCGGGAACCGTCCCGGGGGCCGCGAGGGCGGCGCGAAGCTCGGCGCGGGCCCTGTCGAGATCGGCCCGGAAGGTCGCGTCGCCCATCAGGGCGGCGAAGACCGCGGTGCCGGTCAGGCGCCCCGCCGCCACGTCGCTGAGCCAGTGCACGCCGCACACGATCCGGCTCTCGCCGTAGGCCCGGCCGCGGGCCAGGATCGGGGTCGCCTTCTCGGGCACCAGGGACGCGAGGATCAGCGCGTAGGCCCAGCCCTGCGTGGCGTGGCCCGAGGGGTAGCTGAAGCTGTCGGCCAGGGCCTGGCTGCGCTGCACGCAGATCGGCGCCTCGTTGCCGACGAACGGGCGCAGGCGGCGGTAATGGACCTTGGGTCCCCGCGTCGCCCGCGCGAGATCGAGCCGGGCGCGCTCGAGGAGGTTGATCACTGCCGGCACCCGCGCCTGATCGATCCGGGTGCCGAGCACGCAGGCGAAATTCTCCAGCACGGCGGCGGCGCCCTCGGACACGTCGTTGGCGGCGAGCTCCCAGCGGGGCGTCCCCTTGAGGGCGCGGGTGCTGCTGAAGGCCGCCCGGTCGGCCTTGTCGAGGGGCGCGTCGTGGGCCGGCGGGGAGGGCAGGAACTGGACGGCGTCCGGCACCGCTCCTTCGGCCAGGTAGGGCTTCACGGCCGGCTTGCCGGGCTTCAGCGTGTCGGCGCCGAGGGACGGGGCCGCGGGTGTTGCCGAGGGGGCCGCGGGGGCCGGGCGCGGGGAATCCTCGGCGCGGGCCGCGACGGCCAGGAGGAGGGCGAGGGCGGCCGGGGCGAGGAGGGGCAGGGACGGCGTGCGCAGCATCGGATCCGGGGCTCTCTCGGATGGAATCTGCGGGGCGCGCCCGCTGCCGGACGAACGGCTCAGCCGGCCCGTTCAGTCCCTGCACAGGCACACACGCCTGTCCAGGGCGAGGCGGCGGCGATCCGGGCCGCCTGTCACCCGCACCGGGCCGCGCACCGCGCTCACGCCGCCCGGATCGCGGCGGCCACGGCGTCCGGGTGCTCCTCGTGCGGGCTCAGGGCACCGGGGATCGCGGCGCCGGTCACGCGACCGTCGGCGATGAGGGCGTCCATCTCGGCGCCCGAGCGCCGGGGGGCGCCCGCGGGCCGCAGCACCAGGGTCGGCGGCAGGCCGTCGCCGAACAGGGCCAGGAAGGCGTCGCGGCTGCCGACCGGGTCGAGGCCCCCGGTGACGAAGGCCGCGGTGCCGAAGCGGCCGTTGCGCTGACGGGTGATGGCGTGCTTGTCGCGGATCACCGCCGGCGTGACCCGGGCCGCGTCGGCGTAGACGTGGGCGCGCATCATCCGGCCGATGATCGGCGGGCTGATGTTGATCCGGTAGAGCGCCTCGCCGAGGACCGGGGCCTCCACGGCCCGGCGGATGCGCGGGAACCAGTGCGCCCGGCCCGGCATCGCGGTGGGCAGCGGCCCCCGCCAGGTCGGTGCCACCAGGACCAGCCGCTCGAAGGCCCGCGGATGGCGCCGCGCCGCCGCGACCAGGTAGCCGGCGGCGTGGCCGGCCGCGACGCCGAGGGCGTAGGGGCCGGGCGCGGCGGCCAGCAGGGCGCCCAGGAAGGCGTGGAAGGTTGCCGGGGCGAGGGGGACCCGCGCCCGCGGCCGGGCGCCGAAGCCCGGCCAGTCGGGGATGTGGCAGCGGTACTGCGTCCCCAGCAGGCCGGCGAGGCCGCGCATCTCGGCCCGCGCCGAGATGGTCGACAGGGCCGGGAGCAGGAGCGCGTCCGGCCCCGCCCCGATCCGGTCGCAGGGGGTCGGCACCGTCCGGCCCGCCACCGTGAGGGTCAGCTCCGACGTCTCCATCGCGCTCCCGCCAGCTTCCGGATGTTCAGGTGCGCAGCAGCTCGTTGATGGCGGTCTTGGACCGCGTGCCGGCGTCGACGCGCTTGACGATCACCGCGCAGTAGAGGCCCGGGCCCGGCGTGCCGTCCGGCAGCGCCTTGCCGGGCATCGTGCCCGAGACGACCACCGAGTAGGGCGGCACCCGGCCGTACATGACCTCGCCGGTGGTCCGGTCGACGATCTTGGTGGAGGCGCCGATATAGACGCCCATGGACAGGACGCTGCCCTGGCCGACGATGACGCCCTCCGCCACCTCGGCGCGGGCGCCGATGAAGCAGTCGTCCTCGATGATCACCGGGTTCGCCTGCAGCGGCTCCAGGACGCCCGCGATGCCGGCACCGCCCGAGATGTGGCAGTTCTTCCCCACCTGCGCGCAGGAGCCGATCGTCACCCAGGTGTCGACCATCGTGCCCTCGCCGACATGCGCGCCGAGATTGACGAAGCTCGGCATCAGCACGGCGCCGGGGGCGATGTAGGAGCCCCGGCGGACGAAGCAGCCCGGGACGGCGCGCAGGCCCGCGGCGCGGAACTCGGCCTCGCCCCAGCCGGCGAATTTCGACGCGACCTTGTCCCACCAGGGCGCGCCGCCGGGGCCGCCCTCGATCGTCGCCATGTCGTTGAGGCGGAAGGAGAGCAGCACCGCCTTCTTCAGCCACTGGTTCACCACCCAGTCGCGGTTGCCGGACTTCTCGGCGACGCGGGCCTTGCCCGAATCGAGCAGCTCCAGGGCCGCCTCGACCGCCTCGCGCACCGCGCCCTTGGTGGCAGTCGACACGTTGGCGCGGTCTTCCCAGGCGGCTTCGATGGTCTGGGCGAGATCGGAATGGGCGAGATCGGAATGGGGCTTGCCGGCCTGGGACATGGAACGGATCAGAACTCTTGCGGCGGGAGCCCGTGCTTACAAGCGGTCACCGGAGCTGTCACCTGAGGAGATGCCGTCGATGATCTCGAGCAGTTCGCGCACCTGATCGAGATCGGTCACCAGATCGGCGAGGTCGTCCGCCAGGGTGTCGTGGACGGCCTGCGCGGCGGCGGGAAACTCCTCCAGCACGCGGCGCATCAGCATCGGGGTGATCCGCATCACCGCGGCGCTCCCCTCGGCCCGGGCCTCGGTCGGGCGCGTCCCGCGCACGAACAGGGCGAGCTGGCCGATCAGGGCCGAGCGCCCGGCCCGCACCGGCTCGGCCCCCGCGAGCCGGGGCTCCAGCCGGATCGTGCCCGCCATGACGACGAAGCCGCCATCGGCCGGGTCGCCGCGGGCGAAGAGCAGGTCGCCGTCCGCGAGGTCGCGCCGCTCCGCCGCGAAGGTCAGCAGGCGCAGGGCGTCCCGGTCGAGGAAGCCGAACAGCGGCGCGGCCGCGAGGATCGCGATATCGTCGTCGAGCCCCAAGAACGCCTCACCACCCTGCGCATACGCGAACCCGCCGGATCGCCTACACGTAAAGCTTCAATTCGTCAGGGCAGCAACTTGTATCCGCCACCCTCGGTCACGAGGATCGCGGCGGTGGCGGGGTTCGGCTCGATCTTCTGGCGCAGCCGGTAGATATGCGTCTCCAGCGTGTGCGTGGTCACCTGGGCGTTGTAGCCCCAGACCTCGGCCAGCAGGGTGTCGCGGTTCACCACGGCCCGGCCCGCCCGGTAGAGGAAGCGCAGGATCGCGGTCTCCTTCTCGGTGAGCTTCAGCTTCGAGCCGCGCTCGCCGACGAGGAGCTTGGCCCCCGGGCGGAACGTGTAGGGGCCGATCTGGAAGACCGCGTCCTCGGAGGCCTCGTGGCTGCGCAGGTGGGCGCGGATCCGGGCCAGAAGGATGCCGAACTTGAACGGCTTGGTGACGTAGTCGTTGGCGCCGGCCTCCAGGCCCTCGACGTGGTCCGCCTCGGAATCCTGGGCCGTCAGCATGATCACCGGGCCGCGGAAGCCGCCGGCGCGCATCCGGCGCACGGCCTCGCGCCCGTCGAGGTCGGGCAGGCCGACATCCATCACGGCGAGGTCGATCCGCTCCGCGGCGACCCGCCGGATCGCGTCCGCGGCGTTGGCCTCGGTGAAGACCGTGAATTCGTCGCAGAGATCGAGCTGCTCGGTCAGGGTGTCGCGCAGGATCGCGTCGTCGTCGCAGATCAGCAGGCGGTAGGCGTTCGGCATCGTCCGGGCCCCAGTGCGTGCTGCGGGAGGGGCGAGGGGCGGCCTGCCGGGTGCAGCATGCGAAGATGTCAGATCGCGGCAGGATCGCGCGACGACCCTACCCAGGCTTGTGTTTCCGCATCCTTTCGCCGCCGTGACAAGCGCGCCGGCGAACGGGCTGCGGGAACGGGGCACGCCGCTCCGGGATCAGGTCGTCGGTCCCCGCGGCGAGGCGGAGGGCTGGCGCGCTCCCGAATCCCGGCTCGGCGGCCCGGGTTCGGCCGAGAGATAGGGCGCCGTTTGTGGCCGGAAGTTGCCTTGCGCGCAATTTTTCACCGGTTCGAAGTACGGATCCCGGGCATAAGGCCCGCGGGACCGGACGGATTCGGGAGGACGGACATGCGGCGGCCGAGCGGGGGACCCATCCGCCTGACCTTGGGAGAGATCCGCGTGCGCGCCCTCGTCGGGGACCGGCGGCGCGGGCAGCTGCTCGTCGGTCGGGCGGTGTTTCCCTGCGCCCTCGGGGCGGGCGGCATCGTTTGCGACAAGCGCGAGGGCGACGGCGGCTCGCCGCGCGGGCGGTTCCGCCTGCGCGGCGGCGCCTACCGGCCCGATCATCTCGCGATCCGGCCGCGCACGCTGCTGCCCCTGCGGGCGACCCGCCCCGCCGACGGTTGGTGCGACGAGAGCCGGGACCGCCGCTACAATCGGCCGATCCGCCTGCCGGCCCCGGGGGTCAGCGCCGAATCGATGTGGCGGGACGACGGGCTCTACGACGTGGTGATCGACCTCGACTACAACCGCGCCCCGATCCGGAAGGGGCGGGGCTCGGCGATCTTCCTGCACATCGCCCGGGACGGCTACCGCCCCACCGAGGGCTGCGTCGCCCTGGCCCGGGCCGACCTGCTGCGCCTGCTCCGCCGCCTCGGGCCGCGGACGCACCTGCGGATCGGCTGAGGCGCGCGTCCGGCTCAGGCCTTCCGGGTCCGGGCCCCGAAGATCGCGGTCCCGACCCGGACATGGGTGGCGCCGAGCTGGATCGCCGCCGGGAAGTCGGCGCTCATGCCCATGGAGAGGATCGGCAGGTTGTGCGCCTTCGCCAGCCGGGCCAGCAGGGCGAAGTGGGCCGAGGGCGGGTCCTCGGCCGGGGGGATGCACATCAGGCCCTGGATCGCCAGCCCGTGGGTCTCCCGGCACTCCGACAGGAGGGTGGCGAGCTGGTCCGGGAGCACGCCGCCCTTCTGCGGCTCCGCGCCGGTGTTGACCTGGATCAGCAGCTTCGGGGTCCGGCCGGACCGCTCGATCTCCTTGGCCAGCGCCGCCGCGAGCGACAGCCGGTCGAGGGAGTGGATCACGTCGAACAGGGCCACCGCCTCCCGGGCCTTGTTGGATTGCAGCGGCCCGACGAGGTGCAGCTCCACGTCCGGGAACCGGGCCCGGAGACCCGGCCACTTCGCCACGGATTCCTGGACGTAGTTCTCGCCGAAGACCCGATGGCCGGCCTTGAGCGCGGGCAGGATCCCCTCGGCCGGCACGGTCTTGGAGACCGCGACGAGCTGGATCTCGGCGGGATCGCGCTCCGAATCCTCGGCGGCGCGGGCGATCGCCGCCCGCACCTCGGCGAGACCGGCGGCGACGTCGGCCTGGCCGACGGGGAGCTTGTCGGTCCGCTGGCCCATCCCGTCCGTCGCGGGCGGGTTCGGGTCGGTGATCGCGTCGTCCATAGCGGGCCGTCCTATCGCTGCCGGACGCCGAACCAGGCGCCCCACGGTACACAACACCTCGGCGGCACCTTCCCGGCGACCCAGCTGTCCAGCTCAGACCCCTCATCCCGAGGTGCCGGAGCGCAGCGGAGGCCGCGAAGGGGCGCTCCAGCCGGCCGCTGCGATCCCTGGAGCCCTCCTTCGAGGCCCGCCGACGCGGGCACCGCGGGATGCGGGGAGGGATGGAATCAGCCCAGGGCCGGCCGCTCCCGTGTACCGTCTCTGCTGCGGAAGGACCTATGCGTTCGCGCGTCCCGCGCAAGTCCGAATCGCGCGCCGCGTTGACCGGCTGCGGCGCAGATATGCTATCGCGGCGCGACCGTGCCGTGGTCATCCTTCGGAATGACCGACGAGCCCCTGACCCAGCCGGATCCATGACCGCCAGCACCGCCCCCCAGCCCGTCGAGCGCTACAACGCCAAGGATGCCGAGCCGCGCTGGCAGGAGGCCTGGGCCGAGAAGCGGCTGTTCGAGACCGACAATTCCGATCCCCGCCCGAAATACTACGTGCTCGAGATGTTCCCCTACCCGTCGGGGCGCATCCACATGGGCCACGTCCGCAACTACGCGATGGGCGACGTGGTCGCCCGCTACAAGCGCGCCCGCGGCTTCAACGTCCTGCACCCGATGGGCTGGGACGCCTTCGGCCTGCCGGCCGAGAACGCCGCCATGGAGCGCAAGGTCAACCCGCGGGACTGGACCTACGCCAACATCGCGTCGATGCGCGACCAGCTGAAGGCCATGGGGCTGTCGCTCGACTGGAGCCGCGAGATCGCGACCTGCGATCCCGACTACTACAAGCACCAGCAGCGCATGTTCCTGGACTTCCTGCAGAAGGGCCTCGTCACCCGCCGCACCGCCAAGGTGAACTGGGACCCGGTCGACCACACGGTGCTGGCCAACGAGCAGGTGATCGACGGGCGCGGCTGGCGTTCCGGCGCCCTGGTCGAGCAGCGCGAGCTCACCCAGTGGTTCTTCAAGATCACCGACTTCGCCGAGGACCTGCTGACGGCTCTCGACGGGCTGGACCGCTGGCCGGAGAAGGTCCGGCTGATGCAGAAGAACTGGATCGGCCGCTCGGAAGGCCTGGAGGTCCAGTTCGGCCTCGCCCGGCCGGTCGCCGGCGCGCCCGACACGGTGACCGTCTACACGACCCGGCCCGACACCCTGTTCGGCGCCAAGTTCCTGGCGATCGCGGCCGACCATCCCCTGGCGGCCGCTCTGGCCGAGGGCAGGCCGGAGCTGCAGACCTTCATCGAGGAGTGCCGCCGCACCGGCACCGCCCAGGCCGCGATCGACACCGCCGAGAAGCACGGTTTCGACACCGGCCTCACCGTGCGCCATCCCCTGGACCCGTCCTGGGAGCTGCCGGTCTACGTGGCGAACTTCGTGCTGATGGAGTACGGCACCGGCGCGGTGTTCGGCTGCCCGGCGCACGACCAGCGCGACCTCGACTTCGCCAACAAGTACGGGCTCGGCAACACGCCGGTGGTCTGCCCGGAAGGGCAGGACCCGGCGACGTTCGTGATCACCGACACCGCCTATGTCGAGGACGGGCGGATGATCAACTCGCGCTTCCTGGACGGGATGGGCACGGGCGAGGCGTTCGAGGCCGTGGCCCGGCGGCTGGAAGGGGAGGGGGTCGCCAGGCGCAAGGTCCAGTTCCGCCTGCGCGACTGGGGCGTGTCCCGGCAGCGCTACTGGGGCTGCCCGATCCCGATCATCCACTGCGAGTCCTGCGGCCCGGTCCCGGTGCCGGCGGCCGACCTGCCGGTGAAGCTCCCCGAGGCGGTGTCCTTCGACCAGCCCGGCAACCCGCTGGAGCGGGACGCCGCGTGGCGGAACGTGGCCTGCCCGCATTGCGGCGCGCCGGCCCGGCGCGAGACCGACACGATGGACACGTTCGTCGATTCGTCCTGGTACTACGCCCGCTTCACCGCGCCCTGGCTGGCGGACGCCCCCACCGACCGGGCCGTGGTCGATCGCTGGCTGGCCGTGGACCAGTATATCGGCGGCATCGAGCACGCGATCCTGCACCTGCTCTACGCCCGGTTCTTCATGCGTGCGATGCGCGAGACCGGCTGGGCCGGCGTCGCCGAGCCGTTCGCCGGCCTGTTCACGCAGGGCATGGTGGTCCACGAGACCTACAAGGACGCGGCCGGCGCCTGGGTGCCCCCGGCCGAGATCCGCTTCGCCACCGAGGAGGGCGAGCGCCGCGCGTTTCACGTGAAAACTCAGGCGCCGATCGCGATCGGCCCGATCGAGAAGATGTCGAAGTCGAAGAAGAACGTGGTCGACCCCGACGACATCATCGCGAGCTACGGGGCCGACACGGCGCGCTGGTTCATGCTGTCCGACTCGCCGCCGGAGCGCGACGTGATCTGGACCGAGGAGGGCGTGCAGGGCGCGGCCCGGTTCGTCCAGAAGGTCTGGCGCCTGGTGAACGCCGCCGGGCAGGCGAAAGGCGACGGCGCCGCGGATCTCGCCCTGCGCAAGGCCGCCCACCGGGCGCTCGCCTCCGTGCAGGACGATATCGAGCGCCTGCGCTTCAACCGCTGCGTCGCCCACATCTACACCCTGGCCAACGCCCTGGAGGACGGCCTGCGCGGCCCGGTCTCGCCGGCCGCCGCCAAGGAGGCCGCCGGGATCCTGGTCCAGCTCATCGCCCCGATGATGCCGCACCTCGCCGAGGAGTGCTGGTCCGTCCTCGGCCGCGGCGGCCTCGTCGCCCAGGCGCCGTGGCCGGAGACCGAGGCCGCGCTGCTGGTCGAGGACGAGATCACCCTGCCGGTCCAGATCAACGGCAAGAAGCGCGCGGACGTCACCGTGCCGCGCGACGCCGACGCCGCGGCCGTCGAGGCCGCGACCCTGGCGCTGGAGGCCGTCCAGAAGGTGCTGGAGGGCAAGGCACCGCGGAAGGTGATCGTGGTGCCGGGGCGGATCGTGAACCTGGTGGTGTGATCCGACATCCGCCCGGTCGCTCCGCTCCTGCCGTCTTCGCGAGCGGAGCGAAGCGATCCGGGGTCGCGTGACGGTCACAGGGAGGTCGCGCCGGCCTGGATCACTTCGCCTCGCGCGTGATGACGGAGCGGGTGAGCCCTGCCGGAGGATCTCACCCCGACACCGTATCGAATCCTCACCCCCGGTGAAGGCACCGTGACCGCTGGCCGGTTCGACGATCCGGCTCGCCTCTCACGGCGCGGCCAGATCCGGATCCTGTCCGCTGGCTTCCAGGCCGCGCCGCACCAGCCCGTCGCGCTTCGCCCGCGCGACGAAATCCGCGAGATAGGCGGCTCCCGCCGGGTGCCCGACCGGCAGTCCCATCGCCTGCGGGATCTCCATGAAGTGCCCCGGCAGCAGCCGCACCTCCGGGTGCGCCGCCGCGTAGGCGGCGAGGGGCTGGTGCACCCCGGCCGCGACGTCGAGCCCGTCGCGGGCGAAGGCCGTGACCGCCTCGGCCGAGGTCGGGGCCCGCACCAGGGTGGCGCGCGTCAGGGCCCGGCTCAGGAACAGGTCGTAGGCGCTCCCGCGCCCCACCGAGACGCGCACGCCGTCGCGGTCCACCGCCTCCGGGGATCGGATCGGCGAGGCGGCCGGCACGAGGTAGCTGCCGGCGATCAGCACGTAGGGCTCCGTGAAGGCGATCCCCTCGGCCCGCTTCGGGTCGATCGCCAGGAAGCAGATGTCCCAGGTCCCGGAGCCCGCCGAGCCCGAGACCGCGCCCGCCGCCGGGAAGGTCACGAACGCCACCGGCACGCCGAGCCGGGCCGCCAGCGCCCGCGCGAGATCGACCGAAACCCCCGCCGGGCCGTCGGCGCCGCCCTGGGCCAGGACCGGGTTGCCGAGGTTGATCGCCGCCCGGAGCGTGCCGGTGGGGGCGAGGTCGTGCAGGACCGTCGGATCGGGCGTCATCGGTCTCGGCTCCGCGTGCGCGGCGGTGGGGAGGAGCCGGAGGAGCGGGAGGAGGAGGGCCGCGCGGATCCGCATGACGCTCGTCCCGCCCTCAGGCGCGCCACGACGGCCCGGTCGACGGGGAGGCGCCGTCCCGGGCGGGACGGCGGCGCCGGCGGGCCAGCATGTTGAGGCCCTCGACGCCGGCCGAGAAGGCCATCGCGGTGTAGATGTAGCCCTTCGGCACGTGGGCGCCGAACCCCTCGGCGATCAGCGTCATGCCGATCATGATCAGGAAGCCGAGGGCCAGCATCACCACGGTGGGGTTCCGGGCGATGAAGGCCGAGAGCGGCTCGGCGGCGACCAGCATCACCACCACGGCGACCACCACCGCCACCATCATCACCGGCACGTGCTCGGTCATGCCGACCGCCGTGATGATCGAGTCGATCGAGAAGACGAGGTCGAGCAGCAGGATCTGGCCGATCGCCGCGCCGAAGCCGATCGTGCCGCCGGTCGCCCCCGCGGTCTCGGGCTCCGGATCCACCGTGTGGTGGATCTCCTTGGTGGCCTTCCAGAGCAGGAACAGGCCGCCCCCGATCAGGATCAGGTCGCGCCAGGAGAAGGCCTGGCCGAACACCGCGAAGACCGGCTCGGTCAGGTGGACGATGAACGCCACGGTGCCGAGCAGCCCCAGGCGCAGGATCAGCGCGAGCCCGATCCCGATGCGCCGCGCCCGGGTCTGCTGCTCGGCCGGCAGCTTGTTGGTCAGGATCGAGATGAAGATCAGGTTGTCGACACCGAGCACCACCTCCATCACCACCAGGGTGGCGAGCGCGGCCCAGACGGCGGGCTGGCTGGCGAGCTCGATCAGGTCGGTCACAGGCGGGGCGCCTCGCTGGTCGGGAACAGGCGGTTGCCCAGGGCGGTGAGGTCGAAGGGGGTGGGACCGCGCACCGGTTCGGGGGCCAGGACCTGCAGGATCTTCGGGAAGACCTTGAAGTGGGCGGGCGTGTGCGTGGTCAGCTCGCCGTCGGTGTTCACCGGCCGCGGCTTGCGGGTCGAGAGCCGGATCTCCCGCGTGTGGAACGCCCGCACGTCGCCCGCCCGCCCCTGCGTTCCCCGCCGCAGGGCGGGCAGCAGCGCGAGGAGACGCCACCAGTGATTGATCTCCAGGCTGTAGAAATCGAGCTTGCCGTCGTCGACCGCGGCACTCTCCTCCACGGTCATGCCACCGCCGTAGTGGCGGCCGTTGCCCACCGAGACCTGGATGGTGGTGACCTTCTCGACCACCCCGTCGTGCTCGATCGTCACCGTGAAGGGCCGGACCCGGCGCAGCACCCGCACCGCCGCCACCGCGTAGCCGAGCACGCCCCAGGTCTTCTTGGATTCGGCGGTCAGCTCGCCGGCGAGCTCCGCCGAGAAGCCGATGCTCGCCACGTTGAAGTAGTAGTGGCCGTTGACCCAGCCGAGATCCACCGGCCGCGCCTGCGCGGTCGGGATGAAGCGGGCCGCCGCCAGGGGGTCGAGCGGCAGGTTGAGGGAGCGGGCGAGGTCGTTGGCCGTGCCGAGCGGCAGGATCGCGAAGGGCAGACCGCTCTCCACCAGGGCGGGCGCGGCGTAGTTCATGGTGCCGTCGCCGCCGCCGAGGATCACGAGGTCGACCGCGCCGGCCCGGTCACGGATCACGTCGCGGCAATCGGCCTCCGGCGGCGGCTCCTCCGGCTCGATGCCGCCCGCCCGCAGGATCCCCCGCACCTCGTCCAGATCCAGGGCGCCGTTGCGCGCCTTGGCGTTGCAGAGCAGCAGGGCCCGACGCCTTTGCGTGCTCATCGCGTGCCCCCGGGAAGCGGGCCGGGGGGCGACTCGGTCTCAGGTCGGGACAAGGGATCCTCGGGGCACGGCAGGGAGCGGGCGGTCTGGAACGCGGTATCGGAACCCGGAAGCGGCCAGAGGCCAAGACTGTCCCCGACTTGGTACCCAAACGCACGAACGCAACCCCATCATCCCCGCAATCCCGGGCTGGCCGACGTCGCAGAGTTCGGCAGGATGTGGGCGCGCCCGAGCCCTTCGTGGAACCCCTCACCCACGCGGGCGCGTTCTCCATGATGCCCGCCCCGGCCGCCAGGAAGGCACCGATGTCCGCCACACGTCCCGTCCGTCCCCAGGTTCTCGCCCTCGGCGCGCTCCTGCCGTTCGCCCTCGCGGGCGGTGCCGCCGCCCAGAGCGCCTGGGTGGACCCGCCGCCCAGGGCCGCCGCACCGGCGCAGGGTCCGGCGCGGACTGCGGGGACGGAAGCGGCGAAGGCGCCGGCGACGGCCGTCGATCCGCGGGGGCAGGACGCGGTCGCCGCCCGCGCGAAGGCGCAGCCCGGTGGCGCGCGCGCCGCCGAACCGGTCCGGCAGGCCGCCAGACCCGAGCCGGGCGAGGATGCCCTGCCGAAGGCGGCGGCGACGCGCGCGCCGGGCCCGAAGCGGGCGGCCGCCCTGGAGCGCCCGCGGGTCCGGGAGCCCCTGCACCACGCCGCGCGCCACCCGCACCGGCTCGCCGAGACGCCGGCCGCGGTCACCCCGGCGCCGGGTGCGTCGGCGGAGCGCGCCGCCGCCGCCCGGGCGCTGACGACGCGCTACCTCGCCACCGTCTCGGGCTCGAGCGACACCATGGTCGGCGCCGCGACCCAGTACTACGCGACCCGCGTGCGCTTCTACGGGCGGCCGATCACCACGGCGGCCCTCGTCGCCGAGAAGCGCAGCTTCGTCCAGCGCTGGCCCGAGCGGCGCTACGAGCCGCGGGCGATGCGCGCCGCCTGCGACGCCGAGACCTGCACGATCCGCGCGCTCGTGGATTTCCGGACCGCCAATCCGGGCCGGGGCGCCGTCTCCAGCGGCGAGGCCGAACTGGTTCTGGAGGTGGGCTTCGCCGGCACGCGGCCTTACATCCTCGGCGAGACCGGCCGCGTCCTGCGGCGGAGCATTCAGGCCGGAACCCTGGCCGCGTCGCCCGGCAAGGCGTAAGAGCCCCGCATCGCGGTCCGCCGCCCCGCGGCGGGCACGGGCTTGCGGGGGGACTCGCGGAAGGGCGTGCAGGGAAGCGGGCTGGGGGCGTGTCGTGGGATCGGTCCCGGTGGTCGGGCGTTCCGTGAGGCGCCCGCGGGCGGGCTTCGTCAGGAGGTGCGGTCGGGCCTCCTTCGCGCCGCGCGTCGGTGATGCCGGGATCGGGTGAATGACGTCTTCAACGGTGGTGGAGAAACAGGAGGCGGAGCCGGCCCGGCCGGTCCTCGACAGTCCCGGCCGCCTCGCCCTGCGCGAGACGATCCGGGCCGAGATCGCGCGCGCGCGTCCGCGCCCCGTCGCGGTCCGGACCCTCGAGTTGCTGGCCGAGGCCGCCTGCGCCCCCGACGAGGGCGGAACCGGCCTCCGCGTCCTCGACCGCCAGGGGGCCGTGCGGCGGCGGGACGACACGTCCGAGCCGATGACCCTCGCGGACCTGATCGCGGAGCTGCGCGCGCGCCATCCCGCCCTGTTCCTGCCGCCGGAGCCCGAGCTCGAACCGGCCCCGCGGACCGCCGAGGAGGCCCGCGATTCGTCCCTGCTGAGCGGTGCCTACGAGATGAAGGCCGCGACCGCCCGCTTCGTCGGGACCCAGTCCGAGCGGGCGCGCTCCCTGGCGGAGCGCTCCTCCGAGCAGGGCCGCGCGCTCGCGCAGAACGCCGCCGGCCGCTTCGCCAGCCTGCGGACGAACCTGCGCGGCCGCTTCGCCCGCCCGGCGGGCGCGGCCGCCGACGCGGAGGCCGCGCCCGCCCCGGCCGCGGATCCGACCGCCGCCTGGAACAGCGGCCCGGGACGGTTCGGAGAGACGCTGCGCGGCGGCCTCGGCCACCTGCGCGACCGGCTCGGCCTCGGGGGAGACGGGGCCGACGACGGCGCGCGCCGGCAGCGCCGCCTGCTCCTGGGCGCCGTCGCCGGCACGCTGGTGGCGGTCCTCGCCGCGGGGGTCGTGCTGGACCGCTCCGCGCCCGAACCCGGGCGTCCCGCCGCCCCGACCGGCTCCCGCACGGAGGCGCCGAGCACCCCCGCGCCGAACGCACGGCCCGCGAACCCGCCCGCCTCGGCCCCCGACACGGTGACGCCGCCCCCCGAGACCGGCGGCGAGTCCGAGCCCGACGCGCCGCTGCCGCCGAACGCCGTGACCGGACAGGCCCAGGTGATCGACACCGCGACCCTCAAGGTCGGCGGCAAGGTCGTGCACCTGTTCGGCGTCGAGTGGGTGCGGGGCGGCCAGGCGGAGGAACTGGCCCGGTACATCGGCAACCGGCCGGTGACCTGCCAGCCGGCCCCCGGCAGCGCCAACATGAACTGCCTCGTCGACGGGCGCGACCTCTCCGAGGTGGTGCTGTTCAACGGCGGCGGTCGCGCCTCTCCGGAGGCGAGCCCCGAGCTGGTCGCGGCCGAGGACCACGCCCGGAGCGAGCGGCTCGGCGTCTGGAAGCGCTAGCCGGATGCCGGCCGAACCGTTCGGCACGACGGCGGACGGCCGATCGGTCAGCCGCCACACCCTGAGCCGGGGCAGCCTGCGCGTCGCCGTCATCGAGTACGGTGCGGCCGTCACGGCGATCGAGGTGCCCGACCGCGCCGGCCATCCGGCCAACGTCGTGCTCGGCCTCGGCACCCTGGCGGGCTACGAGACCGTGAGCCCGAGCTTCGGCGCGATCGTCGGCCGCTACGCGAACCGCATCGCGGGCGGGCACTTCAGCCTCGACGGGCACGGCTACCGATTGCCGGTGAACGAGGCCCCCAACACCCTCCACGGGGGCCCGGAGAATTTCGGCCGGCGCCTGTGGCGGGCGGAGTTCTCCGACGCGGCGCGCCTCGTCCTGGTCCGCCGCTCGCCGGACGGGGAGGAGGGGTTTCCCGGCAATCTCGACGTCCGCGTCACCTACAGCCTGCCCGAGGACGGCGTGCTGCGCGTCGACTACGCCGCGGTGACCGACCGGCCCACGATCCTGAACCTCACGAATCACAGCTACTTCAACCTCGCCGGCGAGGGGACGGGCAGCGTCCTCGACCAACTCGTGCAGGTCGAGGCGGACGCCTTCGCGCCGACCGACCCGACCCAGATCCCCACCGGCGCGCTCCTGCCGGTCGCCGGGACGCCGTTCGACTTCCGCACGCCGCGGGCCCTGGAGGCGCGGATCCGCGCCGGAGACCCGCAGCTCACCTACGCCAAGGGCTACGACCACACCTTCGCGCTGCGCGGGGCCGCCGGGACGCTGCGGCCGGCCGCCAGCTGCGTCGATCCCGGAAGCGGGCGGCGGCTCGACGTCTGGACCACGCAGCCGGCGCTGCAGCTCTACAGCGGCAACAACCTCGACGGGCGGCTGATCGGTCCGTCCGGGCGGATCTACCGCTCGGGCGACGGCGTCTGCTTCGAGACCCAGGGCTTTCCGGACGCGCCGAACCAGCCGGGCTTCCCGTCCGCGGTCCTGCGGCCGGGCGAGACCTTCGCGGCCGCCACGGAGTTCCGGTTCTCGGTCGTGTGACGGCCGCACCGCGCGGGCCTTCCGGGGGCGCGGCGTCGCCACCGGCGGAGGGCCGGACCGGTCGTCCCCGCGCGCTCAGGCCGCCGCGCGGTCGACCGCCCGCGGCGCCGGGATCGCGGCGGCCGGCGCGGCGGGATCGGGGCGCCACGCCTCGCCGAGCGTCAGGAGGGCGGCCTTCACGGCGTCGAGCCGCGACGGCTCGCCCTCGGCCATGCCCTCGGCGGCGGCGACCTCCTTCAGGTACTCGTCCCAGGCCCAGCGCCGCAGGATCTCGCGCTTGCAGCTCGGCAGCAGCCGGGGATGATCGCGCACCGCGGCCGGGGCGTCGAACACCGCGGCCGGGTTGACCAGGGCGCGCTCCAGGTCGGGCAGGCCCGCAGGCGGCGCCCGGGAGACCCGGTGCGCGCCCCAGACCCGCAGGGTCCCCGCCCGGCGGCCGTCGGGCGGGTCCGGCTCGATCCGGTAGGTGAGGCCCTGGCGCTCGGCGTAGGCCACCGCCCGCGCCCGCGTCGGGAACGTCAGCACCACCTCCGCGGCGAGGGTGTCGCGCCCGCCGGTCCAGCCCATCAGCGGCTCCCGCTCCGGCGGCGTCTCCCGCTCGAAGGTGAGAAGCCACGTCCCGGCCCGGGCGCGCCCCGCCGTGTCGACGGAGCGCCCGCGCCGGCGGATCAGCGCCCGGCGACCGGCGAGCCACGGCGCGCCGGCCGGGCCGGGCGGGCTGTTGTGTCCGATTCCGATCGTCCCATCCTGCATGGTTGCCTCCCGAAAGGGGCGCGCTCAGCCGCCGAAGAGGCCGAGCCGCGCCGCCGCTTGCACGCCGAAGCTCGCCGCGAAGGACAGCAGGGCCGCGTCCCAGGCGGTCAGGTGCGGGGCGTTGGCCGGCGGACCGGCCTGCGTGAGCGCCCGGCCGAGCCACGCGAAGCCCGACAGGCTCAGCAGGGCGGCCAGCACCCAGGGCAGGGCGGGGGCCGGGCAGGGCGCCGCCAGGGCGACGCACAGGGCGGCGGACAGGATCCAGCGGCCCAGCACGGTCCCGTCGGTGGTCCGCACCTGCCCTCCGCGCCGGCCGCGCCGCGACCGGGACAGGCCCCTGTGCCCGCCCCACAGGTCGAAGGTTGCCATCGCGCGCCTCCCCGGCTCAGTTCAGCCGGGGCTCCGGTCCGGTCGGACCGCGCCGCCAGCGGCGGATGAACGCCGCCGGGTCGGGCGGCCTGCGCGGCGCCGGGGCTGCGGGCGGTGCCGGGCCCGCGTCGAGCGTCTGGAGCGCCTCCAGGACCGCGCTCAGCGGCACGGGCTCGGCCCGGCAGCCCGGCAGGCAGCGCAGCGTCGGGCAGGAATCGACCGCGCGGGCGTCCGAGGCCCAGGAGGCCAGGATCGCCCGCTTCTCGGCCCGCGACAGGCCGGGATAGCGCAGCACCTCGCGCGGATGCCGGAAGACGTCGCCCGGCGCCACGAAGGCCTCGAACGGCTCGACCGCCTGCGGCCTCAGGCTGGCGGCCGCCACCGGACCCAGGCGCGCGATCTCGGGTTGGACGTGGTTCGTATCGATCGGCTGCATGCGACCCTCCTCATCGTGAGCAAAGGCTGGAGCGGCCGTCGGTCCTGGTCGGGGCCGCCGGCCGTCGCGTCATGCGTTCGTGTCCGCGGCCGCGGGGGCGGCCGCCGCCAGGACAGGCCCAGGACCGGCTCAGGACCGGCCCAGGACCGGCTCAGTGCTTGGCGACCGGCGCGCCCGCGCCGTTGATGGCGATGCGCCGGCGGCGCTCCGGCGCCTCGGCGGCGCGCGGCAGCGTCACGGTGAGGACGCCGTTGCGGAACGTCGCCTCGGCCTTCTCCTCCTCCACCGGCACGGGCAGGGCGATCGACCGCTCGAAGCGGCCGTAGCTGCGCTCGGAATAGCCGCGGTCCTTGTCGGTGGTCTCCGCGCGCTTCTCGCCTCTCAGAGTCAGGACTCCGTCCGCGATGAGCAGTTCGACGTCCTTCTCGTCGAGCCCGGGAAGCTCGGCGGAGACGCGCAGCGCGCCGTCCGCCTCCGCCAGCTCGACCTGGGGCCAACCGAAGCCGCGGCCCGCGAGGCTCGGCACGCTGCCGAACCCGCCGAACACGTCGTCGAACAGGCGGTTCATCTCCCGGTGCAGCGTCAGGAAGGGGCTGGCCGACCCCTGCGCGAGGGCGGTCGGCGCCGGGGTGCTGGTGCGGTTCCAGGGAATCAGATCTCTCACGCTCATGGTCCTCGCTCCATCGAATGCGGTGCAGTCGTGGGAACGGGCCCGCGGGTCCGCGGACCCGTGAGGGATGTCATCCGTGTCGATAAGGGGGTGGCCGGGCGCGCGGCCCGGGACACCGGATCAGGCTGCCGATCAGGCTGCCTTGGCCTCGCGGGTGATCTGCGCCGGGGCGTTGTCCTGGCCGGACGCGGCCGTCGTGCCGCCGATGGCGATGCGGCGGGGCTTCAGCGCCTCCGGCACCTCGCGCTTCAGCGCGACGGTGAGCAGGCCGTTCTCCAGGGACGCGCCCACGACCTTCACGTGCTCGGCCAGATTGAAGGTCTGGCGGAAGGTGCGGGCCGCGATGCCGCGGTAGAGGTAGTGCTTCTCACCCTCCTGGGCGGCCTTCTGACCCGAGACGAGGAGCGTGGTGTCCTGCTGGGTCAGCTCGATCTCGTCGGGCGTGAAGCCCGCGACCGCCATGGTGATGCGGTACTGGTCCTCGGCCACCTTCTCGATGTTGTAGGGCGGCCAGGCGGTCGACGGCTCGACGCGGTCGGCCTGGTTGAGCAGCTCGAACAGACGGTCGAACCCGATGGACGACCGGAACAGGGGCGAAACGTCGTACGTCCTCATAACCACATCCTCCGACGAGCAACGTGACTACAAGCAGCACCGGACACCGTGTCCGGCGCCCTCAGAGCGAGCCCGTCTCCAGGCCTCGCACGCGCGTAACGTGCGGGCGAGCGATCGGTTCCGCGCTGGGCGAGATTTTTTCGGGTCGGGCAGGCGTGGTCGAATACCGCGACCCGCCCCGTGCGGCCTCTCCCCTGAGCTGCGGGCTGCACAGGCCCGCGGTCCCGGTCGGCACGCGCGTCAGGTCGAGAGAGCGTGGCCCCGCCCTCGCCGGGGCGAGGGGCGCTCCGTCACAGACAGCGCCTCGAACCTGCCCAGGCGGCAGGGGAGGGGGGCGCCGCGGACGCGACAGGCCCCGCTCTCAGCCGACCGCCTCCTCCACGAGGATCTCGCGCTTGCCGGCGTGGTTGGCCGGGCCGACGATGCCCTCGATCTCCATCCGCTC
>NZ_JBQEPK010000033.1:0-67426 GCF_052045615.1 Methylobacterium sp. 22177 | reverse complement strand
CGCGCAGAGCATCGAGCTGATGCTCAAGTCCGAGAACTTCAACACCTACACCACCGACCTCGGGGAAGAGGGTGTCGATCTCGGTAAGCTGTACGACTACGACATCATCCTCCTCGATCTGAACCTGCCCGACATGTCGGGCTACGAGGTGCTCCGCTCGCTGCGCGTGGCGAAGGTGAAGACGCCGATCCTGATCCTGTCCGGCATGGCCGGCATCGAGGACAAGGTGAAGGGCCTCGGCTTCGGCGCGGACGACTACCTCACCAAGCCGTTCCACAAGGACGAGCTGGTGGCGCGCATCCACGCCATCGTGCGCCGCTCGAAGGGTCACGCCCAGTCGGTCATCACCACCGGCGACCTGATCGTTAACCTCGACCAGAAGACCGTCGAGGTCGGCGGCGCCCGGGTGCACCTCACCGGCAAGGAGTACCAGATGCTGGAACTCCTCTCGCTCCGGAAGGGCACGACCCTCACCAAGGAGATGTTCCTCAACCATCTCTACGGCGGCATGGACGAGCCCGAGTTGAAGATCATCGACGTCTTCATCTGCAAGCTGCGCAAGAAGCTCGCGAACGCCAGCCAGGGCAAGAACTACATCGAGACCGTCTGGGGCCGCGGCTACGTGCTGCGCGAGCCGATGGACGGCGAGGAGCGCATGGCGGTCTGATCCGCCGGTCGCACCGTCCCGTGAAAAACCCCGCGCGGTCCGGCCGCGCGGGGTTTTCGCGTTCCGGCGGTGTCCGAAGCCCTCACCGCGTCCCGGTGGCGGAGAAGACCTGCGCGGCCGGCGCGATCACCACGTAGCCCCCGCAGGGCGCGGCCCGGCTGATCACCGCGCTGGCCACGCCCCAGATGTAGGTGCCGCGGCGATCCTGCGCGACGACCGGGCCGCCCGAATCGCCGAAGCAGACCCGGGCGCCGTTGGCCCGGGCGATGGTCAGCCCGGTGCTGCTCGCCGCGACCGGCGTCAGCGTGGCGGTGCGCAGGCGTCCGACGGTCCGGCCGGAGAGGCCGGCTCCGGCGATGCGCAGACTCTTCGGAACGCGGCCGGGATCCGCCGCCAGCGGCACGGGCCGCCGGTCGCGCACCGGGTCGGTCAGGCGCAGGACCGCGAGGTCGAGGGAGAGATCGGAGAGGCTGACGCCCGACGCCTCGTTCGGCAGCATCTCCCCCGGATCGGGGCTGTAGCGGGCGGCGACCCGCGCACCGTAGACCGGCCGCGCCGGCTCGCTGCCCCGGAAGAACACAACCAGCGCGCCCAGCGGATCGCCGTTCACGCAGTGGGCCGCCGTGAGCACGAGATCCGGCGCGATGAGCACGCCGGTGCAGCGGGTCAGCTTCAGCGCCTCCTCGGGCTGGGTGATCGTGCCGATCGCCACGGTGGCCTGCGCCAGGGCATCACGGCCGGCGGCCGACCCGCCGTCGATCGCGGCGGCCGGGCCTGCCAGGCCCAGACCGAGGGTGAGCGCCGACGCGGCGGCGGCGCGCCGCGCCCCGACGGTCCGGAAGGTGGTCCCGAAGCTGGTCACGTGCTGCTCGTCTCCGCCGCGAGTCCCCGGACCACAGATGCCGCCCGCGCCGCGCAAGCGGGCGCGAGGACGCGGTCCCCGTCACATCCGTGTCATCGGCCGCCGGCTCCGCGATCAGCGCGCCACCGTCCAGGTCGTGGTGCCGTCCTTGTTGTCCTTCACGGCGACGCCCATCGCCGCGAGGGCGTCGCGCGCCCGGTCGGAGGCGGCCCAGTCTTTGGCGGCGCGGGCCGCGCGGCGCGCGGCGATCAGCGCCTCGACCGCCGCGACGTCGACCCCCGAGGCCGCGACCTGATCCTGCTCGCGGTCGCTGCGGGTGCGCGCGAGGAAGCCGAGGAGATTCGCGCCGGCGCGCAGCGCACCGGGCTGCGCCTCCGCGCCGCCCGCGAGCCGGTGAAGTTCGTTGATCGCCGCCGGCGTGTTGAGGTCGTCGCAGAGCGCCTCGACAACGCCGACGGGGATGTCGGACGCGGCGGGCGCGTCGCCGGCGGCGTTGTACCAGCGGTCGAGCACGCGGGCCGATTCCTCCAGGCCGCGCAGGGTCCAGTCGATCGGCTGCCGGTACTGGGTCTTGAGCATGGTGAGGCGCACGACCTCGCCCGGCCAGTCGTTCAGCACGTCGCGGATGGTGATGAAGTTGCCGAGCGACTTCGACATCTTCTCCCCCTCCACCTGGAGGAAGCCGTTGTGCAGCCAGACATTGGCCATCACCGGCGTGCCGAAGCAGCAGCGCGACTGCGCCACCTCGTTCTCGTGGTGCGGGAAGATCAGGTCGATGCCGCCGGCGTGGATGTCGAAGGTCCGGCCGAGATGCTTGGCCGACATGGCCGAGCACTCGATGTGCCAGCCCGGCCGCCCGGCGACCGCGATCCCGGCGGGCGACGGCCAGGACGGCTCGCCGGGCTTCGCGGGCTTCCACAGGACGAAGTCGAGGGGCGAGCGCTTGTAGGGGGCGACCTCGACCCGGGCCCCCGCCTCCATCTCGTCGAGGGGCCGCTTCGACAGGCCGCCGTAATCCGGCATCGAGGGGACGTCGAACAGCACGTGATCCGCCGCCACGTAGGCGTGGCCGGCCCGGACCAGGGCCTCGATCATCGTGACCATCTCGACGATGTGGTCGGTGGCGCGGGGCTCGACGAAGCGGGGCCGCGCGCCCGTGAGGTTCACGTCCTCCGGCATGAGCACGCCGAGGTCGCGCACGTCGCGGTGGAACTGCGCGAGCGTGCCGTCGGTCAGTTCGCGGATGCTGACGCCGCGCTCGGCCGCCCGGGCGTTGATCTTGTCGTCCACGTCCGTGACGTTGCGGGCGTAGGTGACGTGCTCCGGCCCGTAGAGGTGGCGCAGCAGCCGGAACAGCAGGTCGAAGACGATGATCGGTCGGGCGTTGCCGATATGGGCGGCGTCGTAGACCGTCGGGCCGCAGGCGTAGACGCGGACATGCTGCGGGTCGATCGGCGCGAAGGCCTCCTTGGCGCCGGTCAGCGTGTTGTAGAGCCGCAACATCGGCGCCATGAAACCCATCCCTTTGCCGGCGCCCGGGATGACGTCCGGACCGGAGCCGTGGCCGGAAATCCGGCCCTGCCTTCAACGACCTGAGGGCCCCGCGCGGCGAAGAGCGGCCGAAACGTGGCGGATCCGCCAGCCCCGGCACAGCATCCTGTTGCATCGCGGCGACGGCGCGGCCCGCGCGATGGGGCTAACCCAAAAGCGTGAGGAATTCGAGATGGCCTGCGCGCCATGCGGGTAAGGCTTCCTTAACCGCGCCGTCGGACCGTCCGGGCCACGATCCTCACGCCACAGATCCTGTGCCCAAGGACAATCCATGCGACGCTCGGCCGCCGGTTCCCTCGCTCTCGCCACCGTTCTCGCCTGTGCGGGCCTGACCCACGTCGCGCTGGCCGGCACCGACGGCGAGACGCCCGCGAAGGCGCCGGCCCACGTCGAGAAGACCTTCCTGATCCCGTCGAGCGACGGCTACGGCGTCGGCGAGTGCCTGACGACGCCGGGCAGCGCCTGCGGGCAGGTGGTCGCCAACGCGTGGTGCGAGGCCCAGGGCTACGCCGCGGCGAACTCCTACGGGGTCGCCGCCGCCGACGAGTACACCGGTGCGATCAGCCAGCCGGTCCCGGCGCCCTCCGAGCGCCCGATCCGGATCACCTGCCAGGACTGAGGGAGCCGCGGACGCCCCGGTCCCCGGGACGCCCTGTCGACCCCGCGCGGCTCACTTCATGAAGTCGGCGCATTTCTGCGCCGGTTCGGTGCCCCAGGGCGCCAGAGGGACGGCCGAAGTCGAGTTCTTCGGCGAACCCTGGATGACCTTGTCCGAGTAGACCATGTAGATCAGCGTGTTGCGCTTCGCGTCGCAGCCGCGGACGATCTGCATCGACTTGAAGATCAGCGATCGGCGCTCGCTGAACACCACCTCGCCCTGGCTCATCTTGCCCTTGAAGGCGATCGGCCCGGTCTGCCGGCAGGCCAGCGAGATGTCCGAGACGTCCTCGGCCAAGCCCAGCGTGCCCTTGATCCCGCCCTTCTCGGGCTGGGTGTACCAGCAGGCCACGCCGGAGACCGCCGGATCGTCGACGCCGTAGACCACGAGCTTGTCGTTGGGCGTCAGCGGGCGCCAGACCGTCGACTTGTCGAAGATCCGGTCCGGCTCCTGCGCCGAGGCCGTACCGGCCGCCGTCAGGCCCAGTGCGAGAAGCCCAACATAGGTGAGACTCCGAAACAACATCGCCGGTCAATTCCCCCTCACGCTTGCCGGCCGGATGTAGGAGGGGTGTCGCGGTCTTGCGAGGGGGCGTAGAATGGCCCCGCTTCCGTTCCGAAGCGCGGATGCGCGCGGGCCCGGGTTCTCCGGATCGCCGCGCACCCGATCAACGCGATGCAGCCTATGCCTCACCGCCCGATCGTCCGTACGCTCGGCCGCCTCGTCCTGAGCGCGGCCATAGCCCTCGGACTGTCCCACTCGCTCGCCGTCTCCGCCAGCGCGCAGGAGGCCGCGTCCGGACCGCCGCCCGCCGAGGCGCGGCCGGCGCCGCAACTGCCGTCGCCCCAGTGCCGGCGCTACCGGGCGGAGCTGGCCTCGATCCAGAGCGGCGCCAGCACGACGCGCGCCCTGAACGACGAGATCGGGCGCCTCGAAGCCTATTTCCGCGGCCTGAACTGCGAGGGCGGCAAGTTCCTGTTCTTCGACACGCGGCCGCCGCAGTGCGGCGCGGTGGAGCAGCGGATCCGCGCCCTCAAGGCCACCTATGGCGGCGCCGTGATCGACGACAGCGGCGCCCGCAAGCGCGAACTCCAGGGGCTGGTCGCCTCCACCTGCCCCCCGCGCGAAGCCTCCGCGGGCTCCGGCGAGGCCTACGGCCGGGGCGGGCCGCAGATGGTCTGCGTGCGCACCTGCGACGGCGGCTTCTTCCCGATGAAGAACCTGCCCGAGGGCCGCGGCGGCGCCGACGAGATGTGCCAGGCCCTCTGCCCCGGGACCGAGGCGCAGGCCTATTCCATGCCGTACGGCGACGATGCCCTGAAGCACGCCGCCTCGGTGAAGGGCAGCCGGGCCTACGCGAACCTCGCCAACGCCTTCAAATTCCGCAAGGAATTCGTTCCGAACTGCTCCTGCAAACCGGAGGGCAAGTCCTGGGCGCAGTCGCTGGTCAAGGCCGAGAGCATGCTGGTCCGGCACAAGGGCGACATCTTCGTGACGCCGATGCAGGCCGAGGCGCTGTCCCGGCCGAAGGTGCGCCTGACCCTCGTCGGCCGGGCCGACCGGACCGCGGCAGAACTCGCCGCCGACGCCGCCGGCCGTGCGGGCGTCGACACGAAGGGCGGCCCCGGCCGCGACGACGCGAAGGTCGAGCCCGCCGCGGCCGACGGCGCGAAGGCCGCGGAGGCGAAGCCGGATCACGTTGCCGTGCGCATCATCGCGCCCGACGTGATCGCGGTGCCCCAGCGCCTCACGCCCTGAAGCCGGTTCCGCGTCCCGGGACGCGGAACCAATCGCGGCGTCCGGTGTTCGGCTCGGCCTGAACCGAGACGAGACCGCGATGCGCCTGCTCCGCCTGATCCTCCTCACCGGCACGGTGCTGCCGGCACTCACGCTCGTGCAGCTCGCCGATGCCGCGCCGGGCCGGATCCAAGTGGCGCAGGGCGGACCGGACGAGCGCGGTCCCCGCGGCGGCGAGCCCCCGCACGGCGGTCCGCGCCCCGAGCGGCCGCCGCAGGAGCGTCCCGGCCCGCCGGCCGAGCGCGAGCGGCCGGAGCCCCGGCCGGAGCGTGCGC
This sequence comes from Methylobacterium sp. 22177, assembly GCF_052045615.1. Classification (NCBI taxonomy): domain Bacteria; kingdom Pseudomonadati; phylum Pseudomonadota; class Alphaproteobacteria; order Hyphomicrobiales; family Methylobacteriaceae; genus Methylobacterium; species Methylobacterium sp. 22177. Next base: position 61,616 of record NZ_JBQEPK010000033.1, on the reverse strand, counting down.
CGCCGCGCGAGCGTCCCGAGCCGCCCGCCCAGCGCCAGCCGCAGGCCGAACCGCCCCAGCGGGAGCGCGCGCCCGAGCGCCGGCCGGAGCCGCCTGCGGCCCGTCCGCCGGCGCCGGATCGGCCGGACCGCCATTCGGATCGACAGCAGGAGCGGCAGCAGGAGCGGCAGCAGGAGCGGCGGGATCAGCAGCCGGATCGTCCGGATCGCGGGCCGCAGGAGCGGCCGACCCCCGGACGGCCCGCGCCCGAGCGCCAGCAGGCTCCGGATCGCGATCAGGCCCCGCCGCCCCAGGGACGCCCTGCGCCCGAGCGTCCGCCGGCGCCGCAGCAGCGCCAGGCACCGGACCGGGACCGCCCCGGCCCGGATGACCAGCCGAACCGTCCCGCGCAGCGCGACGCGGCTCCCGACCGATCCGCGCCGGATCGCGGTGCGCCGGGCCAGCGTCCGGGCGGTCCGGGTGCGCCCGGCGATCGGCCCCAGCCGCCGAACGCGCCCCCCGGCGCACCCGGTCGGCCGGCCCAGCGCCTCGACGCGCAGCCCGAGAACCGCCAGCCCGAGAACCGCCAGCCCGAGAACCGCGCCCAGCCGAACGGCGGTCCCGGCGCCGAGCCCGGCCGGCCGCAGGCGCCCAACGCGGCCCCAGGCGTTCCGGGGCGGCCGTTCCAGCCGCAGGGGGCCCAGCCCGATGGACGGGCGCCGGCCCAGCCCAACGGCGCCCCCGCCGCGGAGCCCGCGCGGCCAGTGCCGCCCAACATGGCCCCCGGGATCCCGGGACGGCCGTTCGTGCCGCCGGGCCAGGCGCCCGCTCCCGGACAGGCCCCGCCGCCCGCGGGCGGTCCGGGCGGTCCGGGCGGTCCGACCGACCCGAGCGCCTTCAACCGGCCGGGACAGCCGGGCTACGTGCCCGGCGGCTTCCGCCAGAACGACGCCGTGCGCGACTTCGAGCAGGTCCGCACCGACCGCCGCGAGTTCCGGGAGGACGGCCGGACCTATTACCGGGAGCCGGGCCGCATCATCGTGCAGGACCGCGACGGCTACCTGATCCGACACGACGAGAACGAGCGCTTCCGCAGCCTGGACCCGCGCGGCTACAGGTTCGAGCGGCGGGGCGCCGACTTCTACAGCTACGTCGACCGGCCCGGCGGCGAGCAGATCGTCACCGTCACGAACGACGACGGGCGGATGCTGCGCCGCTACCTCCGCTATCGCGACGGTCGCGAGCTCATCCTGATCGACAACAGCTATGCCGGCCCGCTCCGCCCGATCTACGAGGACGTGGTGGTGCTGCCGCCCCCGGAGATCCGCATCCCGCGGGACCGCTACGTCGTGGATTACGCCCAGGCCGACGAGGCGGAGGTCTACGAGGCGCTGACGGCGCCGCCGGTGGTGCAGGTCGATCGCCGGTACACGCTCGATCAGATCCGCTACAGCCCGGACCTCCGCGCCCGGCTGCGCTCGGTCGACATCAACACGATCACCTTCGACACCGGCTCGTTCACCGTCACGCCCGATCAGGCGGCCAAGCTGTCGGGGATCGCCGGCGCGATGAACCGCGCCATCCAGGCCAACCCGCGGGAGGTGTTCCTGATCGAAGGCTTCACCGACGCCGTCGGCTCAGCCCTCGACAACCTGTCCCTGTCGGACCGGCGTGCCCAGGCGGTGGCGACCGTGCTGACCGAGCAGTTCCGCGTGCCGCCGGAGAACCTCACCACCCAGGGCTACGGCGAGCAGTACCTCAAGGTGAACACGCAGGGCCCGTCGCGGGAGAATCGCCGCGTCGTCGTCCAGCGGATCACGCCGCTGCTGCAGCAGGGGCCGGATCAGGGTCAGGGCCAGGCGGCACCGCCGCCGCCTCGGTGAAACGACCGCCGCGCGGGCATGTCCCGCGCGGCAGTTGACCCTCAAGCCTTCGCGCCTCACCACCGGTAGAGGACAGCGGCGCGGGACGACGATGGACAGCGAGACGGATGGCGGGCTCATCCGGTCGGGCACACCGGTCTTCCGCCGCACGGCTCTGGCGCTGGCGGCGGCCGGCTTCTCGACCTTCGCGGTGCTCTACGCGGTCCAGCCGCTCCTGCCGATCTATGCGGACGATTTCGGCGTCTCGCCGGCCGCGAGCAGCCTCGCCCTGTCGCTGCCCTGCGGGCTGCTGGCGGTGGCGCTGCTGGTCGTCAGCCCGCTCTCGGAGATCTGGGGCCGCAAGCCGGTGATGCTGGCCTCGCTGGTCGCCTCGGCGCTGCTCACGGTCGTGGCCGCCCTGGTCCCCGGCTGGTACGGCTTCCTGGCACTGCGCGCGCTCACGGGGCTGACGGCCAGCGGCCTCCCGGCCGTCGCCATGGCCTATCTCGCCGAGGAGATGGACGCCAAGGCCATCGGCCTGTCGATGGGCCTGCTCGTCGGCGGCAACGCGCTGGGCGGCATGTCGGGCCGCCTGATCAGCGGCGTGATGGCGGATTTCGTGAGCTGGCGCGCCGGGCTCGCGGTGATCGGCGGCCTCGCGCTCGCCGCCGCGCTGGCGTTCTGGCGGTGGCTCCCGCCCTCGCGCCGCTTCGTGCCGCGCCGGCTCGCCTGGGCAGAGGTGCCGGGCAGCTTCACCCACCATTTCCGCGACGCCGGCCTGCCCTGGCTCTTCGCCGAGGCGTTCCTGCTGATGGGCGGCTTCGTCTGCATCTACAATTACATCGGCTTCCGCCTGCTCGAGCCGCCCTACGCGCTGAGCCAGGCGGTGATCGGACTGATCTTCTCCGTCTACCTCGCCGGCATGGTCAGCAGCCCGGTCACCGGCGAGCTGGCGAGCCGCTTCGGCCGCCGCCGCGTCCTCTGGGTCGCCACGGCCGTCGGCCTGGCGGGCATCGTGATGACGCTCTCGGATCACCTGCTGCTGATCCTCGCCGGCATCGTGGTGACGACGGTGGGCTTCTTCGGCGCCCACGCGGTCGCGAGCAGCTGGGTCGGGCGGCGGGCCCTGCGCGACCGGGCCCAGGCCTCGGCGATCTATCTCGGCCTCTACTATCTGGGCTCGTCGGTCCTGGGGACCGCGGGCGGCTGGTTCTTCGCCCATTCCGGGTGGAACGGCGTGGTTCTGTTCGTGGGCGGGCTGTACGGTCTGGCGCTGACGATCGCCCTGCGGCTGTCCCGCCTGCCGCCGCTCGCGACCTGAACTGGGAGATCCGCCGATGAACGCCCGCAGCCACACCCGACACGTCGTCGACCAGTTCGGCGCGCAGGCCTCCGCCTACGTGACCAGCGCCGTGCACGCGGCGGGCGCCGACCTCGACCGGATCGGCGAGCGGGTCCGCGCGCGGCCCGGCCTGCGGGTGCTCGACCTCGGCTGCGGCGGCGGCCACGTCGCCTTCGCGGCGGCGGCGGCCGGGGCCTGCGTCACGGCCTACGACCTGTCGGCCGAGATGCTGGCGGCGGTCGCCGCCGAGGCGTCGCGGCGGGGGCTCGACCGGATCGAGACCCGGCAGGGCGGCGCGGAGGCCCTGCCGTTCCCGGACGCGCGTTTCGACGCGGTCCTGACCCGCTACAGCGCCCACCACTGGCGCGACGTGCCTGCGGCCCTGGCGGAGGCGCGTCGGGTGCTGAAGCCGGACGGATTCCTCGTCGTCAGCGACATCGTCGCGCCCGAGGATCCGCTGCTCGACACGCACCTCCAGGCGGTGGAGCTGCTGCGCGACCCCTCGCACGTGCGCGACTACAGGGTCTCGGAATGGCGGGCCCTGCTGGAGGCGGCGGGCTTCGAGCCCGGCGACGCGACGCCGAGCCGGCCGCGCATGGAGTTCGCGAGCTGGATCGCCCGGATGCGGACGCCGGAGACCCACGTCGCGGCGATCCGGGCGCTGCAGGTCGCGGCGCCCGCGGAGGTCGCGGCGCATTTCGGCATCGAGGCCGACGGCAGCTTCCTGCTCGATGCCGCGCTGATCGAGGCGCGCCCGCGACCCGGCCGCTGAACCGCCGCCGAACGGCCCAGGATTACGAACGCCGGCGGGGCTGTCCGGGCCGGGTCGCTCAGGCGGCCGCGACGGAGAGCCGGCGCGCCGCCCGCTCCCGCCCGATCAGCGGCAGCAGGCCGGCGAGGTCCGGCCCGTGCTCGAGGCCGGTCAGCGCGAGCCGGAGCGGCATGAACAGGCCGCGGCCCTTGGCGCCGGTGCGAGTCCGGATCTCGGTCGTCCACGCCTTCCAGGTCTCCGGGCCGAACGGCTCGGGGGGCAGGGTCTCGATGGCGGCCGCGATCACGGCAGGCTCGGTGAGCACCGGCTCGACCGGACCGGTCACGACCCGCCACCACGGCGCCGCCTCCGGGACCCGGCTCAGGTTGGCGCGCACCGCGAGCCAGAAGGCCTCGGCCCGGTCCTCAGGGATCCCGAGATCCGCGAGGCGCGCGGCCGCCTCCCGGTACGGCATGGCGTGGATCAGGCGGGCGTTGAGGCCGTCGAGCTCCGCCGGGTCGAACCGGGCCGGCGCCCGCGAGATCTCCCCGAGATCGACGAGGCCCGCGAGGGTGTCGAGGTCGGGCACCGCCCGGACCGATTCGGCCGAGCCGGTCAGCACCGCCAGCGAGCGCACCGCCGCGGGCTCGTAGCCGGCCTCGCGCAGGCCGCGCAGCGACAGGTGGCCGAGGCGCTTCGACAGGCCCTCCCCGTCGGCGGTCGTCAGCAGGTTGTGGTGGCCGAAGACCGGAACGGCCGCGCCCAGGGCCTCGAAGATCTGCACCTGCACGCCGGTGTTCGTGACGTGGTCCTCGCCGCGGATCACGTGGGTGATGCCGAGATCGGCGTCGTCCACCACCGACGGCAGCGTGTAGAGGTAGCTGCCGTCGGCGCGGATCAGCACCGGATCCGACAGGGACGCGCAGTCGACGTGGGCCGGGCCGCGGACGAGATCGTCCCAGCCGACGGTCCGCGCCTCCAGCAGGAACCGCCAGTGCGGCCGGCGGCCCTCGGCCTCGAGCGCCGCCCGCTCGTCGCCGGTGAGCCGCAGCGCCGCCCGGTCGTAGATCGGCGGTTGGCCGCGCCCGAGCTGGCGCCTGCGGCGGCGCTCCAGCTCCTCCGGGGTCTCGTAGCAGGGGTAGAGCCGGCCCGCTGCGCGCAGGCGGTCGGCGGCGGCGTTGTGCTGCGCCGTGCGGGCGCTCTGCCGGGCGAACAGGTCGGGCACGATGCCGAGCCACGCGAGATCCTCGCCGATCGCTTCGGCGAAGGCCTCGGTGGAGCGCTCCGCGTCGGTATCGTCGAGGCGGAGCAGGAAGCGGCCGCCGGTCCGGCGGGCGAACAGGGCGTTGAGCAGGGCCGGCCGGGCGTTGCCGATATGGAGATACCCGGTCGGCGAGGGTGCGAAGCGGACGAGAGTCATGGCTCGCTCTCTAGCCGATCTCCGCGGGAATGTGCGCGGGACTTCACGATCACACCGGCCCGATGCGCCGACCCGCGGCGGCCCGCTACCCAGGAGGCGGGAAACCCGTCAGAAGGGCGCGCGTGGTGCGGGGCGGGATGTGAGCGGCATGGCGACGGATGAGACGGCCGACATCGTGGTGGTCGGCGGCGGGATGGTCGGCCTCGCCAGCGCCATCGCGCTGAGGGATCGCGGGCTCGACGTGGTCCTGCTGGATCCCGGCGAGGCGCGAGCCCGGACCTCCTACGGCAATGCCGGCGTGGTCAGCCGCGGCTCGATCCTGCCGATGTCGAGCCCGGCCCTGTGGGGCAAGCTCCCGGCCTACCTGCGCAACGCCGATCGCGGCCTGAGGCTGCACTACGCGCATCTCCCGCGAATCTTGCCCTACACGGCGCATTTCCTCGCGGCTGCGCGCGCATCCCGCTGGCGCCGCGCGGCCGCGGCGCTGCTGCCGCTGACCAGCGCCGCCTATCCGGCCCACGAGCGGCTGGCGGCCCGGGCCGGCACCGGCGACCGGCTGCAGCGGACGGGCTGGATCAAGGCCTACCGCACCGAGGCGGCCTTCGCGGCCGCCGCCCTGGAGCGCGAGATCCTGGCCGCGCACGGAGTCGCGTTCGACATCCTCGACACGGCGGCGCTGCAGGCCGTCGAGCCGGCGCTGGTGCGGCCCTACGCGCGGGCCATGCTGCTCACCGAGACGGGATCGGTGCGCGAGCCCGGCCGGCTGATCGAGGCGTGCGAGGCCCTGTTCACCGGCCTCGGCGGCCGCCGCCTGCGCGGCAGCGTCGCCCGGTTGGAGCCCGAGGCCGGTGGCTGGCGCGTCGATCACGACGGCGGCGCCGTGCGGGGCCGGCAGGTCGTCCTCGCGGCCGGCGCCGCCTCCGGGGCGATCGCCCGGACTCTCGGCTACCGCTTCGCGGTGGCGGCCGAGCGCGGCTACCATCGCCACTACGCCCTGCATCCGGACAGCCCGCCGCTGACCCGGCCTGTCCTCGACACGGGCGCGGGCTCGATCCTGTCGCCGATGGGCGAGCACCGGGTCCGTGTCCTGTCCGGTGTCGAACTCAACGCCCGCGCCGCCGCCCCCGACCACACGCAGATCGAGGCGGCGTCCCGCGAGGCGGCCGGCACCCTGCGGCTCGGCGGGCCGCTGGACAACGCGCCGTGGCTCGGCTCCCGCCCGTCGACGCCCGACGGGATGCCGGTGATCGGCCGCGCCCCGCGGCACGACGGCCTGCTCTTCGCCTTCGGCCACGGTCATATCGGCCTGTCCACCGGCCCGATCACCGGCGAGATCGTCGCCGACCTCGCCACCCGCCGGAACCCGGCGGTGCCGGTCGCGGCCTTCGCGCCGGAGCGGCTCCTGCGCTGGCCGCGGCTGCTCTGAGGGCGTCCGCGATCAGCGCCAGTCGTAGGGGTTGTAGGGCTCGAGCGCGGCCTCGACCTTCCGCAGGAAGTCCGGCTGGCGCTGCAGATCGGCCTCCCGGGCGAGCGCCCGGAGGAACGCCTGGGGCCCGTGCTCGAGGTCGCGCGTCAGACCGTCGTAGCGGTCGGCCGGCTCGACATGGGCGGGGTTGACCGCGACGCGGTAAGCGAGGCCGCAGGTCGGCGGATCGATCCCCAGGCGATAGCAGATCCGCACCCGGGCGAACGGCGCGTCCGGGCGATAATCGACCCGGTAGCCGCCGAGTCGGAAAGCGCCGCCGGTCGCGCGCTCGGCATAGGCCAGCGTGCGCGCCACGGTGGTGAAGCCGGCGGTGCGCCGGTCGCGCACGAGGTCGATCGCCGCCCGCTCCGTCGGCACGAAGGATTGGGCACAGGCGGGGCCGGACACCAGCGCGATCAGGAGTGCGGGGGCGGCGAATCTCATGGCTTCTTCATGCAGACCGCGACGGGCTGGGCATCCTTGGCGGCCTTGGCGGTCATGTCGAGGCAGCCGACCGTGGACACGCCGTCCGTGACGGTCACGGACGGCAGAACCGCCATGCCTCGGCAGTAGGCGCCAATCAATTCCTCGTCACGGCGGCAGGCCACGTCGAGACGCACCTGGTCGTTCAGGGACGGTCCGGGCGGACCGGCCGGCCCGGCCGGACCCGGGTCGCCCGCGGGACCGCGAGCCCCCGTCGCGCCGTTGACCCCGGCCGGCCCGGCCGGCCCCGGCGGTCCCCGATCACCCTTCGCACCGGGAGGCCCGGCCGGCCCCGGCTTGGGCGCGTCGCAGGCGGCGAGCGCGAGCGCCGTCCCGCCGACCACGAGCGCGATCAGAGGGGATCTCATGCGGTTCTCCGGCCACGCCTGCGCGCGTGGAAGTGGTGCGCACCGGCGGGGCGTCAACCGCGGATCGCCGACTACCGCGCTCGACACAACCAAAAGTAGCAGGAACTCGATAAGCCTGTTGTAGTCGATCGAATTAAGAGTTTTGCAAAATCTTGGCGTCACATCGAACGCGATGGCTATTTTCGACTGATCTGCTCGCTCATGAACCGTCGAGGACTTTCACACGCGCAGGTCAGAGTTACGTCGGGTTGTCTCCTGAGGCGCCTCGCGCGCGACAGCGGCGGCGCGGCCGCGGTGGAGTTCGCCCTCGTGGCCCTGCCGTTCCTGGCGCTGTGCGGCGCGATCCTCCAGATCATGTTTCAGATGTGGGCGACGCAAAATTTCGATCGCGCCCTCCAGAACGCGGTCCGGACGATCTTCACCGGCCAGTTCCAGCTCGACACCGCGGGTCAGACCAATCCCGCGACCGTGCTCGCGACCCTCAAGACACGGATGTGCGGACCGAGCAGCAGCCCCGTCCCCACCGTGTTCAACTGTCAGAACGTCAAGATCGACGTCTCGACCTCGAGCAGCTTCGCGAGCGCGACCGCGGCCAAGCCGATCGACACGGCCACAGGCACGTGGAGCACGAGTTTCGGCTCCAACTACAAATGCGCCTCGCCCGGGACGATCGTGATCGTCACGGCGGCGGTGCCGTTCCCGACCTTCTTCAACCTGATGGGCCTGAACACGAAGCAGTTCACCAGCGGGCCCGCGGAGGGATCGAGCCTGCTGACGTCCACCGCGGTGTTCCGCACCGAGCCCTATCAGATCGTCGGAGCGAGCCCGTGCCCGTCCTCGCCGTCCTGACCCGGCGGGCGGCCCGGCTCGGGCAGGATCGGCGGGGCGGCGCGGCGGTCGAGTTCGCCGTCATCCTGCCGATCCTGCTCGCGATCTGGGCCGGGATGACCGAGGTGGGGCACGCCATCGACGAGTGGCGCAAGCTGACCCAGCTCGGCCGGACCGTGGCGGACCTGACGGCGCAGGGCGACACGCAGAACCCGATCAGCCGCACCGTGATGAACGACATCCTCGCCTCCGCCACGGCGGTGATGCGCCCGTTCGACACGTCGAAGGTCAAGATCGTGGTCAGCGCCATGGGCATCGACGCGAAGAACCCGGTCGGTCCCCCGGTGGTCTGCTCCAGCGTCGCCAACGCGAACGGGACCGCGCGGAGCCTGGGATCCGCGGCCGGCCTGACCGTGCCGGACGGCTACCGGATGCCGGGCATGCGGTACGTCCTGGCGGAAGTCAGCATCAGCTACACCCCGATGATCGGGAGCGCCCTGGTGAAGCTCGCCAAGGGCGTGAGCAACACGATCACGTTCACCAGCAGCGCGCCGTGGCCGACCCGCGGCGGCCAGGCCTACGGCACCAGCACCTACACGGAAGTCGTCCTGCCGGACGACGAACACGCGAACTGCGATGGCACGAAGATCGACCGCTAGTCCTGACGACCGCCCCGAGCGGCGCCGCGGCCTCCTGCGCGACCGCGGCGGGAACGTCGCCCTGCTGTTCGCGTTCCTGAGCGTGCCGATGGTGATGATCGGCGGCGCGGCGATCGATTACGGCTTCGCTACGCGGCTGGAGACGAAGCTCCAGACCGCGACCGACGCCACGGCGCTGCTGCTCTGCCAGACGCCGCTGACGACGTCGGAGGCCGAACTCAACACCCTCGCCCAGACGACGATGACCGGCGCCATGGGTGCCGCGAACCTCGTGGTCGACCGGCTGGCGATCACCAGCAGCCCGCGCAAGATCACGCTGACCGCGCACAAGCAGTCCACGACCTTCTTCGGGGGGCTGACCGGCACCCAGCGCATCAACCCGGGCGCCGTCTCGCAATGCGCCACGCCGCTGCCCAAGACCTTCGAGATCGCGCTGGTCCTCGACAACACGGGCTCGATGGCCGCGTCGAGCGGGGGACAGTCGAAGCTTCGGGCCGTCCAGACGGCCGCGACCGATTTCGTCAACTACGTCTACACGAGCCCGGCCTTCTCCAGCGCGACCAAGGTCGCGATCGTTCCCTTCGCCGCCGCCGTGGCAGTCGACCCGTCCGCGTACCGCTACGCGAGTTGGATCGATCAGAACGGCCTCTCCAGCTACCACTGGACGAACATCGTCCAGTCGAATCCGGCACCGTTCAAGAACCGCTTCGAGGTCTTCGCGAAGCTGCAGGCGGCGAACCGGAACTGGGGCTGGGCCGGGTGCCTCGAGTCGCTTCCCTACCCGTTCAACGTCCAGGACGGCGCGCCCACGACCAAGGATTCCTTCTACGTGCCGCTGCTCGCGCCCGACGAGCCGGGCGACGGCACGTCGGGCGGCGCGTCCTTCCCGGTCGGCAACCAGAGGTCGACGGCCTACAGCTACAACAGCTATATCGACGACGAGACCGGCCCCGACTGCCGGAACAGCAACACCTACAACACCGCGCTCGGCCAAGCCTGCAAGTACGTGAATCCGAAGGATCCGGCGTCCGGCGCGCCCCTCGGGATCCCGAACGGTCCGAATTTCGGCTGCACCACCCAGCCGCTTCAGCGGCTGACCAACAACACGAACGCGCTGAAGACCCTGATCAACAACATGGCGCCTTCCGGATCGACCAACATCCACGAGGGATTCATGTGGGGCTGGCGCACCCTCTCACCGAACAGCGTCTTCGCGGACGGTCAACCCTACGCGTCCAGCGCGAACAGCTCGAACGCCACGAACATCAACAAGATCATCATCCTGATGACCGATGGCACGAACAGTTGGGGCACCAATTCGAGCGCGCCGACCGGCTCGCTCTACTTCGCGGCCGGCTATTTCCGGAACGCCAACGGCACGACGCCGAACCCGCGCCTGACGACGGCGTATCAGAACACCAACATCTCCGACGGCAACACCGCGCGGAAGGCGCTCGACGCGCTCACCGCCGAGGCGTGCGCCAACACGAAGGCGGTCAACATCTCGATCTACACGATCGGCTTCAGCGTCCCGACGGATCCGATCGATTCGGCGGGGCAGACGCTGCTGCGGAACTGCGCCTCGTCGCCCGACCAGTTCTACCTCGCCAACTCGTCCGACGACCTGATCAAGGCGTTCAAGTCGATCCAGGCGAGCATCGGCGCGCTGCGGCTCACGCAGTAGTCGCGCCGGGTCGGCCGCCGGATCCGGCACGCGGCCGGATCCGGATCAGTCGTCGCGGTAGACGCGCTCGCGGCGCTCGTGCCGCTCCTGGGCCTCGAGCGACAGGGTCGCGATCGGCCGCGCGTCGAGGCGGCGGAGGGAGATCGGCTCGCCGGTCTCCTCGCAGAACCCGTAGGACCCGTCCTCGATCCGGGCCAGCGCCGCGTCGATCTTGCCGGTCAGCTTGCGCTGGCGGTCCCGGGCCCGCAGCTCGATCGCCCGGTCCGTCTCTGACGACGCGCGGTCGGCGAGGTCGGGATGATTCTCGTTCTCGCTCTGCAGCGCCACCAGCGTATCCTGCGCCTCGCGCAGGATGTCGTTCTTCCAGCTCAGCAGCTTGCGCCGGAAATATTCGCGCTGCCGGTCATTCATGAAGGGCTCGTCGTCGGACGGGACGTAGCCGTCCTCCAGCTGCACCTTCGCCATGCGTCACCCTCGCTGGATGGTAAACCGCCCACCAGGGGATGGCCGGTGTGCGGCGATAACGTGAGGTGCCGTATAGTCGAGGTGCCTCAGCGCCACAACGCACACGGATGCAGGGGCTGTAACTGGCTGTCACTGCATCGCCGCGTGCGGCAAACAGGCCACGGTACAGATGTTTTACGCTGTCATCTGGTCCGCAACCGTACGATCGCCTCGGCGATCTCGGTTGTCAGACTTCGGGCGATCGGCAGCCTGTAGTGGGTCTGGTCGAAGAACTGGTCGGGATCGGCCGCCGCGGGACGGCCGTCGCGCCAGTCGACCACCGTGCTCAGGGCGTGAGTCGCCAGCACGGCGCGCACCTCGGCCCGGCAGGTCGCCTCGGCCCGCGCCCGGGGGCTGCCGGGCGGCGGCTCGCCGCGGGCGTAGACCGGCGGGAAGACCACCACGACCGGGGTCCCCGCCGGGATCCGGGTCAGCTCGGCGCGCAGGCGCGCCGCGATCGGGAACGGGCCGCCGTGACGCGCCTCCGGCTCGGGCCCGACCGGCTTCTCCAGGGCCGCCTTCTTGGCGGGATCGACGCCGAAGCCCTGGCTCAGGTAGTTGCGCTCGTAGTCCCACCAGCCGTCGGCCGCGGCGGTCTTGCGGCGCGGGTTCAGGAGCCAGCCGAGGCGGTTGACCGTCTCCTGGGCGGCCGAGAAGCGGATCAGCCCCCGCAGGTAGGCGGGCCAGTCCCCGACGAGCCAGTAGGGAAAGCCGTGCTCGCTCGGGAAGGCGGGGTCGTCGGCGCACCAGAACGCGTCGGCCGAGAGCACGATCGCGGCGGGGCGGGCATGGTGCTGCAGGTACCAGCCGAGCAGGGCGAACTGCTCGGAAGGGCCGGTGGCCGGCACGGAGAGCTGGAGGAAGGGGATGCCGGTGAGCCGCGTCAGGGCCGCCGGCTCGATGAGCTGGATGTGCGAGTTGCCGATCACCACGCCCGCGTAGGCCGGGTCGCGGCCGCGGACGGCCGAGGCGGTGCGGGGTCCCTGCGGCCGCACCGCGCCCCGGGACAGCAGCGTCGAGCGGCCGGTATCGTAGGGATCGATCAGCACGGCGAGCGCCACGTAGCCCGCGAACAGGGCGACCATCGACAGGAACAGGGTGCGGGCGAAGCCGCGCCAGTCCCGATCGGTCGTGGGGGGTGCGGGCGCCATCCTCAGAACTGGAAGTAGATGAACTCGTAGTTCGCATCGTCGCCGATCTTGAGCAGGACGAGCACGAACAGCAGCGCGAAGCCGAAGGCGAGGAGCCGCCGGGGCGGCAGGCGGTGCACCGCGTTCCACGCGGTGGGCCCGACCGTCGCGACCAGGGCGGCGATGGCGATGGTGCGCCACTTGAAGCCGGAGCCCCTGGGCGCCAGCCCGAACAGCCCCTTGAAGATCACGAGGGCCGCCTCGAAGCTCGTCGCCCGGAACAGCACCCAGGTCAGCACGACGAACAGGCTGGTCAGCGCCCAGCCGAGGGGCGCGGGCACCGCGATCCGGGCACGGCGCGCCAGGACCCCGGCGCCGAGGCCGATCCCGTGGAGCGCGCCCCAGGCGAGGAAGGTCAGGCCCGCCCCGTGCCAGAGGCCGCCGAGCGTCATCGTGGCGACGAGCGCCCCGACCTGCCGCGGCAGCCCGCGGCGGTTACCGCCCATCGGGACGTAGAGGTAGTCGCGCAGGAAGCGCGACAGGGTCATGTGCCAGCGCCGCCAGAAGTCGCGCAGGGAGGTGGCGCGGTACGGCACGTCGAAGTTCTGCGGCAGGACGAGACCGAACAGCAGCGCGATGCCCAGCGCCATGTCGGTGTAGCCGGAGAAGTCGAAGTAGATCTGGAAGGTGAAGCCGAGCGTCGCCTGCCACGCCTCCACCACCGTGACGGCCTTGCCGGCGGCGGCGGCCTGGAACACCGGGTTCACGTACTCGGCGAGCGGGTCGCCGAGGAACACCTTCTTGGCGAGGCCGACGGTGAGCAGCATCAGCCCGCGGGCGAAGCGCTCGGCGGCGTCGGGCCGCGCGTAGGGCGACTCGTCGAACTGGTGCATGATCTCGCTCCAGCGCACGAGCGGGCCGGCGAGAACCTGCGGGAAGAAGGCGATGTAGAGGGCGTATTTCACGAGCCCGAAGCCCGGCGCCCGGCCGGCCCGCAGGTCGGCGAGATACATGATGTGGTGGAAGGTGAAGAACGAGATGCCGAGCGGCAGGGCGAGGCCGAGGCGCTGCGCTTCCAGGCCGGGGATCAGGTTGGCGAGGTCGGCCGCGAAGTCGAGGTACTTGAACACGCCGAGCAGCGCGAGGTTGGCGGCGATCGCCGCCGGGATCAGCCAGCGGCCCGGCCAGAGGCGATAGGCCCGGGCCACGCACCAGTTCGCGAGGATCGACCCGGCCAGCAGCGGCACGAACCGGATGTCCCACCAGCCGTAGAACACGAAGGACAGGCCGACGAGGAGCGGCAACCGCCACGCGGGCGCTGCGCGCGCCACCAGCCCGTGCAGGATCAGCGCGGTCGGCAGGAAGGCGAGGAGGAAGACGAAGGAGTTGAACAGCATCGGGCGGGGCGGCGCGGAGGAGCCCGGATGGGCCGCCGTAGTCTCCGAGCGGGAGGGACGGCCTTGTCGGGGATCGGGGCCGGCCCGTCAATCGGCGCTCGGCGTGCGGGGCGCTTCCGCGGCGGCCCCGGAGGGCTCCGCGGCGCCCGCGACGAAGCGGGCGCGGGAACGCCCGACTGGCGGCGGGCTCAGGCCCCGCGCCGGACCGCCTCGATGGTCAGGCCCAGCCCGACCGAGCCGAACGTGTCGCCCTCCACCACCCGGGCGGCGGGCAGCGCGGCCGTCAGCGCGGCGCGCAGGTGCGGCAGGCCGGTAGAACCGCCGGTGAGGAACAGGGCGTCGACCCGGTCGGCCGTCAGTTCCGCCTGCGCGAGGCAGCGCGCGATCCGCGCCGCGACGGCGCGGGCGAGGTCGCCGGTCTGGGCGGACAGGGTCGCGCGATCCACCGGCACCGCGAGCCCCGGCTCCAGGAGGCCGAGATCGAGCACGGTCGCGTCCCGCTCGGAGGCCGCGATCTTGGCGCCCTCCACCGCCCCGGCCAGGGCGTGCCCGCGCTCGCCCTCCACGGCCTCGCGCAGCCGCGCGAGCAGGTCGGGCCGGGCGCCGTCGCGGATGACCTCGTCGATCTCGCGCAGGGTCTTCGGGTTGTAGAGGCGGTTGATCGCCGACCACGTAGCGAGATCGTGATAGTAGGCGTTCGGCACCGCGAGGTCGCCGCGACGCATCGGGCTTCCGAGGCCCAGGAGCGGCATCACCGTGCCGAGGCTGAGCTGGCGGTCGAAATCGGTGCCGCCGATCCGCACGCCGTCGTTGGCCAGGATGTCGCCGGCGCGGTCCGGCCGCCCCCGGCGCTCGGGCGCGAGGCGCACGATCGAGAAATCCGAGGTGCCGCCGCCGATATCGGCGACGAGGGCGATCTCCTCCGCGCGGACCTGCCGCTCGTAGTCGAGCGCCGCGGCGATCGGCTCGTACTGGAACGAGACCTCCCGGAAGCCGACGTCGCGGGCGATGTCGCGCAGCGTGTCCTCCGCGCGGCGGTCCGCCTCCGGGTCGCCGTCGACGAAGTGGACGGGGCGGCCGTGGACCACGCTGTCGAGGCTTTGCCCGCTGGCGGCCTCGGCCCGCGCCTTCACGGCGGTGAGGTAGCGGGCGATGACGTCGCGCAGGCGCAGCCGCTGGCGCCCGACCGGGGTCGCCTCCTCCATGAGCGGCGTGCCGAGGACCGACTTCAGCCCCCGCATCAGCCGGCCGGACCGGCCCTCGACGTAGGCCGCCGTGGCGGCCCGGCCGATGATCGGCTCCCGGCCGAGCTCGAAGAAGATCGCGCTCGGGATCGTCCGGTGCGCGCCCTCCAGGGGTAGCAGCGTCGGACCGTCCGGGCCGTCATGCCCGAGGGTGGTGTTCGACGTGCCGAAATCGAGGCCGCAGGCCGCCATCGTGTCGTGGGTCCGGGAGTTGGGGGAAGGGCCGTGGGCCTACAGGGCCGACAGGCCGGGGTCCAGGCCGGAGGAGCGGGGCCCGGGGAGCCCGGGCGGGGGTTGACGGCGCGACCGCGCAGCGGCGACGGCGCGGGGCGATGCGACAGTCCACCGCCCGGGCGTTCCCATGCGGGAAGCGTGGACAGCGCGCCGGCGGCACACCCGGACCCGCCGGGCCGTGCTATGAGGCGCCATGCGTTCCGACATCGATCTCGGCCTGACGGGCGAGCGCCCCGCGCTCCTCGACCTCACCGAACTGCTCGCCACGCGGCTCCTGGTCCAGGGCAATTCCGGGTCCGGCAAATCGCACCTGCTGCGGCGGCTGCTCGAGCAGAGCGCCGGCCTCGTGCAGCAGGCGATCATCGACCCGGAGGGCGACTTCGCCAGCCTCGCCGACCGCTACGGCCACGTCGTGGTCGAGGCCGACGGCGACGACGTCGCCCTGCAGCGCATCGCCGCAAGGGTGCGGACGCACCGGGTCTCGGTGGTGCTATCGCTGGAGAACCTCGACGCCGACGGCCAGATGCGGGCCGCCGCGGCCTTCCTGGGCGGGCTGTTCGACGCCGACCGCGACCACTGGTACCCGATGCTGGTGGCGGTGGACGAGGCGCAGCTCTTCGCGCCGGCTGCCGCCGGCGAGGTCTCGGACGAGGCCAGGCGCCTGTCGCTCGGCGCGATGACCAACCTCATGTGCCGCGGCCGCAAGCGCGGGCTCGCCGGCATCATCGCGACGCAGCGCCTCGCCAAGCTCGCCAAGAACGTCGCGGCCGAGGCCTCGAACTTCCTGATGGGCCGGACCTTCCTCGACATCGACATGGCGCGCGCCGCCGACCTCCTCGGGCTGGAGCGCCGGCAGGCCGAGACGTTCCGCGACCTGCCGCGCGGGCATTTCGTGGCCCTGGGGCCGGCCCTGTCCCGGCGCCCGCTCACCATCGCGGTCGGGCCGACCCAGACCGTGAGCCGGAGTTCCTCGCCGGTCCTCGTTCCGCTGCCCGACGCCCTGGAGGATGCCCGCGCGCTGATCCTCACGGCGAGCCCCGCGGAGACCGTCGCGCCGCTGGCGCCGCGGCCGAAGCCGCGCCCGACCCCGGCACCCGACGTGCTCGTCCAGCTCGCCAATTACCGCCCGCCGGCGCCGGCCGAGGAGCCGGAGGAGGAGCCGATGGACCCGGAGGCCCGCGAGGCGGCGCTCGCCGAGGTCCTGGCCTCCGTGCTGGCGGATGCCGACGCCGCCGCCTGCACCCCCGCGACGCTCTACCAGGACTTCACGGTCCGCTGCCGCATCCGGCGCCTGCGCGGCGACACGATGGGCCTGCCCGAGTTCAAGCGGCGGCTCGCGGTCGCGCGGGCCGAGGCCGGGGGCGCGGTCGCGGACAATTCCGGGTGGGAGCAGGCCCAGGCCATCGCGGCCGGCCTGCCGGACGACCTCGCCGGGCTCTTCCTCGTGGTCGCGCGGGCCGCCATCGAGGGCGCCCCCTGCCCGACCGACACCATGCTGGCCGAGGCCTACGGCACCAGCTCGGGCGGCCGGGCGCGGCGGATGCTGGCCTATCTCGAGGAGCGCGGCGCCATCGTCACCCGCAAGGACCTGCGCGGCGCGCCGATCATCGCGGTGCCGGATCTCGGCGTCGAGACCGGACCGGGCGAGCCGCAGATGCTGCCGACCGGGCCGAAGCGGCGGGTCGTGTAACCGGATCGGGCGCCGGTCCGTCCAGGCGCTGGGAATCGCCCAGGCTCGGTCGCGGCTGCCCGTCAGACGCGCCGGGCCATCTCCAGCTTGGCGAGCTCCACCGCGGCCCGCAGCTCGATCTCGGCCATCAGACCGTCGAGCCGCGGATCTCCCGAGAGGCCGGCGCGCTCGTTCAGGCGACCGGCGATGGCGCGCAGATCCTGCGGCGCGACGCGGCCGCCGAGCAGCGCCGCCTTCAGCCGGTCGAGGCCGTCGAGAAGGTCCTGGCCGCGCTGGGCGGAGCGCCGGCGCCGCTCCTGGGGCGTGTCGGCCTCGGCCTGGAGAAGCAGGACCGCGTCGAGCCCGGCGAGGGTCGCGGCGGCGGCCGGCGCGCCGGCCGACGTCGGCGACGACGGGGTCGCGCCGAGGCTGAAGGCTGCGCCGCCCTCGGGCTTCCGGGCGGACGCGACACCGCCGGCGCTCTGGATCGGCTGGCGAGTCTCGACACGCATGATCCGGTTCGCGTTGCTCCAAGCGCCCCCGCGCAGACCAAGAAATTCGGCCGCCAGGGTTAAGCGCGGGTAAACAAGCCGGCAGAAGCTGCCGGGTCGGCAGGTTCGGTGCCGGTGCCGCGGGACGCGGACGCGGAGTGGGCGGAAGAAAACCCCCTCTTTTTCAACGCCTTGCGCGAAGCCGGCGGCTGGCACGCCCCTGGCAGGATGGCGTCAGGTCCGTCACGGTCGAAAACACGGCATGCGCCCGCGTCACGCGTTCAGTCCTCTCCGGTCTCTCCTGGCGGCCCTCGCGGGCGCCCTGCTGCTCGCCGCCCTGTCCGTGCCGGCGCTCGCCCTGTCGCGCGTCAAGGATCTCGCTTCCATCGAGGGTGTCCGCCAGAACCAGCTCGTCGGCTACGGCATCGTGGTCGGCCTCAACGGCACCGGCGACACGCTGAACAACATCCCGTTCACCAAGCAGTCCCTCCAGGCCATGCTGGAGCGCCTCGGCGTCAACACCCGCGGCGCCACGATGCGCACGCAGAACCTCGCGGCCGTGATGGTGACCGCGAGCCTGCCGCCCTTCGCCGCGCAGGGCACCCGGATCGACGTCACGGTCTCGTCGCTGGGCGACGCCAAGTCCCTCCAGGGCGGCACCCTGCTGGTGACGCCGCTGCTGGGCGCCGACGGCGAGGTCTACGCCCTGGCACAGGGTTCGGTGGCGATCGCCGGCTTCGCCGCCGAGGGCGACGCCGCCAAGATCACCCGGGGCGTGCCGACCAACGGCCGGATCTCCAACGGCGCCAACATCGAGCGCGAGATCGCCTTCAAGCTGAACGACGCGCGCTCGCTCCGGCTGTCGCTGCGCAACCCGGACTTCACCACCTCGAAGCGGATCGCCGCCGCGATCAACGACTTCATGGGCGCCGACACCGCCGAGCCCACCGACCCGGCCACCGTCACGATCCAGATCCCGGCCCGCTACAACGGCAACATGATCCGCCTCATCACCGAGGTTGAGCAGCTGAAGGTGGAGCCCGACCAGACCGCCCGGGTCGTGGTCGACGAGCGCTCCGGCATCATCGTCATGGGCCGGGACGTGCGCGTGTCGACGGTGGCGATCGCGCAGGGCAACCTCACCGTGACCATCACCGAGCAGCCGCAGGTCAGCCAGCCGGCGCCGCTCTCCAACGGGCGCACCGTCGTGGTTCCGCGCACCGGGGTGAAGGTCGATACCGGCGACGGCAACAAGCTCGCCCTGGTGAAGGAGGGCGTCAGCCTGCGCGAGCTGGTCGACGGCCTCAACGCGCTGGGCGTCGGCCCGCGGGACCTCATCTCGATCCTCCAGGCGATCAAGGCCGCGGGCGCGCTCCAGGCCGATATCGAGCTGATGTGACCGAGCGGACGCGAAGGAACGATCCATGCTGCAACTCGCCAGTCTCGCGGCCAGCGCCGCCGCCAGCGTCGGGACCTCGGTGGCCGGGAGCGCCGTCGACGGGATCATCAAGACCGCCAACAAGGCCAAGGCCCTGAAGACGGCGACCGAGTTCGAATCGATGTTCCTGGAGAACAGCCTCGATCGGCTGACCCAGTCGGGGGGTACCGACGGACCGCTGGGCGAGAACGGCACCGGCGGCGGCGTCTACCGCTCGATGCTGACCAAGGAATACGCGAAGCAGATCGTGAAGAGCGGCGGCGTCGGCATCGCCGACTCGGTCTTCCGTGAGATCATGAAGATGCAGGGTGCGGCGAGCGATGGAGCGATCGATGCAAAGGGCTGAACCGCTGCGCGTCGGGGACCGGGTCACCGCCGAGGCGCTGGTGGCGGGCGTGCTCGGCAACATGGCCGCCCTGGAGGCCGTCCTCGCCGAGGAGGCGGCCTACGTCCGGGAAGGGCGGCTGCAGGAGGGCGTCGCCGCGGCCGAGCCGAAGGCCGCACTGGCGGCCGCCTACATGCAGGGGCTCGAGGTCGCGAAGGCGAACGCCGTCGCGCTGAAGCGCTTCCATCCCGAGGGAGTCGAGGCCCTGCGCACGGCGCACCGGCGGTTCACCGCGGCCGTGGAAGCGAACCAGACGGTGCTCGCCAGCGCCAGGACCGTCTCGGAGGGCTTGATCAAGACCCTGGCGGAGGAGATCGGCAAGGCGCAGCTCCCCTCCGGCTACGGGCGGCAGGCGCCGGCGCCCTCCCCGTACGGCCGCGGCGTGCGCAGCGGGCCGCTGGTCCTGTCGCGCAACCTCTAGGGCCCGCCCGGTCGGCGACCGGCGCCGATCCGGACGTAGGTGCGCACCTCGCCGAGATCGGTGTCGGCGCGGTTGTCGACCGCGATGCGTCCGGCGACGGCCGGCGCCGCCGCGACGCCGCGGCCCGCCGCGAGATCCGCCCCCGCGACGACGCGGCCCGAGACGCGGATGCAGCTGTCGCTCCCCGGCAGGCGCACGAAGCCCTGGCCCTTGGACGGGCACGGCACCGGCCCCGGGATCGCCGGCAGATCCCGCAGGTCGAGGGCCGCGACCGGTCCCGCGCAGGTCAGGATCGCCGCGAGGGCGGCGCAGCTCCGGAGCCGGCCGCGCATCTCAGGCGGCTCGGCGGGCGAGATCCCGGTGAAGGAGGTCGATGTAGAGCTCGACCTCGCCGATGAACCCGTCGAGATCGGGCTCGTGGATGCGCAGGCGGGCGAGGTCGCGCAGCAGGATGTCGAGGGCGATGGCCCGCTCGTCGGGATGCGCGTAGCCGGCGAGATAGGTGTCGACGGCCTGCTCCACCAGCACGATCGCGCCGATGCGCGGGGCAAGCCCCAGGCGGAGAACGAGTTCGATGGGTCCGGACAGCGCCATGCCGACCTCTCCTCAATCGAAGGACGGCGCGTGGGCGCGGCCGCAGGCTGCGCTTCATTCCCGGAAAGCGGCAAGACTATGGTGAACGAGACACGTCTCGTCATTTTTCGACCGTCAGGCGCTCGCTGGCCGGTCCCGGCGATCAACTCAGCTGATGTAGTTCACCAGGGAGAGCTTCGAGAGCGTCGCGGTGACCTGATAGCTGGCCTGGAGCCGGTTCTGCACGTCGAGGAGCTTGGTGATGACCTCCTCGGGGGAGATCTGCTCGATCCCGTCCAGGGTGTTCTGGACGGTGTTCTGCAGAGCCTTGTTGGTCGTGCCGGCATTCGAGAGCCGCGTCGACGCGATGGTCAGCTGCGTGACGGTGTCCTGGACGCTGGGTGTCTGGTTGGCGGAAGAGAGCAGGCTGCCGGCCTTCGTCGCCACCGTCTGGTAGGTGTTGTACGTGTTGGCGTCGTTCGTGGTGGGGAGGCCGAAGGCCATCGTCGCTAGGCCGGCGAGCACGTTCTGGACCGTGGGGTCGTTGGCGCGGGCGCCGGTACCGACGCTCCCGGTCGCGCTCACCTGGACGGACTGCGTGTCGATCGCCGGGGTCGGCTTCCCGGTCGCGGGATCGTAGCTGTTCTCGCCCTGGTACCACAGCACCGTGTTCTGGGCCGTTGCCGGCGTGTAGCCGATCGGGTTCTTGTTCCCGTCATACGCGATGCGCTGCGGCATCACGCCGGTCCCCGACGGACCACCATTCGCCGCGCCCGAGAAGAAGTTCGACGCGGTCGCCGCGGTGGCGTTCACCGCCAGCGTGCTGTTGGCCGCGCCGGTCAGCGCGTTGCTCAGCGTCGTCGACAGGTTCGCCATCGTCTGGGCGGGCGTCGAGCCGATGGCGAAGCTGGTGATCGATTTCGGGTCCGCGCTCGTCGCGGCCGTGAGGGTGATCGTCGTGGAGGTGCCGTCCGCCATCTTCAGCGCGAACGACACGGTGTCGCCGGCACTCGGCTGCGTCGTCATACTGAGGGTGAAGTTGCCCGGGCTCGTGGCCGTGCCCGCCGCGTAGGTCGCGCCGATCGCCGTGCCGGTCGTGGTCGGCGCGCCCGCCAGGGTGAAGCCGAACTTCCCGCGCGTCGCGTCGTTCGTCTCCTCGGTGATCTGCACGGACGTGGTCGGATTGGCCGGCGTCTGCGTCAGGCGGCCGTTGCCCCCTGCGCCCAGCTCGGCGGTCACCCGCTGCGAGATCAGGGTCGAGAGTCCGTCGAGCTTGTTGCCGCTCGCGTCGGTCGTGCCGTCGAGGATCTTGCTCGAGTCGACCACGGGCTGGGTCGTGGTGTTGCTGCCGCCGAACAGGTAGTTGCCCGCCGCCGATTCGTTGAGCGTGTCGAGCGCCGTCTGCAGGTTGGCCAGCGCCGTCGACCGGCCGGAGACCGAGTTCGCCGCCACGCTCTGCAGGCCGTTCTGCAGCATCGTCCCGGTGGAGGTCCCGAGGGTCGCCACCTGCGTCAGGCTCGTGACCGCGAGGTTGGTCCGGGTCTGCGCGGCGGTGATGCCGGCGGCGTAGCCGGTGAGCGCGCTCAGGGTGGCCTGCGCGGACAGGGCCGTCGACCGGCCGGAG
The DNA here is from genome assembly GCF_052045615.1 of Methylobacterium sp. 22177. Taxonomy (NCBI): domain Bacteria; kingdom Pseudomonadati; phylum Pseudomonadota; class Alphaproteobacteria; order Hyphomicrobiales; family Methylobacteriaceae; genus Methylobacterium; species Methylobacterium sp. 22177. The sequence goes on along the minus strand of NZ_JBQEPK010000033.1, from coordinate 39,665 downwards.
CCGAGGCCGCCGTAGGTCTGCGAGACCTGACCGCTGGAGAGCTGGTTGGTCAGGTCGTTGAGCTGGCCCTTCAGCGCCTGGAGCTGCGAGGCGTTGCGGGTGGTCAGGTACGAGCCGGCCGCGAAGGGGGTGATCGTCGTCATGATCAGATCTGCAGCAGCTGGGTGAGCATGTCGCGGGCCGCGGTGAGCACCCGGGCGTTGGCGCCGTACGCGGTCTGCAGGGCGATCAGGTTCGACATCTCCTGGTCGATGTTGACGCCCGCCCCGGCGGAGAACCGGCTCTGCGCGGTGGAGAGCGCCGTCTGCTGCGTGGCGTCGAGCGCCGACGCGTTCGACGCGTTGGCGCCCTGCGTGGAGACGATGTCCTGCGCGAAGCCGATCACGGACGTGCTGTAGGGCGCCGAGACGCCGCCGATGCCGCTCGACGACGAGAAGGTCTGCGGGGTCGCGGTCAGCGCCGTGAACAGCTTCTGGGCGCGGGCGCCGGACGCGCTCGTGTCCGTGGCGCTCGTCGCCGTCAGCGCGGCGGTATTGCCCGACAGGGCGCCGTTGACCGTGATGCGCTGGGCGAAGCCGGTGAGCTGCGAGCCGCCGTCGAACGAGCCGGTGTAGAGCTTGTTGCCCGAGCCGTCGACGAACATCGCCAGCGACGGGTTGCCGGTGTTCAGGTCCGACGCCGAGACGGCCGAGACGCTGGCGCTCGCCGCGCCCGCGACCTTGCCGGCCGCACCCAGCGTCAGCGTCGCGCTGGTGCCGGTCGAGGAGACGGGGGTCGCCGACAGGGTCGGCAATTTGTAGGCGCTGCCGGACGCGTTGAACGTGTTGAACGCCGACTGGATCGCCGCCGCGTAGGTGCTGGGACCGCCGCTGGCGTTGAAGGTCAGGGTGAGGCCGCTCGAATCCGTGGTCTGCGCGGCGGGCACGATCGTGCCGCTGGAGGTCGCCGACGCCACGAGCGTCACGTTGCGCACCGCACCGGTGTTGTCGGTGACCGGGAAGGTGATGGTGTTGCCGGGCTTCATGGTCGACACGCTGATCTGCGTATCGGTCCCGCTATACGTCCCGGTGGTCGCGGTGTTCGTGAGCGCGGTCGAGAGGCCGGCCGCGAGGTCGTCGAGCTGGCGCTGCGCCTGCGGCAGGGTCTGGTCGCGCATCTCGATCTCGGCGGCCAGGCTGCCGGACCGCAGCACGCCGGGAGCTCCGAGGTCGATCTTGCCGCCGCCCGGCAGCGTCGCCGTGATGGTCCCGACCGTCCGCTGCGCCGGATCGGTCGAGTAGGTCGCGTTGGGGCCGAGCACGCCGCGGCCGTCGAAGCTCAGGGTCGCGGCGTTCCCGCGATCCACCAGCGTCACGCCCGACTGGGTCATGACCGAGACCGTCCCGTCGCGCTGCGGGACCGTCTGAACGTCCATGTAGCTCGACAGGCTGTTGATCGCCTGGTCGCGCTGGTCCTGAAGGTCGGTCAGCGCGGTGCTGTCGGTGGTGTTCTGGATCTTGCCGTTGAGCGTCGCGATGTTGGACAGGATCGTGCTGGCCGCGCTCGTGTCGGTGCCCAGCTGCGCCTCGAGGCCGGTGCGCAAGTTCTGAACCGTGCCGGCGGCGCTGTTGATGAGGCTCGCGACGGCCGAGGCATTGCCCAGCACCGTCGTGCGGGCGGCCGCCGAGGTCGGGTTGGCGGCGAGCTCCTGGAGAGATTCGGTGAAGGTGTTCAGCGTCCCGTCGAGGGACGTGGAACTTCCGGGCACGCCGTAGAGGGCGTCGAGCTGGGTGGCGATGCCGGACTTGGTGCTCGTGTAGGCGGCGCCCGAGGTCTCCAGCCGGAGCTGGTTCAGCGCCGCGGCGTCGAAGCTGCGGGTGATCTGCCCGATGGCGACACCGGAATTGTTCGGGCCGTTGGCGACCGTCGAGAGCGTGCGCTTGACGTAGCCGGCCGTGCCCGCATTGGCGACGTTCTGCGAGACGATGTTGATCGCCGCCTGCGTGGCGGCGAGGCCTGCGGCCGAGGTGGAGATCGCATTCAGCGACATGTCACGGCCTCCGCGGCTCGATTCGCACCCTCACTCAGCGGATCACGTTCAGCAGATCAGACATCATCGTCTGGGCCGTCGACATGACGCGCGTGTTCGCAGAGTAAGCCTGCTGGGTTACGATCATCTTAGAGAATTCCGACGCAATGTCGGTGTTCGATTGCTCGTTGCTGGCACCCGAGATCGTGCTGCCGTTGAGCCCCGAGAGCGGCGGCCCCGAATCGACGGTCTGAAGATAGTTCCCGTTCGTATCGGCCTTCAGCCCGTCCGCATTGGCGAACTGGACCACACCGACCGAGGCGAGTGCCACGACCGAACCGTTGGAGAAGGTGCCGTTGACCTTGCCGTCCGGACCGACGGCCACGCTCGTCAGCGTGCCGGAGCTGTTGCCGTTCTGCGTCAGCGCGTTGGTCGTCGCCGCGCCGGTGGTGTCGGCGTACTGCGTCAGGCCGGACGAGCCGAGATTCATGGTGAGGCTGGGGAACGTGTAGTCGCCCATGGTGACGGGCCCGAGCGCGATCGGGTTCGTCGAGGGCGAGGTGAGCTTGCCGGTCGAGTCGAAGGTGAAGGCCGTGCCCACGTTGTTCCAGTCGGACGTGCTGAGCGCGCTCGGATTGGTGGAGTAGTACAGGTTCCACACGGCCGGCTGAGCCGGCGTCGTCGTCGCGTCCTGGACCTTGGCCCAGCGGGTCGTCAGCGTGAGCGGCGCGCCGGTCGACGTATAGACCGGCAGCGACGGGCCGGCGATGCTGTTGCTCATGAAGGTCGAGACGGCGCCGGTCTGGGTCGAGTCGACCTTGACGCCGGTCTTCCCCGATCCGGAGGTCACGACGGCCGCGGTGTTCTGATTGTAGAGATCGGAGCCCGACGTCGCCGACGCCGACGTGCTCGGCGTCGAGGGCAGGTTGGCGGCGTACGTGATCGTCGTGGTGGCCTGCGCCGGCAGCGTCGCGTTGCCGATCTTGATCGGACCGATGCTGGTCGTCTGTCCGGTGATGGGATCGAGGTTGGAGCCGGTCAGGTATCCGCCTGCGCCGTTGACGAGGTAGCCGTCCTTGTCCTGGGCAAAATCGCCCCGGCGCGTGTACAGGTCCGTGCCGCCGAAGGTCGTGGCGCCGTTCGCGTCGCCGGTCTTCTGCACGACGGTGAAGAAACCCTGGCCGTTGATCGCCATGTTGGTGGGCACGCTCGACGAGACGATGTTGCCGGCCAGCGTGTTGGTGAGCTGCGACTTGGCCAACACCGAACCCGCGATTTCCCGGTCGGGCGTCTTCTCGGACATCAGGTCGACGAAGCTGGTGTCGATGCGCTTGTAGCCGGTCGTCTGCGAGTTCGCGATGTTCCCGGAGATGTTGCTGATGGCGTAGGACTGCGACTGGAGTCCGGAGACCGAGGTCTGCAGCGCGGAGAAAAGATCCATGGCGAACGATCCCGATGCGCGCCGCTTCGGCCCGCAGGCCGGGGCTGCCGCAACCGGCGTGCCAGGGCTAAGCCTTTGATAGATCGAGCGTGCGCTGCCGCCGGCCCGGCAGGGTTCGCCGGTCTCGACGGCGCGCCCGGCAGATCCTGCCGGGTCGCGTCCACACCCCGTGCGGTCCCGCCCGGCGGATCCGCCTGTCGCGTTTACGCGGCGTTATTCGACGCGCGCGATGATGCCGCCGGGCCGGGGCCACGCGCGGTGAGTCCTGTCCGGAAGCGCTGAACGGGTACGGATTTCGGATCTCGGGATCATGCGGGCGAAACGGACGAGCCTCGTCCACATCATCTACTTCTCGCGCCTGAACCTGTCGTCGGACGCGGCGAAGCGGTCCGAGCAGATCAGCGAGATCGGACGCACCGCCCAGAAGAAGAACGAGTTCGCGGTGATCACGAGCTTCCTGGTCATCGAGGGCAACTTCGCCTGCCAAGTGATCGAGGGCGAGCGCACGTCGGTGCACGAGACCTTCGATCGCGTGAGCGCCGACAGCCGCCACCGCGACGTCCAGATCAGCGAGTGGCGGGAGATCGCCAAGCGCGAGTTCGTCCACTCGTTCAAGAGCGCGCAGCGCACGGTCGGGAACGACACGCTGTTCGCCAAGGCCAACCTTCTCCCGATGCTCCAGCGCGGAACGCCGAAGGCGTCCGCGATCCACGGGCTGTGCCTGTCGCTCCAATCCGACGCGATGTCCCGTCAGGGCATCGACCACCTCTTCATCTGAGCCGCCGATGTCCGAGAGCGATACGCCCCCGATTCTCATCGTCGACGATCAGGAGAAGCTCCTGCGGCTGATCGTGATGCTGATGACCCGCATCGGCTTCCCGGATGTCGAGGGCGTCACCAGCGCCCCCGAGGCGCTGGAGCGGATGCGGCAGCGCCGCTACGCCCTGGTGATCTCCGATCTGGACATGGAGCCGATGGACGGGATCAGCCTGCTGCGCGAGATCCGCGCCGACGACACGCTGATGAACACGCCCTTCATGCTCACCGAGTCGTCCTTCGACTTCGAGGACATCAACCTCGCCCACCAGGCGGGCGCGGACGCCTTCATTCTCAAGCCGTTCGACATGGCGGTGCTGAAGACCAAGCTGAAGCAGGTGCTCAACCGCAAGCCGCGCAAGCGCGAGGCGCCGATCGCGTCCGAATCGACCCTGAGCGTCGAATTCCCGATGCTCGGGAAGTTCTGACGCCGCGCCGTCTCCGCGAGGGCCGCGAAGAGACCCAGGGCGGCGGGACGTCACCGAAGGTCGGGATCCCCGGATCGCTACGCGGCGCCCGCGAAGGCGAGCCGACGCCGCCGCAACGCGTCACCCCGCCCGCTTCTGGTAATCCTTCACGTCGGTGAAGCGCACGGCCGGGTAGCGCTCCTCCTCGTAGCGGAGCGAGAAGGCCGTGGTCGCCATGAAGACCGGGGCGCCGTCGAGGTCCTTGGCCATGGCCGAGCCGTGCGAGTCGATGAACTTGTCGAGCTCGGCCTCCGAATCGGACGACACCCAGCGGCAGACCGAGAAGCGCGAGGTCTCGTAATCGACCGGCAGGCCGTACTCGGCCTGGAGACGCTCCTTCAGCACGTCGAGCTGCAGAGCGCCGACAACGCCGACGATCGCCTGGCTGCCGTCCTGCGGCACGAAGACCTGGACGACGCCCTCCTCGCCCATCTGCTGGAGCGCCTCGCGCAGCTTCTTCGCCTTCATGGCGTCGGTGAGCTTGATCCGGCGCAGGATCTCCGGCGCGAAGCTCGGCACGCCGCGGAACACGATGTCCTCGCCCTCGGTGAGCGTGTCGCCGATGCGCAAGGTACCGTGGTTCGGGATGCCGACCACGTCGCCGGCATAGGCCTCGTCGGCGATGGCCCTGTCCTGCGCGAAGAAGAACTGCGGCGCCGAGAGCGAGATCGGCTTGCCGGTGCGCACCAGCCGGGCCTTCATGCCCCGGTTGAGCTTGCCCGAGCAGACCCGCATGAAGGCGATGCGGTCCCGGTGGTTCGGGTCCATGTTCGCCTGGATCTTGAACACGAAGCCGGTCATGCGCGGCTCGGTCGGCTCGACGAGCCGCTTGTCCGCGTCCTGGCCGCGGGGCGGCGGCGCAACCTTGGCGAGACCGTCGATCAGGTCGCGCACGCCGAAATTGCGCAGCGCCGAGCCGAAGAAGACCGGCGTCAGGTGGCCCTCGCGGAACGCGTCGAGGTCGAACGGCTTCAGCCCGCCCTCGGCGAGTTCCACCTCCCCGCGCCACGCGTCGGCCGCGCCGTCCTCGGTGAGCAGCTCGTCGAACAGCGTGTCGCCGGGGCCCGAGACCGGGACCATCCCGGCATCCTCGGCCGCGTCGAGCCGGCGCACGCGGTTGCCGCCGAGCTCGTAGGTCCCGGAGAAGTTGCGACCGGTACCGATCGGCCACGTGACCGGGGCGACGTCGAGCGCCAGCGTCTTCTCGATCTCGTCGAGCAGCTCGAACGGGTCGCGGGCCTCGCGGTCGAGCTTGTTGATGAAGGTGACGATCGGGATGTCGCGCAGGCGGCAGACCTCGAACAGTTTCCGCGTGCGCGCCTCGATGCCCTTCGCGGCGTCGATGACCATGACGGCCGAATCGACCGCCGTCAGCGTCCGGTAGGTGTCCTCCGAGAAGTCCTCGTGGCCGGGCGTGTCGAGCAGGTTGAAGACGCAGTCGCCGTACTCGAAGGTCATCACCGAGGTGACCACCGAGATGCCGCGCTCCTTCTCGATGCCCATCCAGTCGGAGCGGGTCGAGACTCGGTTGCGCTTGGCCTTCACCTCGCCGGCGAGCTGGATCGCGCCCCCGAACAGCAGCAGCTTCTCGGTGAGCGTGGTCTTTCCCGCGTCGGGGTGGGAGATGATCGCGAAGGTGCGCCGCCGCGACACCGGATCGGCCGGCCTCGCCTCGGTCTTGGTCTGCATCAGCATGGAGCGAACGCTCTGGGTCGGCGGAACGTGGTGGTGCGCGGCGCGGCACTCGCGCGGTCTCGGGATCGTGTAGCGGCAAGCCCCGATATTGGCAAAGACGCCGGCAGAATCGGGCGGCCTTTCAGGCACCGTACAGGGGGGCGGCACCACGCTTCCCCGGCCGATCCCCGCTCCGCGAGGCCCCGATGTCGCGCGCCGCACCACGCTGCTGTCTGGTCACCGCCCTGCTGCTCGCCTCCGCGGGCCCCGGGCTCCGCGCGGCCGAGGCGCCGCAGCGCGCCGCGGCCGACGCCGCCTTCCTGGATGCCCTGACCTGGGGCGCCACGCCGTCGGCCTTCGCGCGGCTCACCGCGGAGGGGCGGGCCCGCTGGCTCAACGCGCAGCTCCACCCGCCGGCCGAATCGCGCCTGCCGCCCGCCGCCCAGGCGCAGGTCGACGCGCTGACCCCGCCGGGGAGCCTGTTCGAGCGGGCCCAGGCCCTAAACGCGCAGGCCAAGGCCGCCAAGGACATCGCCGATCCCGAGGCCAGGAAGGCCGCGCAGCAGGCTTTCCAGGCGGCGCTCAACACGGCCGCGCGGAACGCCGCCTCCGTCTGGGTGCTGCGGGCGCTCTACAGCCCCGACCAGTTGCGCGAGCGGCTGACGTGGTTCTGGTTCAACCGGTTCAACGTTCACCAGGGGAAGTCGACCCTGCGTGCCGCCGTGGGCGACTACCTCGACACGGCGATCCGCCCGCACGTGCTCGGGCACTTCCGCGACCTGCTGATGGCGAGCCTGCGCCACCCGGCGATGCTCCGCTACCTCGACAACGACGCCAACGCGGCGGGCCGCCCGAACGAGAACTACGCCCGGGAGATCATGGAGCTGCACACGATGGGCGTGGGCTCCGGCTACGCGCAGGGCGACGTCGAGGCGCTGGCCCGGATCCTGAGCGGGGTCGGCATCGACATGAAGCCCGAGACCCCGAAGCTCCGCCCCGAGCACGCCGCCGATTTCCGCCGGGACGGCCTGTTCGCGTTCAACCCGGACCGGCACGATTACGGCGACAAGGTCTTCCTCGGAACGCGCATCCGGGGCCGCGGCTGGGCCGAGGTCGAGGAGGCGGTCGACCTGATCGCCCGCAACCCCGCCACCGCGACCAACGTCTCCCGGGCGCTGGCGACCTACTTCCTCGGTCAGCCGCCCGACGACGCGCTCGTCGCCCGGCTCGCCGCCGTCTTCACGCGGACCGACGGCGACATCGCCGCCGTGATGGAGGCGCTGGTGCGCGAGCCGGCCCTCGCGGCCGGGCGCGCCGGCGCCTTCAAGGACCCGGTCCGCTACGTCTTCTCGGCCCTGCGCATGGCCTACGACGAGCGCGTCATCCGCAACGCCGGCCCGGTGCTCGGCTGGCTGAACCGCCTCGGCGAGGGCCTGTTCAACCGCTCAACGCCGGACGGCTACCCCCTCGATGCGGCCGCCTGGACCGGGCCGGGACAGCTCGCGACGCGGTTCGAGGTCGCCCGGCAGATCGGGTCCGGCTCGGCCGGCCTGTTCAAGCCGGCGCTGCCCGATCAGCCCGAGGAGCCGGCCTTCCCGGTGCTCGCGAACGGGCTCTACTTCGCGGCGTTGTCCGGCACCCTGTCGGCGGCGACGCGGGCGGCCCTCGCACAGGCCGTCTCGCCGCAGGACTGGAACACCCTCTACCTCGCCTCGCCGGAGTTCATGCGATGACCCGTCGCGACCTGATCCGCGCCGCCGCGGCCCTCGGCCTGTCGACGGTGGCCGGCCGCGTCTGGGCCGCCCCGAAGGCCGACGCGCGCCTCCTCGTGGTGTTCCTGCGCGGCGCCTACGACGCCGCCAACGTGGTGATCCCGACCGGCAGCGACTTCTACTACCGGTCGCGGCCGAACCTCGCGATCGCCAAGCCCGATACCACTGACCCGAGGGCGGCGCTGGCGCTCGACGCCGACTGGAGCCTGCACCCGGCGCTGCGCGAGACGCTCCTGCCGCTCTACGCCAGGGGCCAGGCCGCCTTCGTGCCGTTCGCCGGCACCGACGACCTGACCCGGAGCCATTTCGAGACGCAGGACACGATCGAGATGGGCCAGACGGTCGGGGCCGCCCGCGACTACAATTCCGGCTTCATGGCCCGGCTCGCCGCGGAGCTGACGCGGGTCCGGCCGATCGCCTTCACCGACCAGATGCCGCTGATCTTCCGGGGCGGCGAGACGGTGCCCAACATCGCCATCAACGGCGTCGGCAAGCCCGGCATCGACGACCGGCAGGCCCGCCTGATCGCCGCCATGTACAGCGACACCAAGCTGGCCGCCGCCGTGACCGAGGGGTTCCGGGTGCGCGACGCGGTCTACCACACGATCTCGGACCATGCCGGCCAGGCCGACCGCGGGGCGGTCTCGCCCAAGGGCTTCGAGCTGTCGGCCCGGCGGATCGGCCGCCTGATGCGCGAGAATTTCAACCTCGGCTTCGTGGATGTCGGCGGCTGGGACACGCACGTGAACCAGGGCGCCGGCACCGGCTACCTCGCCGACCGGCTCGGCGAGCTGGGGCGCGGCCTCGCGGGCTTCGCCGAGGAGATCGGGCCGGGCTGGTCCGACACGGTGGTGGTCGTGCTGTCGGAGTTCGGGCGCACCTTCCGGGAGAACGGCAGCCGCGGCACCGACCACGGGCACGGCAGCGTCTACTGGATCCTCGGCGGCGGGGTGCGCGGCGGCCGGATCGCGGGGCCGCAGGTGCGGACCGACGAGGCGCACCTGTTCCAGAACCGGGACTATCCCGTACTCACCGACTATCGCGGGCTGCTGGGCGGCCTGATCCGGCGGCTCTACGGGCTCGACCCGGCGAGCCTGAGGCGGGTCTTCCCGAGCGCGGACCCGGCGGATCTGGCGCTGCTGTAGGGGGCGAACCGCGGCCTCGCGCGGTTCCATTCCTCTCGAGCCCGGGTTTCCGATCCCTCCGTCATCGCGAGCGCACGTCGCGCCAGCGTACTCACACCGCTGAGGGAAACCCGGCACCGGCGCGCGAAACACCTCCGGTGCGGCTCCGAACCGCTGTGTCCAGCGGCTCAGGCCGCCGCGGCCGCCAGCGCGCGCAGGTCGCCGACAAGCTCGTCGACCCGCTCGGGCCGGGCATCCCAGGCGAACATGAAGCGCGCGCCGCCGCCGATGAAGGTGTAGAATCGCCAGCCCCGGGCGCGCAGGCCCTCCATCGTGGCCGCGGGCATCGTCAGGAAGACCGCGTTCGCCTCGACGGGAAACAGCGCCCGCACGCCCGGCAGACCGGCGACCGCCTCGGCGAAGCGCCGGGCGCAGGCATTGCCGTGGGCCGCGTTCCTGAGCCACGCGCCGCTCTCCAGCATGCCGACCCAGGGCGCCGCGAGGAAGCGCATCTTCGACGCCAGCTGTCCGGCCTGCTTGCAGCGGTAGCCGAAATCCTCGGCGAGGGCGGCGTCGAAGAACACCACCGCCTCGCCGGCATGCATGCCGTTCTTGGTCCCGCCGAAGCACAGCACGTCGATGCCCGACCGCCACGTCATGTCGGCCGGGCTGCAGCCGAGACTCGCGCAGGCGTTGGCGAAGCGCGACCCGTCCATGTGCAGGGCGAGGCCCAGCTCCCGGCAGGTCGCCGACAGGGCCCGCAGCTCGGCGAGGCTGTAGACCTGCCCGGTCTCGGTGGGCTGCGTGATCGTCACCACGCGCGGCCGCGGGAAGTGGATGTCGCTGCGGTTCTGGGCGAGCCCGCGGATCGCCTCCGGCGTGAGCTTGCCGCCCTCCGTCCGGACGGTCAGCAGCTTCGAGCCGTTCGAGAAGAATTCCGGCGCGCCGCACTCGTCGGTCTCGACATGGGCCGAGTCGGCGCAGATCACGCTGTGGTAGGACTGGCACAACGCCGCCAGGGCCAGCGCGTTGGCGGCCGTGCCGTTGAAGGCGAAGAACACCTCGCACGGGGTCTCGAACAGGTCCCGGAACGCGTCGGCCGCCCGGGCAGTCCAGGCGTCCTCGCCGTAGGCCGGGGCGTGGCCGCGATTGGCCGCCTCCATCGCCGTCCAGGCCTCCGGGCAGATGCCGGAATAGTTGTCGCTGGCGAATTGCTGCGAGTCGTCGTGTCTCATCCGCGCAACCTAGCACGGCGCAGGCGCAGATGGATCGCGCGGACAGGTTGGAACTGGTGCGCGCTTGGTGTAATAGCCCCGTCAAGGCGTGAGCTCCACGCCGATTCGGAAACCGACGTTCCCGTCCCTCCCGGGTTCTCACCGGGCGAGGGACGTTGCCGGTTTCCAGATCGGCGGCGGGCCACGTGAACCCAGATATCCAGGTCCAGAGGATCAAGTCCGTTGCAGGTACTCGTTCGCGACAACAACGTCGATCAAGCGCTCCGCGTCCTCAAGAAGAAGATGCAGCGCGAGGGCATCTTCCGCGAGATGAAGCAGCGCAAGGCTTATGAGAAGCCGTCCGTGCGCAAGGCTCGCGAGAAGGCCGAGGCCGTCCGCCGCGCCCGCAAGCAGGCCCGCAAGACCGCGATCCGCGAGGGCCTGATCGCCGCGCCGAAGCCGAAGCCCCGCTTCCCCGCCGGCGGCCGCCGTCCCGGCTTCCCGTCGCCGTCCGCCGCGCAGGGCCAGGGTGGCAACGCCGCCGGCCAGACCCCGGTCAGCCCGGCCCCCGCCGCCTGAGCGACATCGCTCCGGTCACGAGAAAGCCCGGCCTGCGCGCGCAGGCCGGGCTTTTTCTTTGGGTTGCGTCTTCTTTGGGTTGCGTCGCGGCCGGATGGAGGCGCCCGGTCACGCGAGCCGCGTGTGGCGCGGGGTCCCCTCTCCCGCACGGGAGAGGGGGCATGGCGCGGCTGTCTCGAACCGGGTCACCCTTCCGACCCGCGGCGACACGAGCCGGAACAGCTCGAGGTCCCGGCGCCGCAGCCGAGCGGCGATCGGGTCGCAGCGCTCGCGATGACGTGAAGGGGGTCGGCCGGCACGCGCTCGGGCCGCCAGCTCAGGCCGCCTTGGCCGCCAGCTCAGGCCGCCTTGGCCGCCATGGTGGCGTGCTCGGCCTGGACCAGCACGTCGAGGGCCCGCCAGGGCTTCTGCATGTAGACCGCCTGGTCCGGGAGCCGCGCGTCCCGGCTCGCGCCGGAGGTGACGACCACGCGCACGTCCGGCCAGCGCCGCTTCACCGCCTGGGCGAGCGACACTCCGTCCATGGCACCGGGCAGGCGCACGTCGGCGAAGAGAAGCGCCACCGTCACGTCCGCGCGCTCCAGCACCGAGAGCGCCGCCTCCGCGCTCTCGCAGGCGATCACGCCGAGGTCGGTCTCCTCGAGCACCGCCGTCGCGAGATCGCGCACAGCCGCGTCGTCCTCCACGACGAGCGCCACGGGGGCGGAACTATCGGGCGTTGCGCGATCCATTAAAGTCTCCTGATGCCGGTGCCTTGCCCCGCGTCGGGCGGTCGCCTGTAGGGCGAACTTCTGATTCCCCGATTCGGCCATGCTGATCCTTCATGAGGCGGCTCACAAGAGTCGCCTCGCTCGGACGGCGAATGCCTGCCCTGCGGACAGACGGCCCCAATTTCATGCGGAACGCACGAAAATGGCGCAGTTTCCGGGCGGTTAAGAAACTGTTCACCGGAGTGGACCGACTGTTAACGTCCTGCGACCGAACGTCCCCACCCGCGCGGGGGCGTCTCGCCGGACCGAACGCGGCCCAGAGCTGAAGGATCATCGTCCGACATGTGCCGTTTCCTCGCCTACAGCGGTGAGCCGGTCTTCCTCTCCGACCTCGTCTGCGCGCCGACCCACTCGCTGGTGCACCAGTCGCTGCACGCCGACGAAGGGAAGACCGAGACCAACGGCGACGGCTTCGGCATCGGATGGTACGCGGAGCGGCCCGAGCCGGGTGTCTATCGCGATATCTCCCCGGCCTGGTCCGACGAGAACTTGGTGAACCTCTGCGGGCAGGTGCGGGCGCGGACCTTCTTCGCCCACGTGCGCGCCTCGACCGGGACGGCCACCGCCCGGGCCAACTGCCATCCCTTCGTGTACGGACGCCACCTGTTCATGCACAACGGCCAGATCGGCGGCTACCACCGGATCAAGCGGCGCCTCGAGGCGCTGATCCCGGATTCCTACTACGACCATCGCCGCGGCAGCACCGACTCGGAGGCGATCTTCCTCCTGGCCCTCGCCAACGGCCTGGAGGCGGATCCCGTCGGCGCGATGGCGCGGACGCTGAAGACCGTCCGTGAGCTGATGGAGGCGGCGAATGTCTGCGAGCCGCTGCGCTTCACTGCGCTGCTCACGGACGGCGAGACGCTGACCGCCTATCGCTGGGCCTGCGACGGCCGTCCGCCGAGCCTGTACTACCGCGAGGGGCCGGGCGGCATCGTGGTGGTCTCGGAGCCGATCGACGGCTGCCGCGAGGGCTGGCGGGTGGTCCCCAAGGGCGCGACCCTGCGCGCCCGCCACGGCACCGCGACCCTCGTCGAGGCGCCGGAGCCCGCCCGCGCCGCCGCCTGAATACAGTCGGCGCCAGCCATGCCGCCGCGGGGATTGCCGGGGCGCGCCACATCGCCACATTCCGCCTGCGGCCGATGGTGCGGCCGAGCGGGAATCGACCGATGTATCCGGATACCGAGCTTCACATCGCCGGGCGCTGGCGCGCGGGTGCCGACCGGGACACCCTGGGGGTCCTGAACCCCGCCACAGGCGAGACGATCGGCCAGTGCGCGGTCGCCACCACGGCGGATCTCGACGAGGCCCTGGCGGCGGCCGCACGCGCCTTCCCGGCCTGGCGCAAAGTCGCCCCCTTCGAGCGCGCCAAGGTGATGCGCAAGGCGGCCGACCTGCTGCGCGCCCGCGTCGACGAGATCGCCCGGATCATGACCCTGGAACAGGGCAAGCCCCTGGCCGAGTCGCGGATCGAGACCCTGGCCGCGGCCGACATCATCGACTGGTTCGCCGAGGAGGGTAAGCGCGCCTACGGCCGCGTCATCCCGGGCCGCGCCGACGGCGTGCTGCAGGCCGTGGTGCGCGAGGCGGTCGGCCCCGTGGCCTGCTTCACGCCCTGGAACTTCCCGATCAATCAGGCGGTCCGCAAGATCTCGGCGGCGCTCTGCACCGGGTGCACGGTGATCCTGAAGGGTCCCGAGGACACGCCGGCGAGCTGCGCTGCCCTGATCCGCGCCTTCCTGGATGCCGGCATTCCGGGCGACGCGCTCTCGCTGGTCTACGGGGATCCCGAGGCCATCTCGACCTACCTGATCCCGCACCCGGTGATCCGGAAGATCTCGTTCACCGGCTCGACGGTCGTCGGCAAGAAGCTCGCGGCGCTCGCGGGCGAGCACATGAAGCGCGCCACGATGGAGCTCGGCGGCCACGCCCCCGCGATCGTGTTCGGCGACGCCGATGTGGAGAAGGCGGTGGCCGTCCTGGCCCCCTCGAAGTTCCGCAATGCCGGCCAGGTCTGCGTCTCGCCGACCCGGTTCCTCGTGCACGACTCGGTCTTCGACCGCTTCGTCGAGGGCTTCACCACCTTCGCCAAGTCGGTGAAGGTCGGCGACGGGCTCGATCCCGAGACCAAGATGGGCCCGCTGGTCCACGGTCGGCGCCTCGACGCGGTCACGGCGCTGGCGGCGGACGCCGAGTCGAGCGGCGCGACGCTGCGCGCCGGCGGCAAGCGCATCGGCAACCAGGGCAACTTCTTCGAGCCGACGGTCTTCACCGAGGTGCCGCTGACCGCCCGGATCATGAACGAGGAGCCCTTCGGTCCCGTGGCGATGATCAACCGGTTCTCCGACGACGAGGAGGCGCTCACCGAGGCGAACCGCCTGCCCTACGGGCTCGCGGCCTACGCCTACACCCGGTCCGCCGAGCGGGCGGCGCGGGTGTCGAACGCGGTCGAGAGCGGCATGATCTCGATCAACCACCACGGCCTCGCCCTGCCGGAGACCCCGTTCGGCGGCGTCAAGGATTCGGGCTACGGCAGCGAGGGCGGCCCGGAGGCCCTCGACGCCTACCTGGTCACCAAGTTCGTCACGCAGGCGAACTTCTGACGTCTCGGCCGGTGCGCCGCGGCGCACCGGCCCCTCCCCTCAGTAGTGCGGCGGCGGCGGCTCCGGCCCCCGCGGCGCCGCCCGGGCAGCCGCCTCCTCCACCTGCTCCCGCAGCAGGTCCAGCTGCCGGACGAGCCGGTCGATCACGCGCCACTGCTCGGTCACGGTCCGGTTCAGATCCTCGATCGTCGCGTCCTGCTCGGTGAGGCGCATCTCCAGACGATCGATCCGTGTGGCCTCGTCCATGTCGGGTCTCCCGTCAGTGCCGTGCCGCGAATCGGCCTCGATCGCGTCGTGCCGCCGGCTCTCGGCCCCCTCCTAGCGCAGGCCGCGAGCCGGGCAACCGGGGCGGCAGCGCCCAGGCATGACCGGCCGCACAATCCCGGCCACGCGACAGAGAGCTGCAATATCCCGCGATCGACCGGGCACGATATATACGTCGACACGGATCGACGCCCGCGAAAATACATTTCTCTACAATCGATATAGGCTAGACAGACTTCCACGGTCGCGCGACCGCTCGCACCCCGGCGAGAACATGCCATTGACGGATTTTTAAGCGCGTCCCCCTATGATCGTCACCACTCTACAGATCAGGCGGGCACAGGCTCCGATGGCGATGTTTGGTTCACGCGACGACGCCCTGCTCGCGGCGATCGACCGGACGATGGCGCGGGTCGAGTTCGACCTCGACGGCACCGTCACCGACGCGAACGCGCTGTTCCTCGACCTTCTGGGCTACACGCTCGACGAGGTGCGCGGCCAGCACCACCGGGTGTTCGTTCCGGAGGACGACCGCGCGGGCCAGGACTACGCCGCGTTCTGGGACCGGCTGCGCGCCGGCCAGCACGAGGCCCGCGCCTTCCGCCGCGTCGCGAAGTCCGGCGAGGTCGTCTGGATCCAGGGCTCGTACAACCCGATCCTCGACCGGCGCGGCCGGCCGACCAAGGTCGTCAAGCTCGCCACCGACATCACCGAGGAGCGCGCCCGCAACGCCCGCCACGCCGGTCAGATCGCGGCGCTCGACCGCTCACAGGCGGTGATCACCTTCGCCCTCGACGGGACGATCACGGACGCCAACGCCAACTTCCTGTCCACCATGGGTTACACCCTCGAGGAGATCCGCGGGCGGCATCACCGGATGTTCCTGCCGCAGGCCGAGGCGGCGAGCGCCGGCTACGCGGCGTTCTGGGCCGCCCTCGGCAACGGCGAGTATCAGGCCGGCGAGTTCCGGCGGATCGGGAAGGGCGGCCGCACCGTCTGGATCTTCGGCGCCTACAACCCGATCCTCGACGCCGACGGCAGGCCCTGCGCCGTCGTCAAGTTCGCCACCGACGTCACCCGTCAGGTCGAGGATCGGCAGCGCCGGGCCGAGGGCCAGCGCGCCATCGACGCCGACATCGCGGCGATCCGCGACTCGATGAGCCGGGTTGTCAGGCAGGCCGACGACACCGCCGAGTCTTCGAGCCAGACCGCGCGGAACGTCGAGGCGGTCGCCGCCGGCTCCGAGGAATTCGCCGCCTCCATCGAGGAGCTGAGCCGCCACGCCCTGCAGGCGAAATCCTCGGTGGACCTCGTCGTCACCCGCGCCGAGGAGGCGGGGGCGATCGTCGTGGGCCTGACCGGTGCCGCCGACCGGATCGGGGCGGCGGTGAGCCTGATCCGCTCCATCGCCGACCAGACGAATCTCCTCGCGCTGAACGCCACCATCGAGGCGGCCCGCGCCGGGGTCGCCGGCAAGGGCTTCGCCGTCGTCGCCGCCGAGGTGAAGGCGCTCGCCGAGCAGACCGCCAAGGCGACCGGCGAGATCGGCACCCAGATCGCCGCCGTGCAGGCCGAGACCTCCCGGGCCGTGGCGGCGATCGACGGGATCGGCGCCACGATCGAGCAGCTCAGCGCGATCTCCCTGAGCGTGTCGTCCGCCGTCACCGAGCAGGCCGCGGTGACCCGCGACATGACCGAGAACATGCAGTCCGCCGCGCAGAGCGTCGCCGCCGTCCACGCCGCCATGGCGGAGATCGCGGCCTCGGCGGGCGTGGTCGACGCCTCGGTCCGCAAGGTCTCGGAAGCCGCCCGCGCCCTCGCGTGAGCGGCCCGCGCCCGCCTCAGGCGGCGCGGGTCGCGGCGGGCTCCGCCACGGCGACCCGGTCGCGCCCGCCGTTCTTGGCGACGTAGAGGGCGGTGTCGGCCCGCCGCATCAGCGCGTCGAACGCGATGCCGGCGCGGGCCTGCGCGATCCCGATGCTGACGCTGACGCGCAGAGCCGGAAGCTCGGGGATGCTGAGCTGCGCGAAGGTCTGGCGCAGCTCCTCGGCCCGGGCCAGGGCCTCGGCGGGCGACACGTCCGGCAGCAGGCAGGCGAATTCCTCCCCGCCCAGGCGGCCCAGCAGAGCCTCGCGGGGCAGCAGGGTCATCGCCATGGTGCAGAAGCCGACGAGGACCGCGTCGCCGACCCCGTGACCGAAGCGGTCGTTGACGGCCTTGAACCGGTCGAGATCGAACAGCAGCAGGGCGGCGTCGCCGTGCCGCGCGATCGCGGCCTCGGCGGCCTGCGCGAAGGCCCGGCGGTTGCGCACGCCCGTGAGCGCGTCCGTGGAGGCGGCGATGCGCTGCTCGCGCTCGGCCCGCTCCTTGACCAGCGCCATGAAGGTGAAGGCCGAGGCGATCGAGAACATCAGGGTGACGAAGCACAGGATCGCCACCCAGGGCGACGCGAGCGGGCTGAGACCCGGCTGCGGCGGCGCCAGCAGCGTCGCGGGGATCCGCACGACGTAGAAGGTGCCGTGCAGCCCCAGGATGGCGGCGGCGGCGAACCGGGAGGCGAGCCGCTCGGCGCGACCGCGCCAGATCTCCGCGGTCGCCGCGCAGCAGTAGAGCGCCGCCACAGCCGAGGCGTAGATGATGCGGGCCTCGATCGACGCGTAGAAGGTCGGGATCAGGCACAGGACGCACCAGCCCAGGGCGCCGGCCGTCGCGATGCCCAGCCGCGGTTCGCGGTGCTCGAACGAGCGGACGCCGCTCCAGATGAGACCGTAGGCGGCGAGCACCACGGCGTTGGCCAAGCCCACGGAGATCAGGTCGGGGATCTGATTGCGCAGCGCGAGGCCGGCCGATCCGGCCGCGCCCACGAGATGCGCCGCACCCCAGTAGGCGAGCACGCGCGACTCGGGCGCCTGCCGCCACGAGGCCATGAACAGCGTGCCGACCAGGAAGGTCGTCGCCGCGCTGACGACCAGCAGGGTGGCGGGATCAAGCTGCACGGACGACTGTCAATCCTCGACCCGGACGTCGGCGCCGTCCCCGCCCCGCATCGCAGTCTGGCCGAGCAACGATCCGGGCCTCGGCACGATAACACTCTATCTAAGAGGAAGCCACAATAAGCTAGATTAGAATTCCAACACGGGACAAAGGTGCTAGTACACCGGCATATTCGTCCCAGAGTCTAGCGGGGCTCTTGCGCAGATTTCGGCGACGCCGCCCGGCTCTGACCTTGGCCTGCCCCCTCCCCGCACGGTCCTGAGACGCCGGGGTCGGACAGGCCATCACCGTGCCGGCGTCTCCCGCAGATCGAGCCGCGGCGCTCCGACACGCCGCCAGCGAGCCGGAACCTTAGACGTGTTCCGTCGGTCAGGCGCGGTGGACCACCGGGACCGCGGGCGCGCCCTCCCACTCGGTGTTGGCGGGGATCGACTCGCCCTTCATGACGATGGTGAGCGGCCGCAGGCGGGCGTAATCCCCGACCTTCGTGTCGTACAGCACGGTCGAGAACGCGCCGACCGAGACGCCGCGCCCGACGACGACGCGGCCGATCTTCATGATCCGGTCCTCGTAGAGGTGGGTCTGCAGCGCGGAGACGCGGTTGATCGTGGCGTAGTCGCCGATGGTGACGCAGTCGAACTCGGTGATGTCGGTCGTGAGCATGCACACGCCCTTGCCGACCTTCACGCCGAACAGCCGCAGCACCCAGGGAAGGAAGGGCGTGCCCTGGAGGTGTTCGAGCAGCACCTTGCCGGCGAGGCCCCAGTAGGCCACCGCGATCGCCTCGGTGCGCATCGCCCACCACGACCACATCGGCTGCATGCCGGGCTTGTAGACGCCCATCAGCAGCCACTTCATGGCGATGACCGCCGAGGACTGGATCAGCGCGATGGCGACGCTCGCCCCGACGAAGCTGTAGGCCAGCCCCCACCAGTCCTGCTCCAGGATGGCCGGGTAGAAATACCAGTCGATCGCCGTGATCGCGAGGGTGATGTAGAGCATCGGCGAGAACGAGGTCGCGAAGGCCTCGAAGACGCCGCGCCGGATCTTCGGCCACGCGCCGGGCTCGTAGGTCTGGGCAGTCGAGCCGAGATCGACCTTCTGGCGGGCCGGCAGCCGGATCGGCGGCGAGCCGAACCACGTCTCGCCCGGGCTCATCGCGGCGTTCTCGGGCGGCTTCGACTTGATCCCGATGAGCACGTCGTCGGGGATGACGGCGCCCGGCGGCACCACCGCGTCGTTGCCGACGAAGACCCGCGCCCCGGTACGGGTCGGCTCCAGGTGCATCCAGCCGCGCCGGATCTCCTCCTCGCCGTACACCACCTCGTCGGCGACGAAGTTCTTCGCGCCGACCTCGGCGAGGTCGTAGCGGCCCGCGAGGTTGGTCGAGATCTCGGCACCGTGGCCCATATTGGCGCCCATCAGCCGGTACCACGCCCGCATGTAGACGGTCGCGAACAGCGACGAGAGCGTCTCCAGCGTCACCTCGACCGCGAGGGCCAGCGACCATTTCCGCAGGTAGAACAGCGAGTGGACCGAGTAGGTGCCGGACCGCGTCCGCGGCAGCACGATCCAGCGGATGCCGGCGATCAGCAGCACCGTGCCGGCGGTCATCAGCATGGCGGTGGGCCACGTGAGGATCGGCAGGTACCAGTGGTAGTCGACGTCGGTGATGTCGGAGAGCGAGTCCGAGATCTGGTCGAAGATGAAGAAGGCCGGGAAGATCGGCAGCAGGCCGACCGCCGGGATGGCGCCGAGCAGCACGACGTAGGCCGCCAGGAAGGCCGCGCGGCGCGCGAAAGACGCCTCGGCGGGCGCGGGCAGGTCCGACGGCTCGGCCATGCCGACCTTGCGGCCGGGCGAGCCGTCCCAGCGCTCGGCCGCGCCGACCCGCGAGCCCGCCGGGATCGTGGTCAGGTCGGCGATCTCCGCCTGCGGGCCGATCACCGTGTCGTGGCTGATCACGCAGGAGGTCCCGACCGCCGCGTCCGCGCCGATCTCGGCCGTGCCGATGACCAGCTCGTTGCCGACGATCTCGGCGTTGGCGATGACGAGGCGGCCGCCCAGGGACGCGCCGTCGCCGATGGTCAGGAGGTCGGGCGCGCCGATCTCGATGTCGGAGATCAGGGTGTCGCGGCCGACCTTGGCGCCCATGAGCCGCAGGTAGATCGCGATGGCCGGCGAGCCCTGCAGCCACTTCACGTGGACGAGGGGCGCCAGCCGCTGCGCGAGCCACCAGCGGTAGTAGTAGGTGCCCCAGAGCGGGTAACGGCCCGGCTTGGTCCGGCCGAGGATCAGCCACTTGCCGGCCACCGCCGCCACCGCTGTCACGCCGTTGATCGCCACGTAGACGAGGAGGAGCACCCCGAGCTCGGCGAAGAAGCTCAATCCCCCGCCGGTGAGCAGCAGGTAGGTCACGAACATGCCGAGCCACTGCGCGGTGGCCAGCGCGATCACGAAGGGCAGCGCGACGAGCTGCGCGAGGCCGCAGAGCGCCCGGCGCAGCAGCGGCGGCGGCTCGAAACTCAGGTCGCGCGTCGCGGCCCCGGCCCCCATCCCGCCCGTGCGGGCGATGAGCGCGTCGGCCATCGCCCGCACGGTGCGCAGGGCGTAGACGTCGGGCAGGGTGATGCCGGCGAGCGGCGGGTTCTCGCGCACCGCCGAGACGAAGCGGGCGGCCAGGAGCGAGTGGCCGCCGAGATCGGAGAAGAAGTCGCCCTCGAGAGCGATCGGCTGGTTGCCGAAGATCTGCTTGGCGGCCGCGACGAGGGCCACCTCGGTCTCGTTGGCGGGCGGCTCCTGCTCGCCGTCGGCGGCGACCACGGTGAGCGGGGCGATCTTCAGCGCCTTGCGGTCGACCTTGCCGGAGGTCAGGCGCGGGAGCGTCTCGGCCACCTCGAAATGGCCGGGCACCATGTAGGGCGGCATCTGCCCGGCGAGCGTCCGGCGCAGGGCGGCGGCGTCGATGGACCGGCCCCGCTCCGGGATCAGGAAGGCCACGAGGCGGTCGACGCCGTCGTCCTGCCGGAGCACGACGGCGGCCTGGTTGATGTCGGGCACCGCGCGGATCCGGGACTCGATCTCGCCCAGCTCCACGCGGAAGCCGCGGATCTTCACCTGGTCGTCGATCCGGCCGTGGAACACGATCCGGCCCGCGGCATCGAGGGAGACCGCGTCGCCCGAACGGTACAGGACGGGGTCGGTCCCGTCCGACGCGAAGGGGTTGGCGATGAACTTCTCCGCCGTCAGCTCGGGACGGGCGAGGTAGCCCCGCGCGACGCCGGGACCGCCGATCAGCAGCTCGCCCTGCTGGTCGCGGCCGAGCAGGGAAAGGTCCTCGCCGGCGACGTAGACGGAGTAGTTCGGGATCGGGCCGCCGATCGTCACCGGCTCGCCGGGGCGCATCTCGGCCGCGGTCGCCACCACGGTGGCCTCCGTGGGCCCGTAGGTGTTGAACAGCTGGCGCCCGCCCGTCGCCCAGCGGGCGATCAGCGGCTCGGGCAGCGCCTCGCCGCCGAGCAGGACGAGGCGGACCCGCGGCAGGTCGCCGGAGATCATCGCCAGCAGCGTCGGGACGGTGTCGAGCACCGTGATGCCCTCGGCCTCCAGGATGCCGGGGAGCGACTCCAGGTCGCCCATCATGGCGGGGCTCGCGACGAACAGGGTCGCGCCCACGAGGTACGGGACCCAGATCTCCTCCATCGAGAGGTCGAACGCCACCGAGGCGCCCTGGAAGACCACGTCGTCCGCGCGCATCCCGTAGAGGGCGTTCCCCGACCTCAGGAAGTGGCAGATGTTGGCGTGGCTGATGACGATGCCCTTGGGCACGCCGGTCGAGCCGGAGGTGTAGATCAGGTAGGCGGGGTGCTCGGGCGTCAGCCCGGCCGCGCGCGGGTCCGGCACCGGCGCGTCGGCGGGCGTTCCGGCGTCGAGGTCGGCGGGCGTCAACGCGGGCGCGGCGTCCGGCGCCGCGGCGGCGAGCGCCGGGGAGACGAGCAGCGCCTTCGCGCCCGCGTCGGTGAGGCAAACGCCCACCCGGTCGGCCGGCGCCTCGGCATCGAAGGGCAGCCACGCCGCCCCCGACATCGTGATGCCGATCTGCGCCACGAGGAGGTCCGGGCCGCGGGCCATCCACAGGC
The DNA here is from genome assembly GCF_052045615.1 of Methylobacterium sp. 22177. Classification (NCBI taxonomy): domain Bacteria; kingdom Pseudomonadati; phylum Pseudomonadota; class Alphaproteobacteria; order Hyphomicrobiales; family Methylobacteriaceae; genus Methylobacterium; species Methylobacterium sp. 22177. Next base: position 17,800 of record NZ_JBQEPK010000033.1, on the reverse strand, counting down.
CGACGACGTCGCCGGGACCGATGCCGCGATGGGCGAGGCCGGCGGCGGTCCGGCCGGCCCGGGCGGCGACGTCCGCGTAGGTCAGGTGCGGGTGGACGCCCCCAGCCTCGACCCGGGCGCCGTCGACGAGGCAGGGATGGCCGGGCCGGGTCGCGGCCGAGTGCAGGAAGATCTCGGCCAGGACTTCGTCGCGGATCAGGTCGGGCCGGTGGTCGCCGCGCAGGATCGCCGCCGCGTTCCCGAGAGGCGCGGGCTCCCCGGCCGCCGGGCCGGGCCGGGTCTTCTCGGCGACGTCGCTCATCCGCTGCTCCGCTGGCCGGCCGCTCGAGCCGGCGCCTGTCCTGGCCGCCGCCCTATAGCCTGCCGATCATGCCGTTATCGAGGCGGCTTTGCACTGCGCCGGCGCACAGGATCAAGCCCAGCGCCAGCCACCGGGCTCGAGGACAAGGACCTCGCCCTGGCGGATGCCGAGGCGGGGCGCGGCGTAGATGTCGAGGTGGCCGAGGGCCACCAGGGCGGCCCGCGCGACGCCGCCATGGGCGACGATCACCGTGTCCCGCTCCAGGGCCGCGATCATCGGGCCGACGCGCTCGACGAGGCCGGCGTAGCTCTCGGCGCCGAGGCCGGGCGGGCGGTAGTGCCAGCGGTCGCGGTCGCGGCCGGCCGCCCCGGCCGGGTCGCGGCGCCGGATCTCCGCCCAGGTTGAGCCCTCCCAGCTGCCGAAGCCGATCTCCCGCAAGCGCGGATCGGTGCGGTACGCCTCCGGCGCCAGGCCGAGGGTCGCCCTGAGGATCTCCATGGTGCGCCGGGTGCGCTTGAGCGGGCTCGCGACGAACTCGGCCGCCGCCAGCGCCGGACCCGCCGCGGCGGCGAGGCGCTCCGCCACGGCGGCGGCCTGCGCCTCGCCCTGGGCGTTGAGGTCGGTGTCGCGCCCACCCTGGAGGCGTCCCTCGGCGTTCCAGGCGGTCTGGCCGTGCCGGATGAAGTAGATCGTACCCAACCTCGCAACCCCGTCCTGCACAGGCGTTCGGAACAGCCTGGATTACCGGCCGTTCTCGCCGTCGGTCGGCAATATCCGGAAACAGGTCCTGCCCCATGTCCAAGAAGCACGGCAAGCATCATCGCGGCCACAAACGCGATGACGGCATGACAGGTGAGGCCGATCTGCATGGCCCCACCGTGGATCACCGCCCGTCGACGGCCCGCTGGGCCGGCAGCGTCGACGCCGTGGCCGAGTCCGTCCCGGCGGCGCTCGGCCAGCACGGGCCGGTGCCGATCCGCCCCGCGCCGGGCATCGTGGCGGTGGAGCCGGGCGCGCCCGTCGATCTCGGCACGGTCGATCCCGACGATGTCGGCGGCCTCGACAAGGACTGGGCCAAGGACGCCCTCGCCACGGAGCGCGAGCGCATCGTCGCCCTCCAGGAACGCCTCTACGCCGAGCGCGCCCGGAGCCTGCTGCTGGTTTTCCAGGCGATCGACACCGGCGGCAAGGACGGCACGATCCGGTCGGTGCTCAAGGGGGTGAACCCGCAGGGCTGCGCCGTGGCCTCGTTCAAGGTGCCCTCGAGCGAGGAACTCGATCACGATTTCCTGTGGCGCTACCACGCCCGCGTGCCGGGGCGCGGCATGATCGGGGTGTTCAACCGCAGCCACTACGAGGACGTGCTCGTGGTGCGGGTGAAGGGCCTCGTGCCGGACGCCGTCTGGCAGAGCCGCTACGGCCGGATCAACGATTTCGAGCGCCTGCTCGTCGAATCGGGGACGACGGTCCTCAAGTTCTTCCTGCACATCTCCAAGGCGGAGCAGAAGAAGCGCCTGGAGGCCCGGATCGCCGACCCCGAGAAGCACTGGAAGTTCGACCCAGCCGACCTGGTCGAGCGGAAGTCCTGGGACGCCTACCAGCAGGCCTTCGCGGACGCCCTCGGCCGCTGCTCGACGGCCCGGGCGCCGTGGCTGGTGGTGCCGGCCAACCACAAGTGGTTCCGCAACTACGTGATTGCCCGGACCGTGGCGGATACGCTGGAGGCCATGGACCCGCGATTCCCCGAGGCCGCCAAGGGCATCGCGGATCTGACGGTTCCGGACTGAGGCGGGAGAGCCCGGGATGCTGGTGGTTCGGGAGGTCGCGGTCTCGGGCTACCGCTCGCTGCGGCGGATCAGCGTCCCGGTCGACGCGCTGTCGGTCTTCGTCGGGGGCAACGGCACCGGCAAGACCAACCTCTACCGGGCCCTGGAGCTTCTGCAGGCCGCCGCCCGGGGAACCCTGACCCGCGACCTCGCCGCCGAGGGCGGCATGGATTCGGCCCTCTGGGCCGGCCGCCGGCGGCAGGGCGAGGCCGCGCGGATCTGCCTGTCGGCGACCCTCCGCCACGACACGATCGCGCAGGATTTCGTCTACGCGGTCGAGATCGGGCTGGTGCAGCAGGTCGGCGGAACCACCTTCGGCGCCGCCTTCCGGAAGGAGCCGCAGGTCAAGACCGAGCGCCTGACGGTCCGCACCCGCGGCCGCACGGCCGTGATCCTCGATCGCGACGGGCGAAGCGGGTTCGTCCGCGACGCGGAGGGCCGGAAGCGCGCCCTCGGCGGGGACCTGCTGCCCACCGAGACCGCCCTCGGGAGCCTCCTAGACGCCACCGGCCATCCGGAGATCGCCGCGGTCCGCCTCACCCTGACGGGGTGGCGCTTCCACCACGATTTCCGGACGGATGCCGAGTCGCCCCTGCGTCGCCCCTGCCTCGCGGTGACGACGCCGACGCTCGCGTCCGACGGCGCGGACCTCGCCGCCGTCTTCGCCACCCTGGCGCATATCCGGCAGGACACGACCGAGATCGACGCGGCCGTCGACGGAGCCTTCCCGGGCGCGGCGCTCGTCCTCCCGGAGCCCGGCCGTCACGCGAGCTTCGGCCTGCGCTTCCCCGACTTCCCCGCCCGGACCTTCGATCCGCCGGAACTGTCGGACGGCACCCTGCGCTACCTCGCCCTGACCGGAGCGCTGCTCGGCTACCGGCTGCCGCCGTTCATCGCGCTGAACGAGCCCGAGACCAGCCTGCATCCCGATCTCATGGATCCCCTGGCGCGGCTGATCGCGCGGGCCGCGGAGCGGACGCAGGTCTGGCTCGTGACGCATTCGCAGCGGCTGGCGGCGGGGATCGCGCAGCACGGCAACGTCCGGCCGCGCACCGTCATCAAGCGCGACGGCGAGACCTGGATCGACGGCCTCAAGCTCTCGGGGGAGTTCGACGAGGCGGACGAGGCGTGACGATGGTCAGCCTGGTTGCGCCGCCTTCCCCACGGGCGCGGCCGAGAGACCCGGGCGGAGGCGCCACGCAGGCCGTCGCGCCGTCGCAGATCACGGCGCCCCGGACGACCGAGGCCTCAATCCTTGTCGAGGGTGAGGTCCGGCGCCTCGGGGTTCTTCATGCCGACCACGTGGTAGCCGGCATCCACGTGGAGGATCTCGCCGGTCATCCCGGCCGCCATGTCGGAGACGAGGTAGGACGCGGTCTCGCCGACCTCGCCGATCGTCACGGTCCGGCGCAGGGGCGCGTTGTACTCGTTCCACTTCAGGATGTAGCGGAAATCGCCGATGCCCGAGGCGGCGAGGGTCTTGATCGGGCCGGCCGAGATCGCGTTGACCCGGATGTTCTTCGGTCCGAGATCGGCCGCGAGGTAGCGCACCGACGCCTCCAGCGCCGCCTTGGCGACGCCCATGACGTTGTAGTGCGGCATCCACTTCTCGGCGCCGTAATAGGTCAGCGTCACCAGTGAGCCGCCCGGGCGCATGATCTTCTCGGCGCGCTGGGCCACCGCGGTGAACGAGTAGCACGAGACCAGGAGCGACTTGGTAAAGTTGTCCTCGGAGGTCTCGATGTAGCGGCCCGTCAGCTCGTCCTTGTCGGAGAAGGCGACGCAGTGAACGACGAAGTCGATGCCGTCGGGGAAGACCTTCGCGGCCTCCGCGAAGACCGCGTCGATCGTGGCCGACTCGGTGACGTCGCAGTGCCCGATCACGTGGGCGTCGAGTTCCTTGGCGAGGGGCTCCACGCGCCTGCGCAGGGCGTCGCCCTGGTAGGTGAAGGCCAGTTCGGCCCCGTGGGCGCGGGCGCTGCGGGCGATGCCCCAGGCGATCGAGCGGTTGTTGGCGACCCCGAGGACGATGCCCCGCTTGCCCGCCAGAAGGCCCTGCCCGTGTTCCGCCATGATCGATCCCGAAGCCGCGCGACCCCTCTCGGGGCCGGGGGGCCTCCTTAGCGGAGGCGGCCCGGCGACGGAAGTCCGGGACGCCACCGAGCGCGGTCAGGCGCGCCCCGAAGACTGTTCCCGCCCGTCAGGCCGCGTTGGTGGCCCGGCGGCCGCGGGCGAATTCGGTCAGGGCCGCGTCCTCGCCCTCCGGCAGGACGATCGCCGTGGTGGCGAACAGGTCCCCGCGGGTGCCGTCCTTCTTCGGCAGCCCCTTGCCGCGGAGGCGGAAGGTCCGGCCGGAACTCGTCATTGCCGGAATCTTCATCTCGACGGCGCCGGTGAGCGTCGGCACGCGGATCGTGCCGCCGAGCACGGCATCCTCCAGCGGGACGTCGACGCCGGTGCGCAGGTCGGCCCCCTCGACGGTGAATCGCGGGTGCGGCCGGATCCGGATGGTCAGCAGGGCGTCGCCCGGTTCGGCCCGGGGCCCGCCGCTCTGGCCGAGGCCGCGCAGCCGGATGGTCTGGCCGTCGACCACGCCGCGGGGAATGACGACGTCGACCTCACGGCCCGTGGGCAGAGCGAGACGCAGCTTCTCCTCGCTGGCGACCTGCTCCAGCGTCACCAGCAGCTCCGCGGCGACGTCCTCGCCCTTGGCCGCCTGGCGCTGGCCGCCCGGACCGGCGCCGCCGGCGCGGAACGCCTCGCCGAAGATGTGCGAGAAGATGTCCTCGCCCATGCCGCCGCCCATGCCGCCGCCGCGCTGGGCGCGCGCCATGTTCTCGAAGTCGAAATTGCCCCCGCGCCCGCCGCCGAAGCCTCCGAATCCCTCGAAGCCGGTCGCGCGCGGCTTACCCTCGGCGTCGATCTCGCCGCGGTCGAACTGCTTGCGCTTCTCGGCGTCGCCCAGGATCTCGTAGGCCGAGTTCGCCTCGGCGAACCGGTCCTTGGCCTTCGCGTCGTTCTTGTTGCGGTCGGGGTGGAAGTCCTTGGCGAGCTTGCGATAGGCCTTCTTGATCTCGGCCTCGCTCGCCCCCTTGGCCACGCCCAGCACGTCGTAGGGATTGCGCATGGATCTCTTGGCTGTGCGGTTGGCTGTGCGATGTGGGTTCGCCACCGGGATGTGGGATGGATGTTGCATCCCTGCAACGGTCCTGGCGGCGAAAGTCTGCGGGTTCGTGCCGAACGTCAAGCGGCCGGTCTCGCCGCGGCTCCGCGCCGGCCCTATCGTCGGACCCGGCGCGCAGCGGCGCCTCCGGCGCGACGGCACCGGGGGCCGCACCCGCCCATGTCATCCGGGGCCGGAGAGCCGATGCACTACGCCTGCGACCACCTCCACCTGCGCAGCCGCGATGCCGTCGCGGCCGCTTCCTTCTACGTCGAGACGTTCGGGGCCCGGGAGGTGAAGCGCGTCGGCGCGGACCCCGTGCAGCGGGTCGTGCTCGACCTCGGCGGCCTCGCCGTCTTCATCGAGCAGGCCCCGGATGAGATCGCGCCGGCGACCGCCACGCCCTGTCTCGGGATCGAGCATGTCGGGCTGCGCGTCGCCGACATCGAGGCCGCGATGGCCGATCTCATCGCCCGGGGCGTGACGGTGCGGACCGGCATCACGGCGCGCGGTCCCGACCTGCGGATCGCTTTCGTGGAGGGACCCGACGGCGCGCTGATCGAGATCCTGGAGCGGAAGCCCGCCTGATGGCGCCGAGAGCCGGCCGCCGCCGCGCCCTGGCCGCGGCGCTGATCGCGTTGCTGGCGGCGTCCGGCGGGGCGGCGGCGCGCCCGTTCACGGACGCGGCCGGCCGCACGGTCGAGCTCCCCGAGCGGGTCGGGCGGGTGCTCGCCGCGGGACCGCCCGCCGCGGTGCTGCTCTACACCCTGGCGCCCGACCTGATGGCCGGATGGGTGAGCGCCCCGCATCCCGCGGCGATGCCCTTCCTCGAGCCCCGGACCCGCGCGCTCCCCGCCTACGGCCGCCTCACCGGGCGCGGCGGGACCGCGAATGTCGAGGCGGTGCTCGCCGCCAAGCCCGACCTGATCGTGGATTCGGGCAGCCTCGGGCCGACCTACGCGTCGCTCGCCGACCGGGTCCAGGCCCAGACCGGGATCCCCTACATCCTGCTGGACGGCAGCCTCGCGAAGACCCCGGAAGCCTATCGGCAGCTCGGCGCGGCCCTGGGCCGTCAGTCCGACGCGGACGCCCTGGCGGCGGAGGCCCAGCGTCTCGCCGACACGGTGGAGCGCGCCGTCGCGGCGGTCCCGGAGGAGAAGCGGCCCCGGGTCTACTACGCGCGCGGGCCGCGCGGGCTGGAGACGGGGTTCGCCGGATCGATCAACACCGAGCTGGTCGAGGTCGCCGGCGGCCGCAACGTCGCGCAGGACGGTGGCGGCCGCCTCGGCAACGTCTCGCCCGAGCAGGTTCTCGCCTGGAATCCGGACGTGATCGTCACCCTCGATCCGGCCTTCGCGGCCGGGCTGAGCGCCGACCCGCTGTGGCGGGACGTCCGGGCCGTACGGAGCGGGCGGGTCTACGTGGCGCCGCTCCAGCCGTTCCCGTGGTTCGACGCGCCGCCGGGGGTCAACCGGCTGATCGGCCTGCGCTGGCTCGCGGCCCGGCTCCGTCCGGACCTGTTCCCGCAGCCGATGCCCGACGTGGCGCGCGCCTTCTACAGTCGCTTCTACCACGTCGACCTTGATGCCGGTCAGGTCGCCGCTCTCCTCGCCCCGACGCCGGGCGCTCGGCCGAGCTCGACACCGGGCTCGTCCCCGGGCCCGGCCCGGTGAGCCGCGTCCCGGCCGCCGCCGTGATGATCCGGGCGCTCGCCCGACGCCGCCTGCCCGCTGCGCTGTTGTCCGGGCTCGCCCTGCTGGCGCTGACCGCCCTCGCGCTGGCTGTCGGCAAGTACCCGGTCGCGCCCGCGGACCTCGCCGCCATCCTCGGGAACCGGCTGCTCGGGCTGCCGGCCCGGGCCCCGGCGACGGCGGAGACGGTCGTGATGCAGGTGCGCCTGCCGCGGGTGATCGCCGCGCTGGTCGTGGGCGCGGCCCTCTCGGCGGCGGGGGCGACCTACCAGGGCCTGTTCCGCAACCCGCTGGTCTCGCCCGACATCCTCGGCGTCTCGGCCGGCGCCGGGCTCGGGGCCGTGCTCGGGATCTATCTCGGCCTGCCGGTGGCCCCGATCCAGGCCCTGGCCTTCCTGGGCGGGCTCGGCGCCGTCGCGGCGGTCTACGGCGTCGGCCTCGCCGTGCGGCGGCACGATCCGGTCCTGACCCTGGTCCTGGCCGGGGTCGCGGTGGGGGCGGTGCTCGGAGCTGGCATCTCGCTCCTCAAGGTCCTGGCCGATCCCTACAACCAGCTGCCGGCGATCACGTTCTGGCTCCTCGGCAGCCTGTCCTCGGTCACCCTCGGCGACGTCGCCGCCACCCTGCCGATGATGCTGCTCGGCCTCGTGCCCCTGGTGCTCCTGCGCTGGCGCATGAACCTGATGAGTCTCGGCGACGCGGAGGCGCGGGCCCTCGGTGTGGAAACTCGGTTGCTCCGTCCCGTCCTGATCGCCGGCGCGACCCTGATCACGGCGGCGGCCGTGGCGATGACCGGGGTCATCGGCTGGATCGGGCTGATCGTGCCGCACGTCGCTCGGCTCCTGGTCGGGCCGGATTACCGCCGCCTGCTGCCGGCCTCGCTGGTGCTCGGCGCGGGCTACCTGGTGCTGGTCGACCTGATCGCGCGGAATCTGGGCACCGTCGAGGTGCCCCTCGGCATCCTGACGGCGCTCGTGGGGGCGCCGTTCTTCCTCTGGCTGCTGGCGTCCGGGCGCCGGGGCTTCAGCTGATGCTGCTCCAGGTCCGGGACCTCGCCGTCGGGTACGGCGGCCGCACGGCCGGCCGCACCGTCGCCCAGGGCGTGTCTTTCGACCTCACCGCGGGCGAGGTGATGTGCCTCGTCGGGCCGAACGGCGGCGGCAAGACCACGCTGTTCCAGACGCTGCTCGGCCTGCTGCCGGCCCGCGCCGGGCGGGTGATCCTCGACGGCGCCGATCTGTCGCGGCTGTCGCGGGTCGCCGTGGCCCGCGCGATCGCCGCCGTGCCCCAGGCGCACGCGGCGTTCTTCCCGTTCACGGTGCGCGAGGTCGTCGTGATGGGCCGGGCGAGCCGGCTCGGCCCGTTCGCCGCCCCCGGTCGCGCCGACGTCGCGGCCGCCGAGCGGGCTCTGGCCGCCCTGGGAATCGGGCACCTCGCCGATCAGGTCTACACCGAGATCAGCGGTGGCGAGCGGCAGCTCGCGCTGATCGCGCGGGCTCTCAGCGGCGAGCCGCGGCTCCTCGTCATGGACGAGCCGACCGCCAGCCTCGATTTCGGCAATCAGGCCCGCGTCCTCGGGCAGATCCGCCGCCTCGCCGAGGCCGGCATCGCCGTGCTGTTCTCGACGCACGATCCCGGCCACGCCCTGCTCTGCGCCGATCGACTCATCGCCCTGCACGCGGGCCGCCTAGTCGCCGACGGGCCCGCCGCCGCGACGGTCACGCCGGACCTGCTGCGCCTGATCTACGGGATCGACGTGGTGGTGGCGCCGGTGCCGGGTCTCGCGGCGCCGGTCTGCGTGCCGGTCGTCGACTGACCGCGCGCCGGTCCCTCACCGGAGTCGCGAGAGCGTCTCGGCCGGCTCGGTCCGGCGGTTCGTGTCGGCCCCGTAGGCCGCGCCGAGCACCGCCTCGCACTGGATCCGCACGCGGGCGTGGCACTCGCAGGCGGCGTACGAGACCGCCCGGCGGTCGAGGATCGTGATGCGCCCGCGGCCGACCCGGACGAGGCCCTGCTCCTGCAGCACCCGCAGGATCCGGGTGAGGTAGGTGCGCTGGACCCCGAGCATGGAGGCCAGCAACTCGTGGGTGATCGGGAGGGTGTCGCCGCCGGTCCGGTCCTGCAGCGACAGCAGCCAGCGGAGGCAGCGCTGCTCGATCGGGTGCAGGGCGTTGCAGGCCGCGATCTGGAACAGCTGGGCCAGGAAGCAGTCGGCGTAGCGCGCGAACAGGTCGCGGAGCGTCTCGGATCCGAGCGCAGCCTGCCGGAGACGCTCCGCGTCGAGGCGCAGCGCAGCCCCGCCGACCTGCACCAACCCGCTGACCGCGGCCGGCAGCCGGCCCTCTCCGATGATCCCGCCGATCGCACCCTCGTGCCCGACGCTCGCGATCTCGGCCGTCCTGCCGTCCCGCGTGGCGACGATCAGCGCCACGACAGTCTGGACGTGGGGGAAGATCACGTGGCTCGCCGCGACGCCCGCCGAGAGCGCCGTGTCGCCCTTGGCGAAGGTCACCGGCTCCAGATGGGGCGCGATCAGAGCCCGGTCCGAACCAGACAGCGCGTCGAGGAGCAGGTTGCCGGTGGAGGCGGCAGAGTCGATCGGCATGGGGGACGGAGAGGTGCGGGAGGAGAGTTTCCCGTCAGGATCCTCTCGAGGCTCGCCCGCCGGTGCGCGGGCCCGTCAGCCATACCCCGCGCTCTGCGCCCCTGAACTAACCTAGGTTTTGCCGAAGGCTTTCATCTACTTATCCGTGCAGAGACCCTGCTCCGAGAGCCGCTTGTGCTCGCGCGGGTCGCAGTCGGTGGCCAGGAACGAGGCCCACTCGGACGGCGTGCCGTAGAAGGCGTTGCGGTCGACGTCGCCGCGCACGCCCGGGACCCGGCCCGTGGAGGTGAACTGCCACAGCATCCACTTGCGGTTGACGAAGCGCTGCTCGGGCTCGGCCGCGGTGGAGCGCAGCCAGTGCGGGTAGTCGGGGAGCTCGCCCTCCAGGACGTCCTTGTGGAAGGTGATGTCGGTGTAGATGATCGGGCGCTTGCCGGTGTAGCGCTCCATCTCCTCGAGCATCTCGGTGACCATCGCCAGGGCCTGGGCCTTGGGCAGCTTCTTCGGGCAGGTCTGCGAGTGGCCGTTCCACTCGACGTCGAGGACCGGCGGGAGCGCGGTGGGGTCGTTCGGGACGTTCTTCTTGAACCAGTCCATCTGCTCCCTGGCGGAGCGGCACCAGAACACGAAGTGGTAGGCCCCGCGCGGCACGCCGGCCCGGGCGGCGGCGTCCCAGTTGGTCCGGAAGCGCTCGTCGACGTGGTCGCCGCCCTCGGTGGCCTTGATGAAGGCGAACTGGGTGCCGGCGGCCCGGACCGAGGCCCAGTCGACGTTGCCCTGCCACTTCGAGATGTCGATGCCCTGGATCGGGTGAAGCTTGGCCTTGGCCACGCCCGGATGGGGCTTCACGTCGCCCTTGGTCGGGTAGAAGTCGTTGTTCGACGCGCAGGCCGCGAGCCCGGCCAGGATGGCGGCGGCGGCGAACCGGCCGGCGAGGCGACGGGCCGGCCTCAGGCGTTCGCTCAAGTTCCGAGCGACTTCCCCGAACGGCGACCGCGAAAGCTCTAAAATCCGCGACATCAGTGTTTAGCCCGCCACCGAAGAAGCGCCACAGACAGGCGTATTCGATGGCCCCGGCGCGGTTAACGGAGCTTTGCGATCATTGCGGCGGAATTCCGGGACGCGTTGCATCCCCGCGACATACGGCGCCGATCCCCGGCTGGTTCACAGGCCCGCATCTGGCTAAGTCGCGGTTCCGCAACGCGAGTCCGGACGGGACACCGTGAGTAAGCAACTCTTTACCATAGGCTACGAAGGCCTCGACCCGGAGCGCCTCGTCGGCGTCCTGCGCTCGGCCGGCGTCGCGGTGCTGGCGGATGTCCGGGCAGTGGCGAATTCGCGCAAGCGCGGCTTCTCGAAGGGCGCGCTCGGCACGTCCCTGCACGAGGCCGGGCTCGGCTACGCGCATCTGCGCAGCCTCGGCACCCCGAAGTCCGGCCGGCAGGCGGCGCGGGCCGGGGACGCGGGGCTGATGCGCCGGATCTACTGCGAGGAGGTGCTGGATACCGCCGCCGGGATCGCGGCGCTGGACGAGCTCGCCGCGCTCGCCGAGGCGTCGCCGATCTGCCTGCTCTGCTTCGAGCGCGATCCGGCCGGCTGCCACCGGCGCTTGCTGGCCGAGCGCCTCGCGCCGCGCGGCTTCGTGGTCGGCGATCTCTACGGCTGAGCGGGCCTCACCGCCCGGACAGGGGCTGCTGCGCGCGCATGCCGAGCGCGCCGGCGAGGCGCCGGACGGGCCCGAGGGCGGCGGTCAGTCCCCGCGGCGCGGCCCTGCGCGGCGCGCGCGGCCGGCGCCGGTCGGCGTCCGGGACCGGCTCGACCGGCAGGTAGAGCGTGTCGAAGAAGGACATCTCTAGGAGAACGGCGCCGTCGTCGTCGGTGATCACCATCGCGGCCTCCATGAGGCGCGGGTCGCCGCCGTGCTGACGCATCAGCCCCTGCACGATCGTGCGCGCGGTCGACCGGGCGGCCTCGGCATCCTCGACCCACTGGGCCGCCGAGGCCGGGAGCGAGGCGTTGCCGAGGCGGATGGTGAAATGGGCGCGGACCATGGAGCGCTCCTCGGAGGGGCCGGCGGGACACCGCCGGCAACGGGTGTCAGGCGGCCTGAGCGTCGTCCAGCGGATCGCCGGCGGTATCGGCGGCGGGCTCGGACCTGTCGGCCGCGGATTTCGGATCGAAGGCGTCCGCGAGCAGGCCGAGGCGCCGCGCCATGTCCCGCACCTCGTTGAGGGCGATCGACTTCTGGCCTTCCTTCACCGCCCGCGTGATGTCGCTGACCTGTGTGGTGGCGATCCGCTTCAGTTCGTCGGCGAGCTGCTGGCTGGTCATCATCGCATCCGGACTCGGCTTGTCGGGCTGAGCTGGGACCGTGAGGCGGCGGGGCTTACCAAGGCGTTTCCCCGAGCACCCGGGCCTGTGGACAAGCTTGGGGATCCGCGGCCACCGCAACCCTGCCGACCGGTTCGCGAGCGGGCTCAATCCTGCAGGTGCCGCGCCGCGATGATCGAGGCGGCCGTGCGGTTCTCCACACCGAGCTTCGCGTAGATGCCCTCGAGGTGCTTCGTCACGGTCCGGTGGCTGAGCCCGAGGATCTCGCCGATGTCGCGGCTCGACTTGCCCCGGGACAGCCAGAGGAGAACCTCCGCCTCGCGCCCGGTGACCGGCAGGCGCGCCCGCAGCCGCTCGACCCCCGCCGACAGCGCGTCGCGTGACAGGCGGAGCAGGATCTCGTCCGGGGTGCGGCCGATGAAGCTCAGGGCGTAGGCGACGCCGTCGCGATCGGTCAGCGCGAGCGGCTGGGCGGCGCCGGCGAGGCAGCCACGCAGCCAGTCGCGGGCGCCGGCGGGCAGCGCGCGGGCGCCGGACGGATCCGCGCCGAGTCCGGCGAGCAGACGCCCGGCCTGCGGCGTCGACCACAGGACCGTGCCGTCCTCGGCGACCGCGAACAGCGTCCTCCCGGCGGTGTCGAGGGCGGCCCGGGCGCTCTGCGCGGCGCGGGCGCTCGCCAGATGCACGCGGATCCGGGCCAGGATCTCGTCCGGGGCGATGGGCTTCGTGACGTAGTCGACCCCGCCGGCGGAGAGTCCCTTCACGATGTGCTCGGTCTCGCTCAGCCCGGTCATGAAGATCACCGGCACGCCGGCGAGCTGCGGCTTGGCCTTGAGCCGCCGGCAGGTCTCGAATCCGTCGAGGCCCGGCATCACCGCGTCGAGCAGGATCACGTCCGGCGTGATCTCGTCCACCAGGGTCAGGGCGAGATCGCCGCCGACCGCGACCAGCACGGTGGCGCCGGACCGCTCGATCGCCTCGGTGAGGAAGCTCAGCGTGTCGGGCGAATCGTCGATCACAAGGACGATGTCCCGGTGCGGCTGAACCGTCGGCGCCTCAGCCATGGCGGGCGAGCTCCTGCAGGACCGAGAGGTAGCGGCGCAGGTCGTACCCCTCGACCAGTCCGCGCATGCGGGCGACGAAGGCGGGCGGCACGGTCGCATCCGCCTCCATCTGAGTCAGCTTGGCCTCGATGGCGCGGATGTGCCCGATCCGGCCGAGGCGCAGGAGTTCGCCGACATGTTCGGGCCCCGGTCCCGGGAGGTCCGCGGCGGCCGGGACGGGCTCGGGCCGCGCCGGCGCGGCGCCCTCGGTCCACTCGAGGTGCAGGAGCTTGCCGATCCGCTCCATCACGTCGCGCAGGTCGAAGGGCTTCGCGAAGATCGCGTCGTGGGGGGCGTCGTCGCCGCGGGTCGGGCTGATCTCGTGGACGTTGGCGGACATCATGGCGATCGGGCCGGTATGACCGGCCTGCCGCAACGCCGCCGCCGCCGCCCAGCCGCTCATCCCGGGCATCGCGATATCGAGGAGGACGAGGTCGACGCCACCCTGCGCGACCATCGCGAGGCACTCGGCTCCCGACCCGGCCTCCCGCACGGCGATGCCCTGCGGCTCGAGAATCGCGCGCATCAGCGCGCGGTGGGCGCTGTCGTCGTCGGCGACCAGGACGGTCCGGCGCGCCCCCGCGTAGGCCCGCTCCGGGGACGCCGTCGGCGCGGGCGGGGCGATCGGCGCGGGCTGGGCCACGGAGGCCAGCATCAGGCGCAGCCGCGCCTGCGTGCCGCCGCCCGGGGCGGCCGTCACGGTGATCTCGCCGCCCAGCAGCTGCGCCAGCAGGTTGGCGATGGTCAGCCCGAGCCCGGTCCCCGGCGTGCTCCGGGCGGCCGGGGTCGAGCCGCGCTCGAAGGGCTCGAAGATCCGCGCGAGATCGGCCTCCGGGATGCCCGGGCCGGTGTCGCGGATCGTGAAGACGGCGATCTGGCTCCGGTAGCTCAGGTCCAGCGAGACGGTGCCGGCTTCGGTGAACTTGATGGCGTTCGACAGGAGGTTGAGCAGCACCTGCCGCAGGCGCTTCTCGTCGGTGGCGACCACCGCCGGCAGGATCTCGGGCCTCGAGAACCGGAACTCCAGTCCGGCCTCCCGCGCCTGGAGACGGACCATGTCGACGAGCTGGTCGAGGAAGTCGGTCAGCCGGACCTCGTCCCGGTGGATCTGGAGGCGTCCCGCCTCCATGCGCGAGATGTCGAGGAGGCCGTCGATCAGGCCGGAGAGGTGCTGGGCGCTGCGCCGGATCACCCGCAGGCCGTTGACGCGGTGCGCCGGGATCGCCGGGTCGGACTCGAGCAGCTGGGCGTAGCCGAGGACGGTGGAGAGCGGCGTGCGCAGCTCGTGGCTGATCCCGACCACGTAGCGGCTCTTGGCCTGGTTGGCGGCCTCGGCCCGCTCCTTGGCCTCCTGCAGCTTGGCGTCGGTGACCTTGTGGGCAGCGATCTCGGCTTGGTAGAGCGCGGTCTGGCGCATCGTCTCGGCCTGGGCGACGCGCCGGCTCTCCTGGGCGAGCACGAACAGCCACGCCACGACGCCGAGGATCACCACCAGCGTGAAGAACACGCTGGTCAGCGCCGTGCGCAGGAACTCGCGATTCTCCGGGTGGGCGATCGTCGCGCCCGCGTGCACGATCCCGAGGATCAGCCCGATCACCGCGCAGAGCGTCAGCATCACCGCGAGGTAGCGGCCGAGCGGCGCGCCGATCCAGGCGGCGGTTCGGCCCGGCAGGATCCGGGCGACGGCGGCCTGCGCCTGCGCTTCCAGGCGTCCATGGGGCTTGCACAGGTCGCCGCAGCGGGCGTCGAGCGAGCAGCAGAGGGAGCAGATCGGCGCGTCGTAGGCCGGGCAATGGGCCATGTCCTCGCCCTCGAAGGGCAGCTCGCAGACCCGGCAGACCACCTCGGCCGCGCCCCAATCCTGCTTCGGCGTCCGGGCGAGATACCAGCGCCCGGCCGTGGCCCAGGCGATCGCCGGGGCCGCACAGAATGCGATGGCGAGAGTCAGCAGCGGCGCGAAGGGCTGCAGGGTCGCGCCGAGCCAGCCGACATAGGCCGCGCCGCCGGCCGCGAGGGCCAGCGCCATGGCGCCGGTGCCGACCGGGTTCACCGCGTAGAGATGGGCGCGCTTGAACTCGATGCCCGGCGGCGAGAGGCCGAGCGGCTTGTTGACCGCGAGGTCGGCGGCGAGGGCCCCGACCCAGGCCGAGACCACGGAGGCGTAGAGCGGCAGCGTGCTCTCGATGGTCTTGTCGATGCCGAGCTCCATCAGGAGCACCGCGATGGCGACGTTGAACACGAGCCAGACCACTCGCCCGGGATGGCTGTGGGTCAGGCGCGAGAAGAAGTTCGACCACGCGATCGAGCCGGCATAGGCGTTGGTCAGGTTGATCTTGAGCTGCGACACGAGGACGAACAGCCCGGTGAGGAGCAGGGCCGCCCGGCTCCCCTCGCCCGTCAGGTAGCCGAAGGCCACCGCGTACATGCGGGTCGGCTCGGCAGCGTGCTCGGCCGGGACGCCGTGGCCCAGCGCCAGGACCGCCAGCGCGGCGCCGAGCAGGATCTTCAGCATCCCGGGCAGGATCCAGCCCGCGCCCCCCGACAGGACGGCCAGCCACCAGCGGCGGTCGCGCGGGCCCTGTGGCTCCGGCACGAAGCGCAGGAAGTCGACCTGCTCGCCGACCTGGGCGAGCAGCGCCAGCAGGACGCCGGTGGCGAGCCCGAACCGGGCGAGATCGAAGTTGGCCCCGCCGCCGTCGAGGCCCGGGAAGCCGGCGAGCGCCCGCAGCGGCCCCGCGCCCTGCGCCGCCACGAAGATCAGCGGCAGCAGGCTCAGGCCGAGCCAGATCGGCTGGCTCCAGATCTGGAACCGGCTGATCAGCCGGATCCCGTAGACGACGAGGGGAATCACCGCCCCCGCGCAGAGCAGGTAGCCGATGCCGAGCGGCAGCCCGAAGCAGAGCTGCAGCGCCAGCGCCATGATCGCCGCCTCGATGGCGAAGAACAGGAAGGTGAAGCTCGCGTAGATCAGCGACGTGACGGTCGAGCCGAGATAGCCGAACCCCGCGCCCCGGGTGAGCAGGTCCATGTCGACGCCGTGCCGGGCGGCGTAGACCGTGATCGGCGCCGCGGTGGCGAAGATGATCAGGCCGACGACCAGCACGGCCGCGACCGTGTTGGGGAAGCCAGCCGTCAGCGCCAGCGTCCCGCCGATCGCCTCCAGCGCCAGGAACGAGATCGAGCCGAGGGCGGTCTGCGCGACCTCGAGGCTCGACCAGCGCCGCGCCTTCTTGGCGGTGAAGCGGAGGGCGTAATCCTCCAGCGTCTCGTCGGCGACGAAGCGGTTGTAGTCCCGGCGGATGGGGATGATGCGCTGCGGACCGCTCATGGGGTCCCGGCCGGGCCGATCCGACCGCCGGTCCCGGGCGGCAGGGCGCGTGGGCGGTCACGCGCGCGCGAAACATCGCGCACCGGCGCGGTGCCCACACTATTCGCGCTCTCAGCCACCCCGACCTCAAAGTATTCCGCCGCGATGGTGCGACGCATGCAAGAGCACGGCCATACGCAAAATCGCGTATAGGCCGCACCGCAACCCAGGACCTAGCCTGCGCTCGTCGATCCGGACCGCCTCTCAAGGCCCGGACGCGAACAGGGGCAGGCACATGGCAGACGACACCGAGACCGGCGCCGATCACGGCTTGCGCTCCCCGCTGCGGCGCAAACTGCTCATGGGGCTGGCCGGCGCCCCGGCACTGGCGCTGATGCCGCGGTCGGCCTGGGCGGCCCCGCCGACCTCGGCGGTCAACACCACGGGCCTCGCGGTGACCGACAGCGAGGTGACCGTCGGCATCCTGCACTCGATCACCGGCACCATGGCGATCTCCGAGACGGGCGCGCAGGAAGCCGAGAAGCTGGCGATCCAGCAGATCAACGACGCTGGCGGCGTGCTCGGCCGCAAGATCAAGATCATCCAGGAGGACGGCGCCTCCGACTGGCCGACCTTCGCCGAGAAGGCCAAGAAGCTCCTCGTCAACGACCACTGCGCCGCCGTGATGGGCTGCTGGACCTCGGCGTCGCGCAAGGCGGTGCTGCCGGTCTTCGAGCAGTACAACGGCCTCCTCTACTACCCGACCTTCTACGAGGGCCTGGAGCAGTCGAAGAACGTCTTCTACACGGGCCAGGAGGCCACCCAGCAGATCCTCGCCGGCCTCGACTGGGTCCACAAGGAGAAGGGCGGCGACAGCTTCTACTTCATCGGTTCCGACTACATCTGGCCGCGCACCTCCAACAAGATCGCCCGCAGGCACATCGAGACCGTGCTCAAGGGCAAGGTCGTCGGCGAGGAGTACTTCCCCCTCGGCCACACGCAGTTCAACTCGGTCATCAACAAGATCAAGCTGACCAAGCCGAAGGTGATCTTCGCCGACGTGGTCGGCGGCTCGAACGTGGCGTTCTACAAGCAGCTGAAGGCGGCCGGCATCGACCTGTCGAAGCAGGTGCTGATGACGATCTCGGTCACCGAGGACGAGATCGACGGCATCGGCGGCGAGAACATCGCCGGGGCCTACGCCTGCATGAAGTACTTCGAGTCGATCCAGAACGAGAACAACAAGGCGTTCGTCGCCGCCTTCAAGAAGATGTGGGGCGAGAAGACGGTCATCGGCGACGTGACGCAGGCGGCCTATCTCGGCCCGTTCCTGTGGAAGATGGCCTGCGAGAAGGCCGGCTCGTTCGACGTCGACAAGGTGGTGGCGGCCTCGCCCGGGATCGAGTTCAAGGGCGCGCCCGAAGGCTACGTGAAGATCGACGAGAACCATCACCTCTGGTCGAAGACCCGGGT